>JAADGN010000072.1:0-5543 GCA_013152325.1 Chloroflexota bacterium
GGGATCACTTCCTGTTGCACGTTTGATCGCTTGAAGAAAGATGGGGTTGTTCCGGAAGGATTGTCTGCTGTTTTATTTGCGCTCATATTTGGTTACTCCTAACACCTCGTATTTTTCAATTAACGCGTGCGATTGTTGAAACCCCCAAAGTGACACAAAGGTTCTCAGCGCCGATCTTTTGGTGCTGGGAAAGGAAAGGGACCGACCCTTCCGAAGGGCCGGCCCCTTTTTGGGCGCGGGACGTTGCCCGCAAAAGACCGTCCTTTGTTTTCGTCAGGGTCCCAGCGCAGCTTCCAGCATGCCCTGCCCGATGGACTCCGCCAGGACGTGATTCTCTTCCTCGAGCAGGACGACCAGCGTCAACGACGCGCCGCCCCAATCGGGCGGCGTTCCGGTCAGCAGCCAGGTGACGGACGAGTCGGTTGACGAGAGGATCTGCCAGTAGGGTTTCCCCGCCGTGATCAGGGATTGGGCGGTACGCTCCGCAGTTTGGCTGGATACCGCCTCGAGGGGTTTCCCCAGCGCGGGCAAGATCACCCATCCGCTCTGGGGCGTGTTCACGGCCAGCGCGATGCGCGGCGCGGGGACCGTGCCGCCGTTGCTGAGAGCGGCCGCGGCCAGCGCCATTTGCAGCGGACTGACGCGCAATCCGCCCGCCGCGTTGGGCGTCGTCGGCGCGGCGACTTGCAGGCGCAGTTGTGGGGCGCTGGTCAGCCCGAACGCAGCAAGACTCCCTGCGTCCTTCCCGAACACGGCGGCCAGTTCCCCGCCGAGCGGGTAGCTTCCAAGCGCGGCGCGGTTGAGCAGCGGCGAGTCGGGGTCACGCAGCAACGTTTCACCGTTCTCGTCGAACGTGTTCGGGTCAAAGGTGGGGTGCGAGGCCATGACCAGGATCTCGCCATTTTGGGCGTTGAGCAGCACGACGGCCCCGGCATGGCCGCCGAGCAGCGTGTCGGCGCGGGCTTGCAGGTCGAGGTCGAGGCTGAGACGGACGTCCAGTCCGGGCGGCGGCTGGCCGTAGAGCAGGTGGTGCCACCAGGTCAGCGTGGCGGGGTTGCCATCCAGCCCGCGCAGGTAATCGTCGAGCCTTGCTTCCAGGCCGCCGAGGCCGTAAACGGGATGCGCATAACCAGTAACGGGCGCGAGATCGGGATATTGATAATCGCGCCAAAGGCCGCCGGTCTCGCCTCGCGTGATGCTGATGGGCGTATCCGAACGGTCGAGCAGGGCGCCGCGCGGCACGTAACGGTCGGAGAGGGCGCGGCGGGGGTTGTCGGTGCGGGTCAGCAGTTCGGGGCCGCGCACGACGGCCCACCAGCCGTTCACCACAGCCGCAGCAGCCAGTCCGATTCCCAGCAGGCCGCCCAAGACAAGATAGGGCTGCGGCGCGGGGAGGGGGGCCGGCTCGTCAGATTCGCCGCTGATGGTGATCAGGATGAGCAGCGCCAGGTAGGACGTCAACAGCGACGAGCCGCCATACGAGACGAAGGGCAGCGTCACACCTGTTAGCGGAAGCAGGCGCTCGTTGCCGCCGATGATGAGCAGGCTTTGCGTGCCCAGGTAGGTTGTCAGCCCGGCGGCCAGCAGGCGGCGGAATTTGTTCGGCGCGCGCAGGGCGGTGTGCAGCCCTCGGGCCAGGAAAATGCCCAGGAGCGCAAGCAGGCCGATGGTCCCGATGAGACCCGCCTCCTCCGCAATGGCTGCGAAGATGAAGTCGGAGTGGGCCACCGGTACGAAGCCGGGATTTCCCAGTCCGGGGCCGCGTCCCCACAAGCCGCCGTTGGCAATCGCCAGCAAGGACTGGACGATCTGGTAAGCGCGTCCGCTGGGGTCGCCCCAGGGATTGAGCCAGGCGTCCAGGCGCAGACGCACGATGTCGATCAGACGGTAGCCGAGCAAGCCGGCCAGACCGAGCGCGGCCGCGCTGACCAGCAGGACGCGTTTGCGGCCGGCCGCCAGGTACAGGACGATGGCGTACAGGACGATGAAGATGGAGGCCGTGCCCAGGTCGCGCTGGACGAGCAGCAGGAGCAGCGCCAGGCCGGTGAGCAAAATCGTTGGGAAGATAAGCGGGAAGGCGGCTTGTCCGCTCAGCGGCATGCGGTCGGCGAGGTAGGCGGCCAGGTAGATGACCAGCAGCAGTTTGAGCGGTTCGGAGGGCTGGAAATAGACGCCGCAGCAGCTCAGCCACAGGCGCGGACCGATGCCAGCGGGGTTGCTGCCGAAGAACAGGGTCAGGGCGGTCAGGATAAGGCCGCCGGTCAGCCAGAGGTATTTGTAGCGGCGCAGGGCGGCGAGCAGGTCGCGCAGGCGCAGGGCGGCGACAAAGACGGCGACGCTGATCGCGAGCCAGATGGTTTGACGCAGGCCGAAGGTGAACGTCAGCCGCCAGATGGTCAGCAGTCCCCATCCGCTGAGCAGGGATGCGATTGGCAGCAGGTAGGGGTCGCGGTCGGGCAGGTAGTGGGCGGTGGCGCGGTGCGCCAGCCACGTCATCCCGATCCAGACGAACAGCCCCAGCCAATGCGCCCAGCGGTAGTCCACGTCCCATGAGCGCTCGCGGACAGCCGGGGAGAGCGTCAGGATGACGGCATAAAGGCCAAGAAAGATGGCCGCCAGTTTTAGCAGGCGGCCCTGGGTTTGGTCGGTCATGTGGACTAGCGTGAATTTTTGGACAAGTATTTCCCCACCAGCAGGTCAAGCTTCTTGCGCGTCTTCGAGGGGATTACGCTTGGGCGGGTGATGAGCGCGCCAGCCAGGGCGTTGCTGCATTCGCAGTCGCGCTTTTCCTTGAGCGCGCGCGCCAGGTTGTGGATGGCTTTTTGCGCGGTCTCCGTATTTTTGTTCAACGTCTGGATGACCATTTCGACCGTCACCGGCGCTTCGCTGACGTGCCAGACGTCGTAGTCGGTGACGTGCGCCATCACGCCGTAACACAACTCGGCCTCGCGCGCCAGGAAGGCTTCGGGGGAGGCGGTCATGCCGATGATGGACATGCCCCAGGCGCGGAAGGTGTTCGATTCGATCTTGGTCGAGAAGCGCGGCCCCTCGATGGTGATGAACGCGCCGCCCTCATGGACAACGGCTCCCGTTTCCCGAACCGCAGCCAGGATTTGGGCGGACAGGTCGGGGCAGAACGGGTCGGCTACGCTGACGTGTGCCACCAGCCCCTCGTCGAAGAACGTCTGGGCGCGGTTGCGCGTCATGTCGAAAAGTTGGTCGGGGACGACCAACTCGCCGGGCGCGTAGTCGTCGCGCAGCGAACCGCAAGCGCTGATGCTGACCACGCGTTCCACGCCGAGCGATTTCAGGGCGTAGATGTTGGCGCGGTAATTGACTTCGCCGGGCGTGAGATGGTGCCCGATGCCGTGCCGGGCCAGGAAAGCGATGCGCTGCCCTTCCAGCATCCCGACCATGATCGGGGCGCTGGGTTTGCCGAAGGGAGTTCCCGGGTTGTACTCCTGGGTGTCGCTCAGGCCGGGTATGGTGTATAGGCCGGAACCGCCGATAATTGCTAACGCGATGTTTTCGGGCATATGGTTTTCCTTGTGATGACGACTTTAGTATCTATCCGAAAATTCTTTTGTAGTAACGGCTTCAGCCGTCAAACAGCGACTAAAAGTCGCTACTACGCATTTTTCGGACAGGTTTTTAGCCGTTTTGTGAACGGCTGAGATTGCATTGGGCGAACAGCCAACGGGCCAGATGATTATACCCTTTGGGTGGGCGGCGACAAGCTGTCGCTGGCAAGGCGTACTGTGAGCGTGGCCTTGCCGCAGCCGATCTGATCGCCGGTGATGACCACGGTCGGCGTGGAGACGCGCTCCTGGTTCAGTGTGGTGCCGTTGGTCGAGCCGAGGTCTTCCAGCCACCATTGTCCGTGGTGGTAGGTCAGCCGGGCGTGGCGGGCAGAGACCGTTTCGTCATCCAGCGGGACTTCGCAGTGCAGGTCTCGTCCCAGCGTGATTTCTGGCTGGGCGAAGTGGCGGACGACCGGTTCGGCCTGTGCGTCCTGGCTGATCAGGTCAATGGCCGGGACCTTGCGTGCGGCCAGCAGCGCGCTTTCCTGCTGCACGTTTTGCCAGAGCGTCAGCAGCGCCCAGCCGAGAAAAGCATACAGGCTGACGGTCAGCCCGATGCGCAGTGCCAACAGAATGGGGCCGCTCATTTCTTCTTTTTTTTCTCGAATTCAACGGTATCGCGCATATCGCGCAGAACAGCAGTTGGGCGCTCGGTGGATGATGCGGGCATGGGGGCGGTGTTGGACAGGTCGAGCTGCGATGGCGGGTTGTCTTGCCCGAAGATGAGCGGGACGCCCGCCAGCGAGATCACGTCGCCCGGATACAAAACGGTCTGGTTGGTGCGCTGTCCGTTGACGAATGTGCCGCCGGTGGAATCCAGGTCGAAGATCACGAAACGGCCTTTGATGGCGCGCAGTTGGGCGTGGTTGCGAGAGATGCGCGGGTCGTCGATGGTCAGTTGGTTCTCTATGCGCCGGCCGATGTTGACCACGGATTCCTGGAGCGGGAATACTTTTGTCCCGTGTACGATCAGGAAGGCATTGGCTGGCAGACTGTCTGCAAGGGCTTCCTCGTCATCGTCCGCCTCGGATGGCATACCCTGCGTCTCTTCTATCGCTTCGACGCGGTGCGAGGCGACGATGTGTACTTCGTCGCTGGCGAGCGCGTCGTCGGGCGCGAGCGTGATCGTCGGCGGCGCGGCAAATTTGAGTTCCGCTTCGTTGGCCGCCGTGTCCAATACCTGCTTGAAGGCCTCGATCATTTTTTTGTCCGCCTGCCATTTTTGCACCAGGTCCGGATGCGCGACCAGCGTGTATACGTTCGGCGCCAGTTTTTCGCCATCCTCTTCCGTCAAATTGGATTGCATAGCCGCGGCCAGTTGTTGCGCGACAAGACTTTCTTTCTTCTTGCCGGGCAGGTAATTGGCCAAATGTACTTCAATCAGTTCTTGCAGGCGGCTTTCAAGCTTGTTCAGGTTTATTTTCATAACATGGGCCTTTTCCCACGACGTTGTTCCTTGTGGCTATTATAGGGGGGCGTTCCCGTTTATGCAAGTCTGACCTTAGTCCGGGGGACGAGGTTCCCGCCCGGAGATGGTATCAAATCTGTTGTCAGTTACGCCTCTCGGTGCTATCATCTTTGGGATGATGACTTTTGTTTCCAGGCTGCATTCGCACTCGCTTGATCGACACGCGCAGGGCCCGGCGGTGAAGCGCATCCTGTCTGCCGCGTTGACTGCCGCCGATCCGGCCCTGGCTGTGGAGCGTCAGGTTGTCCTCAGCGGCCAGGTGCTCCGGGTGGGCGGGCGCGAATACGATTTGAACGGTTTCCGCCGCATCTACCTGTTGGCCGTCGGGAAGGCCGCGCCATCCATGGCGCAGGCGCTGCTGTCCATCCTGGGGGAACGCGTCGCCGGCGGTCTGCTCGTCGCCAAGCACGCGCCGCCGGCGCCCCTCGGCCCGTTGACGGTTTTCGCTGCGGGACACCCCGTACCGGACGCGCGCAGTCTGCGCGCTGGACGGC
>JAADGN010000072.1:5558-12836 GCA_013152325.1 Chloroflexota bacterium
GGGATGACCGAATCCGATCTGGTCGTTTGCCTGATCTCCGGCGGCGGCTCAGCGTTGTTGACCGCGCCGGTGGATGGCGTTTCGCTGGCGGATATGCAGGCGCTGACCGCCGCGCTGCTGGGATGCGGCGCCAGCATTGACGAGATCAACACCCTGCGGCGGCATCTCGACCGCGTCAAGGGCGGCGGTCTGGCTCGTGCTGCGGCTCCTGCCCGGGTGATCGGCCTGCTCCTGTCCGACGTGGTTGCTTCGCCCCTCGAGGCAATCGCCTCCGGCCCGACCGCGCCCGATCCGACCACGAGCGCCGACGCGCTGGCCGTGCTGGCGCGATACGATTTGCGCCGGCGTGTGCCCGGCTCCATTTTGAATGCGTTGGAAAGCAACCGTGAAACGCCCAAACCCGGCGATGCGCTCTTTGCGCGGGTGCACAACCTGATCGTGGGCAGCAACGCTGTCTCCGCACAGGCCGCATTGTCCCAGGCTGAGCGCGAGGGTTTTCGCGCTCGCCTGTTGACCACGGCCCTGCAGGGCGAAGCGGCCCGCGTGGGACGCGACTTGGCGGCGGAGCTGCGCCGGGTTGCCTCGCGTCCGGCCTGCCTGTGTGCGGGCGGCGAGACGACGGTCACGCTCGGCGATGCACCGGGGCGCGGCGGGCGCAACCAGGAACTGGCTTTGGCCGCGGTTGCTGACCTGGCTGGTTTGCCGGACGTGATGCTGGTCACACTGGCGACCGACGGCGAGGACGGCCCGACCGACGCGGCGGGCGCGGTCGTCACCGGCGGGACGCTGGCGTGCGCCCGGGCTCTCGGCCTTGACCCCGACGACTATCTGCGCCGCCACGACGCGTACGCCTTTTTCGATGCGTTGGGCGATTTGCTCAAACCCGGCCCGACGGGAACGAACGTGAACGATCTGACCTTCCTTTTCGCCTTTTGATTTTTTGCGAGCTGCCATGTCTCTCCCCACAATCCTTCTCTCCCATCCCTTGCCCCCCGAATGGATCGCCTCGCTCGCGGGCCGCGTCCGCCTGCTGACCGGCCCGGCGGAGCCGCCCGGCTTCTCCGGCGAATTGCTGGCGCACTTGGACGTCGCCGAGGGGATCCTTTGCCTGCTGACCGACCGCGTGGACGAGGCGCTGCTCGCCCGTGCGCCGCGTTTGCGCGTGGTCAGCAACATGGCCGTCGGCGTGGACAACATTGACATTCCGGCCTGTACGCGGCGCGGCATTCCCGTCGGCCACACGCCCGGCGTGCTGACCGACGCCACGGCCGACCTGACGATGGCCATCCTGCTCTCGGCGGCGCGGCGTCTGCCCGAGTCGGCGCGGGACGCCCGCCAGGGCCGCTGGGGAACCTGGTCGCCGACCGGCTGGCTGGGCGCGGATCTGCGCGGCGCGACGCTGGGTATCGTCGGGATGGGCAAGATCGGGCGCGCCGTCGCGGAACGGGCGCGCGGGTTTGGCCTGCGCCTGCTGTACAGCAACCCGGCCCCTCGTCCGGAGGTCGAAGCGGCGCTCGGCGCGGAATATGTCCCGCTGGAGGCGCTGCTGCGCCGGAGCGATTTCGTCAGCCTGCATTGTCCGCTCAACCCGCGGACGCGCGGCCTGATTGACGAGGCGGCGCTGCGGGCGATGAAGCCCGGCGCGATCCTGGTCAACGCGGCGCGCGGTCCGGTCGTGGACAGCGCTGCGCTGGTGCGCGCCTTGACGGAAGGCTGGATTGCCGCCGCCGCGCTGGACGTGACCGACCCGGAGCCGCTCCCGCCGGAGCATCCGCTGTACGCGCTGCCAAACTGTCTGATCGTCCCGCACATCGGCTCGGCGACGCATGGCGCGCGCCGGCGGATGGCGGAGATCGCCTGCGAGAATTTGCTGGCCGGTCTGGCGGGGAAGCGCCTGCCGCACTGCGTCAACCCGCAGGTTTTTGGGGATGTGTGATGGTTTGATGGGATGAAAAAACTTCCCACAGGTTTTTCCTGCGGGAAGTCGCTTTTATGCGGCCAGTGGTCGGCGGCAGTTGGGGCAGATGCTTTCCTCGCCCGTGACGACGTAGCCGCAGTTGGGACAGGTGCGCGGCTGGGCGTCTCCCAACGGTGCGCCGCAGGCGATGCAGCTGGGTTCGCCGACCGGGTTGGCGGTGCCGCAGTATTCGCAGGTCAGGCGGGCCAATCGTTCCGACAATTGGTACGAGGCGCCTGCCGCGCGGGCCGCCTCGGCGATCACTTCCCAGACGTTTTCGCTGAGTTGCAGGTTTTCGATGTCCTGCGCCAGGTCGTCCAGGCGGTTCAGCAGGCTGAACGGGTTGCGCAGCGCCGCGAAAGCTGTCTGTCCCAGGCTGGCCGCGACGCCCATCCAGGCCTGCTGGCCGAGTTGCACGAGCACGCCGTCCGTGACTTTCTGGATGGATACGGTCAGCGCGGTCTGTCCGCCGGAACGCGCGCCGGGACGGGTCGCGATCTGTACGGCCATTTGGTCGTTTTTGCCCAGTATCTGGGCGCGCAGGTTGCCGCGGTTGAAGGCAGCCAATAATGCCTGGGCAAGGTCTGCGGGGGATAGGTCTCCGTGAAAAACTCGTTGTTCCATGTTTTCGATTATAATCCGTTTTGTTGAATTTACGAAAATCCTATCAGGAAGTTGCAGAGAATATGTTGCGTATCTGGATAAAACCATCTTTGTGGATATTGGCAGCGGTTGGCGTTGTTGGACTGGCGCTCGGCAGCCCGGTGCAAGGGGATGTGATGGCCCAGCAGCCGACCGGTTCGGTGCCGACTGTGACCGGGACGCCTGCCGGCCCGTTCATCACGGTCAACCTGGATCAGGACTTTGTCAACGTGCGATCCGGCCCCAGTTCCTATTTCTACCCCCGGGTTGGCGTTTTGTTGTCCGGGCAGTCTGCTCCGGCGATAGGACGCTCGCCTGGCGGCGACTGGATCATGATCTCCTATCCCGGTGTGCCCGGCAATGTGGGCTGGATTTATGCCCCGAACGTTTCGCTGACCGCGCAGGTTTTTTTGCCGGTCGTCGACGCCCCGCCGACGCCGACGCCGCTGGCGACGCCCACCATCGACCCGACGCTGGCCGCGGCCTTCATCGAGCCGATGACGCCTACCCGCTTGCCGACTTTTACGCCGCCGGCTCCGTTGGCGATCCCCACCTTTGTCGATGAGACCAGCGTGCGCAGCAGTCGTGTGCCGATGGGGTTGGTCATCTTCGGCTTGGGATTTGTGGGAATCTTTGGGGCGCTGATCTCATTTCTGCGGCGTTGACCTGGGCAACAAAAAAAGACCGGCATGCCGGTCTTTTTTTGTTGCGGAGGAATATTGTCAGAAATATTTTCACAATGAGAACTCTGGCGAGTTTTGAACATCGCTTGACACATTTGCTCACCCCCTGTAAAATCTGCCTGTTTGAATTTTAGGCGCATGCACGCCTAAAATTCATTTTAATCTCATTTCCTGCGGGAGGAATATAGCAATATGTATGCAATGGGACTTACTCCATTTGAAACAGCCGCGATCTGGGGTGTCTTTGGAGTTGCCATTCTTGGCCTGCTGTACGCCATCTTTTTGCGCGTACAGATTATGCGCGAGGACAAGGGTACAGCCAGGATGCAAGAAGTCTGGGGCTGGATCCTGAATGGCGCGGACACTTACCTTCAACAGCAGTTGAAGTCGATTTTGCCCTTTATTGCCATTTTGACCGTGGCGTTGTTTTTCTCGGTCTACATTGTGCCGCCCACCCCCGAAGCGCTGGAGCGCTTCGCTGACCTGGACGACGGACAGGTTCGTCTGTTGATCGGTCTGGCGCGGGCCTTTGCCTTTGTGATGGGTGCGGGCTTCTCGTTGACGGTTGGTCAGATCGGTATGCGTATGGCCGTGCAGGCGAACGTCCGCGTTGCCGCCGCGGCTCGCAATTCATTCAGCGATGCGCTGCGCATTGCTTACCGCGCCGGCACGATCACCGGCATGCTGACCGATGGTCTCGGTTTGCTGGGCGGTACAGTCATCTTCATTGTTTTGGGCATTGCCGCGCCGGACGCCTTGTTGGGCTTCGGCTTTGGCGGCACCTTGCTGGCCCTTTTCATGCGCGTTGGCGGCGGCATCTACACCAAGGCTGCCGACGTGGGCGCTGACCTGGTCGGCAAGGTCGAAAACGACATTCCGGAAGACGACCCTCGCAACCCGGCCGTTATCGCGGATTTGGTTGGCGACAACGTCGGCGATTGCGCGGGCATGGCCGCCGACATCTTCGAATCTTACGAAGTGACCATTGTCGCCGGCTTGATCCTGGCCCTGGCGCTCTGGCACATCACGGGCCAGTTGGAATGGATCATTTTCCCGCTTATTGTGCGCGGCATTGGCGTCCTTTCCTCGATTATTGGTACGTATGCTGTTCGCAGCGATGCTGACGAGGGCGGCGACGCGATGGGCGCGATCTTCAAGGGGTTCCTGTCGTCGGCGGTGATTTCGGCCGTGCTGTTCTTCGGCGCTGGGTACCTTTACCTGAACACCCCCGAGATGAATAATCAGTGGGGCGGTTGGTGGCGCACCCCGATGGCGGTTGGTGTGGGCGTTCTGCTGGCCATCTTGATCGACCGCCTGACCGAATACTTCACGGGAACACACAGCGCCCCGGTCCAGGATATCAAGAAGAGTGCGGATACAGGCGCTGCAACCCTGATCCTGCAAGGGATTGCCGTGGGATATGAGTCGTCGGTGTGGTCGGTGCTCGTTATCGCGCTGACGATTGTCGCTTCCATCGTTATTTTCGGCACGATCCCTGGCCTCGAGGGGGGCGAGAGAGTCACCTTTGTCCTGTACGGCGTGGCGATGACCGGCATCGGCATGTTGACCCTGACGGGCAACAACGTGGCGATGGATTCCTTTGGCCCGATTGCGGACAATGCCAACGGCATTGGCGAAATGTCCTGGTCTGGCGCGGAAAAAGAAGAGAACAAGAAAGCCCAGCAGATCATGGCGGACCTGGACGCGGTTGGCAATACCACCAAAGCGATCACAAAAGGCGTCGCGATCGGTTCGGCGGTCATTGCCGCGGTTGCGCTGTTCGGCTCTTTCCTGGTCGACGTCAGCCGCACGCAGGCGGCGCTCGGCATACCGCTCGCGGAGCAACTTCAGACCGTCGGTATTCGCGTCGACATTCCGCAGGTCTTTGTTGGCATGTTGATCGGCGGCGCGGTGCCGTGGTTGTTCTCCTCCTTTGCCATTCAGGCCGTTAGCCGTGCTGCCGCGTTGATCGTACAGGAAGCGCGGCGTCAGTTCAAACTGGGCGTTTTGGAAGGCAAGGTCGAGCCGGATTATCGCAAGGCCGTGTCCATCTCCACGACCGCCGCGCAGAAGGAATTGGTCTCCCTGGCGACAATCGGCGTCGTGACGCCGATCGTGGTCGGCTTGACGCTTCAGGTCGAGGCGCTGGGCGGTTTCCTGGCGGGCCTTATTTTGTCCGGTCAGTTGCTGGCCGTGTTCATGAACAACGCCGGCGGCGCCTGGGACAATGCCAAGAAACTCATCGAAGACGAGCCGAAAGACCCGGCGAACAACTCGGGCAAAGGTTCCGAGCGCCACAAAGCCAGCGTGGTTGGCGATACGGTCGGCGACCCGATGAAGGACACCGCTGGTCCGGCGTTGAATCCGATGATCAAAGTTGCCAACCTGGTCGCGGTCATTGTCGCGCCGATCGTGGTGCAATATTCCAGAGCCACTGGCGGCGCGGCCGTTGGTCGCTGGATAGCGGTCATCATCTTGATCGTCATGTTGGTTTTGGCGATCAAACGCTCGAAGGCCCCTGCGCCGGCGATCAAATAGCGCAGTTGAATCTGACACTGGATACTGAACTCCCGGCTTTTTGGTCGGGAGTTTTTTTCTGGCGAGATGGGATTGCGGATATAATACAGAACAATATGGCCATCTACCGTAACAACATTAACAAGTTTGCGAAAGGTGCGGGCATTGCTCTGGCGGCGCGATTCTTAGGGCGTTTTCTTAATGTTGTTGGGGATATCATCGTTGCAAGAATACTTGGCGCTGCTGTTTTTGGTCTGTATGCAGTCGGACGGACATTTTTTCGCCTGGTGGAACTGATCGCGCCGTTGGGGTACGATTTGGGTGTGCTTAATTTCGGAGAGCGCTATTTCCGTAAGGATGAACGTTCTTTCCGAAGCGTGGTTGTTCAGTCGTTCTTTGTGCCCTTTTTGATTGGCGGAATGATTGGGGGAATTACCTTTGCTTTTGCTCCACAATTGGCGGTCATTGTATTCAAGAAACCGGGATTGATATACATTTTTCGCTTTTTTGCGTTTGCTTTCCCGCTTGCGGCAGTTTTGCCAGTGATTGCCTCGGCTACGCGCCTGACGCAAGACATGCGATATTCTGCAATAGCGCAAGACTTTGGACAGCCTGCGATAGGGTTGTTTTTCTTGTTGCTGCTATACTTGTTGGGCGTTCGTTTGGATGGAGTCTTGTTTTCAACTGTTTTTTCGTATGGGGTGGCAGTTGCCGGTGGGGGGTATTTTCTCTGGAAATTATTTCCGCACGTGTTCGCTTTCCGCGACCGCTTTGACTTGTCCGCTGGGGGGCTTGAACTTTTCTCTTTTTCCTTTTACTCTTCACTGGTAACCATTTTCACGACGATGGTGATTTGGGTTGACCGCCTTTTTGTGGCTTATTTTCTTTCAGCGAAAGAAACCGGTATTTATCAGGCAGCCTCTCAACTTTCCGTGTTTTTTGTGCTGGTTTTAGGGGGTATTAACCGAATGACGATACCTATGTTTGTGCGTCTTTATCAGGAAGAGCGCAAATCAATGCTTGAAGAAATCTATCGCGTTAGCACTAAGTGGGGAATTTATTTGGGACTGCCGGTTTTTCTGGTTCTTCTCCTTTCACCATCTCAAGTGTTAACGGCCTTGTATGGCAGTGATTACCAGAGCGGGGCGGCTGCCCTGACGATTTTACTGATTGGGCAGTTTTTTAATTTAACCACAGGCGCGGTGGGTCCCTTGCTAGTTGTGACGGGTTACCATAAGATTATGCTTCGCCTTTCATTTGCCGCGTTAGTTCTCTGCCTGGGGTTTAATGGCTTTCTCATTCCCCGGATAGGACTTTCAGGAGCGGCATGGGCAACGGTCATTTCGCTTGTTTTTTTGTACCTGACTTCCCTTTTTGCGGCAAAGGCAAAACTTCATGTTTGGCCTTATGATGGGCGTTATTGGAAAGGAATTGTGGCTGCTTTGGGCACTGCTCCCCTAGTGTGGATACTGCGTTTTT
>JAADGN010000095.1 GCA_013152325.1 Chloroflexota bacterium
GTCATCGCTCCAGAACTGCACGCCATCGTAATCAGCCCGGAAATGGTAGTCGCCCTGCGGCAGGGTGAAGACCACCTGCCCGCCGCTGCCTGTGCTGACGCCGTCTTGTCCTGATGAAGATAATGTGCCCGAGAATTGGATCGTTTGCCCAATGACATAAAGAATCCCGCCACCTCGACCACCACGCCCACAATCAAACCGGTTGCCGTCCAGCAATTCTCGGCTTCGTCCACATCAAGGCGCGTGGCGGCTTCGGACATGGAAATGAAACGAGGAAGAACCGTGGGCATTAGCGGTCTCTTTTAAACACAACAACCCCAGGCTTGTACTCTGGGGTGCGTGATTTAACGAGGCCCTGCCAAAAGTGTGTCGGGGCGGGCGGATTTGAACCGCCGACCTCACGGACCCGAACCGTGCGCTCTACCGGGCTGAGCCACGCCCCGAACAGCCCGCATTATAACTGCCCGCATGGCTTTTGACAAGGCGAATGTTAAAAAACAGTACCAGAGGGGGTGACAGTCTTCTTTAAGATTTAAGGTATAATGTGCCAGACCTTCTACTACCTGGACATTCCCGCCTGGCTGCTCAAATCCTGAGACACTGCTATTATTCATCATCTCGCTGGCCGATTACCGGATCAAGGAGCGAGCAGACAGCACGTACCCGGACTGCAATCGCAATATGGCACACTCTCAACCAATCGACGCAACCATCCTGATCATCGAAGGGAAACATGCAGATTTCCCTTCTTTTGCTGCACCCTTGCAAAAGAAGGGCTTCGACGTTGAGATCGTGCAGAGCGGCAGCCAGGCAGCCGCCCAACTGAAAGATATCGCGCCCGACCTGCTCGTCGTCAACGCCGCTTCCCTGCGCAGCAGCGGCGTGCGCATTTGTCAATCCCTGCGCGAGCAAGACAGCAAACTGCCCATCATCCTGATCGTCGCCCCCGAAAAGAAGGTCAACAAATCGGCGGCAGATGTCGTCCTGTGGCTGCCCTTCACCGCCCAAAAGCTGGCCAACCGCATCAAGCCCCTCCTGCCCGGCGACGGCAAGAACATCGTGCACGTCGGCCCCATCCGCCTGGATACGGAACGCCGCCGCGTGCGCTGCCTGGGCAAGAACGCCCGTCTCACGCCGCGGCTGGTCACACTGCTGAACAGCCTGCTCGAGCATCCCGGCGAAGTGATCGAACGCGAAGCCCTCTTCAAAAAAGTTTGGGAGACCGACTACACCGGCGACACCCGCACGCTGGACGTGCACATCTCGTGGCTGCGCAAGGCCATCGAACTCGAACCTGCCCAGCCAAAATTCCTGAAAACGATACGCGGCGTGGGATACCGATTGGACGTCTGACATTGCAGGGCACGATAACATCGTGTCCTATTTTTTTATTTCGACCTGATACTGCTCTCCCCCCACAGTTACCAAGCGAACACAAATATCCGGCGACGGATCGCCGGGCAGGGCCAAACTCCCCGGGATCTCGCCGGAACGCACCGGACGAACGGCCTGCGCGGCGCTCTTGAACACCTTCCCGTCCCAGGCCGGGTCCACCTCCCAGTAATCCAAATCGAGACGCATCTCATCGGGAACAGCGATCGTCCCGCCCGACAATGTGACGGGGAACGGGGGTGACGCCAACGGGAAAGGGGCAGCGGAATCCCGCTCCAGGGTGAAAGGCGATGCCGACGAAACGGCCAGCCGGCTGCGGGTCGTGTGAACCGCCCGCCAGGTCGCGTCGGCCGCGATGAAACGCCGCCCAAGACGGGCGGCAGCGTGCGCCGTCGTCCCCGATCCACAGAAAAAATCCGCCACCAGATCGCCCGGATTGGACGAGGCCAAAATGATGCGCTCCAGCAGCGCTTCAGGCTTCTGTGTGGGATAGCCGGTACGCTCGTTGTGCAGCCGCGCCACGACCGGGAAATACCACCAGTCTTCGGGCACTTTGCCGCGCTTGAGATCGGGCACTTTGCCAAAGCCAGCCTTGCGCGAAGACTTGAAGGTTTTGACCGTGTTGGGGTTGTACGGCTCACGCACCGCGTCGGCGTTGAAGGTATAGCCTTTGCCTTTCACGCAGGCCAGGATCGTATCGTGTTTGCGATTGAAGGCGCGCTTGATGGGCGAGGGGCCGTGATACGTCCAGATGATCTCGTTGAGCAGGCTGCCAGAGCCAAAAATCTCGTCCAGCAGCAGGCGGGCGTAGGCATCCGCGTGCCAGTCGAGATGCAGATAGAGCGTGCCGTCCGGCGCCAGCAGACGGTGCATCAGCGCCAATCGCGGGTAGAGAAAATCAAGATAAGAGTCGATGTCCGGCCAATGGTCGCCGTAGCCTTCAGCCATCTGCCATTCGGCGGGCTTGCGCGAATCTTCGCCGCGGCCAATGCGGGCGCGGTATTTGCGATTGCTGAAAAAAGGCGGATCGGCGTAGATCAGATGGATGCGGCCCTCGTATTCGGGCAAGAGCGCTGCCATGATAGACAGATTATCCCCCAAGATGAGACGATCTTCGGGCTGTGCGGTTGGATAGCCCCCCCGCGGGTAGGTAATCGCCTCGGTTGTCAGACTGGCAGGTACAGGGTCAGAAAGTTGTTTTCCGGGCCAAGTCAGAAGAGGCGTCATCAGTTATCGGTGGTCAGTCGTCAGCGGGCTAACTGTAAAAGATATTTACCGTCGTGCCATAGCCGCGGCGGTAAATCTGCTCTGTTTCATGGATCGGGCGCGCCCAGCAGAAGAGCCACTTGGCCTCATGCGTACGCATGTTGACACACCCGTGACTCATCGGTACGCCAAAGTTGTCGTGCCAGTACGTACCGTGGAAAGCATGTCCCACATCCGTGAAGAAACACGTCCAGGGGACGCCGGGCAGCTCGTAAGCTTCGATATCGGCGGCCAGGTTGCCATCGCCCATGTGCTTGGAGGGCATCTTCTCCTCGATGTGAAATGTCCCGGCCGGCGTTTTGGTGCCAATGCCGTTCACCTTGCCGCCATAAATCAGGCCGGAGGAAATCTTCGTTTGCAAGACAACTTGATCGTATTCGTACGCGGTCAACGTTTGGGTGGTCAGGTCGACGTCAATGCGTTTGTCCAGGAAGTCCACTTCCGGCGAAATGGGGACATACTCTTCAGGCATGATCGGACGCAGGTGAATAGCCGGGACGTGATACGGGATGGAAACCAGTTCGTCGAAAATGCGGTACCAGGGTTCGCCATCCGGGCCTTCGTCGATGCTCGTGATCCAATGAACGGATTCGTAGTACAGACGGTAAAGTGGCTGCCAGCCAAAAGCTTTGGTGAAGCGCATGGCGCGCGTGTAGGGGACAGTCACCTCGGCCAAACGCCGCTCACTATCCCCGAGCGTAACCAGAGGCCTGTTATAGAGTACCTGGACCTTTTGCAGGTGGGCGCGATGCACGTACCCGCCCCAGACCCGATACCAGATCGGGTTGTATTCCGGGGTATCGGCGGTCACCTCTTCATACACGGTCAACAGATTGTCGCGGAACCACTGTCCGGTGATCAGGCTCGTGTCGTCGGGTTTACTGTACACGCTGAGGGAATTGGTCGCGACGCGCACCAGCGTCCGGTCGTCAAACTCCCCTAATTGCGGACGGAAGGGGGTAAAGGCCAACCCGCCCAGGGTCAGCGCGCTTAGTTTCAGAAAGTCTCGCCGTGAAATACCAGTCATGGTCTCTGAATTTTACCCGAAAAACCGAAAAAATTAAACCCTTCTTGTCTGATTTACAAAACAGCGGAAAAAAGAACGGCCCTCCGCAGGTGGAGGGCCACATTGCAACGCATGATTCGCAGGAATCAGACAGCCATTTTCTCCGGCAGCATGTCTTTCAGGATTTCTTCTATCGCCATCGTATGACTGCAAGTACCGCGAGTACGGTAAAAATCGCAATCGCAAACAAGGGTTCCATCTTTAAGGACTACCTGATGGTCACTATTATTACCATCAATCCGCACGGAAAAAGACTCGAAGTGGAAGCGGTCACGCTCTTGAGCATAACGTTTGGCTTTCTCAATTTTTCCGATCATCCCATAATCCATCGTCACATCTCCTTGTCTCAAAATATACGAAAAGGCACGCGAACATCGCGTGCCTTTCACTGATTCGAAACGGGCTTTGTCGTAAAAACTCGCATAAGCGTTAATCCTGCCTTGAGTATATAGCGAAATCGACGCAAAGTCAACCGGTACAAAAGGTTATTTCCGGATTGCACGGAAACTGCAATAACCGGCAGCACTTGTCGAACCATTCACGATTGGCGGCCAAATCACGTTCCCCAATCGCGCAAGTACAGAAAATCGTAACCGACCGTGCGGTTGCTGAGCTTGGCAATCGGCGGAAGCATGCGCTTGAATTGATTGCGGCGAACGCGCGCCACAACCGTGCGCACAAACGCCTCGTCAAAGCCCGCTTCAACACATTCCTGCGGCCGGTAGCGCTGGTCCACCAGCAAGTAGAGCAGTCTGTCCGCTTCGTCGTAGGTAAAGCCCAGTTCGCCTTCATCGGTCTGGCCGGTCCACAGGTCTGCGGAGGGCGGTTTGGCGATGACCGCTTCAGGGACGCCCATCGCCCGCGCCAGTTGACGCACCTGGGCCTTGTACAGATCGCCAATCGGATTGATCGCACAAGCCGAGTCGCCGTACAGCGTGGAATATCCGAGCAGGATCTCGGTCTTGTTGCTCGTCCCGACCACCAACCCGCCAAAGGCCTCCGACTGGTCGTAGAGCACAATCATCCGGCAGCGCGCCATAATATTGCCTTTGCGCGTATTGGGCATCTCCGGTTCGCGCGCGATGAGCGGAGCGGCCATTTCGGTGATCGGAACGGTCAGCGACTGGACGCCAAAGCGGTCAATCACCAGTTGGGCGTGTTCCAGCGAATCGGGCGAGGACGTTTCGTAGGGCATCCGCACCGCGAGCACATTCCCGGGGCCGATGGCTTCCGCCGCTAACGCGCAGGAGAGCGCCGAATCGATCCCGCCGGAGAGGCCAATCACCGCCCGCGAAAAACCGACGCGCGTCAGTTCGCTGCGGATAAAGCCGGTCAGGATTTTGCGGGCCAGGTCGGTGTTGATGGAAAGTTCAATCATTTCGAAAGAATTCGGTTAAGTTCACTCTGCACCAGACGCGTCCTTTCGTCCCGCAGCAGCGGCAAACGGACACGCGTGCGATGCAACTGGTTCAGGTCGAGTGTGGCAATCGTCAACGCTTCCTCGTGATATGGGCCTCTGGCAAGCAGCGCGCCATTGGGGTCGAAGACTGTCGCCCCGCCCCAGAAGTTCAGCCCGTCCTCGTAACCAACGCGGTTGCTGTGGGCCACAAAGCAAGTGAATACGTTGGCGTAGGCACGGTTGACGTGCTCCACCCAGCGGGCCGATTCGAGGCGCTCGTCGTTGTTCAGGCCGCGTCCCGGCGAAGCGGAGGTCAGCAGCAAAATGTCGGCCCCGTCCAGCCAAAGCAGGTAGGGCGGCGAGGCATGCCAGAAATCCTCACAGATCAGCATGCCCACGCGTCCAAAACGGGTGTCGAAGGCCCGGATCGAATCCCCCCAGGCGAAGAAGCGCCCCTCGTCGAACAGGCCGTAGGTCGGCAAATAGACCTTGTGATGCACGTGAACGACTTCCCCCTGCGAGAGATAGGCATTCGCGATGTAAAAGCGGTGACGCGTATCCTCGTCCACAAAGCCGACCACCATGTCGATCTCGCGGCTGGCTTCCAGCAGCGGGCGGAAGATCGGGTCGTCGTCCACAGGGCGGTGCGAGACGGAGGGCGTCAGGTCCTGGAGGGTGTATCCGGTCAGGGAGAGTTCGGGGAACAGGATCAGGTCTGCATCCTGCGCGCGGGCGTCCTTGATCAGGCTCAGGTGCTTTTCCAGGTTGGCTTCCACGTCGCCGAGCTTGGTGTTGATTTGGGCAAGGGCAAGTTTCATGGTTAGTAGAGAGTAGAGAGTCGAGAGATGAAAAACGAGAATCTCCCAGAGTCAAAAATAATCCGTTGAGGCTTATCTTACCATGCCCAGCTCGTTAATATACAACCGCCGGGCGCACGATGACGCCTGGCGGTCTCTTGGCGGAGAGGGTGGGATTCGAACCCACGGTGGCCCTAAGACCACAACGGTTTTCGAGACCGCCCCAATCGTCCACTCTGGCACCTCTCCAGTAAGCGGGCGTATTATATCTTAAATTTCAGCCGTGGTATGCAATTCGGGGTAAAACACATTCTCAAAACCACGCTGTTCGAGTTGTTCCTTGAGCGCCAGTGCGCCGCGGTCTTCGCCGTGCACCAAAAAGACTTTCCTGACCTGGTCTTTGACCGCCATCGCATATTCAACCAGCATCTGCTGGCCGGCATGCGCGGAAAGCCCGCCAATCGTTTCCACCTCCGCCTTGCGCGTGAATGTTTCCCCAAAGATTTTGACCCTGGTCTCTCGATCAGCCAGGCGGCGGCCAAGCGTATGCGGCGCCTGCCAGCCAACAATCAAAATCGTATTCCGAGGGTCTTCGATGTTGTTGCGCAGGTGGTGCAGGATGCGCCCCACTTCGGCCATGCCGGAGGCGGAAATGATCACCGCCGGTTTCTTGTAGTCGTTGATCGCTTTGGACTCATCCACCGAACGCGTATAAATCACCTGCCTGAAGTTTAAAATCGGGTGTCCGTGCTCGAGAACATATGCGCGCGTCTCGGCATCCATGCACTCCGGGTGCTCATTGAAAATCTGGGAGGCGTTAATGGCCAGCGGGCTGTCCACATAGATCGGCACCGGCGGGATATCGCCCTCTTCCGTCATCCTGTGCAGACAAACCACCAACTCCTGCGTACGGCCGACCGCGAAAGCGGGGATGATGATCTTGCCCCCCCGCTTGATCGTCCGTTTGACGACGGTTCGCAACTCCTCGAAAGCTGCTTCCGGCGAATGGTGCGATTTGTCCCCATACGTGGATTCCATCAGCAAGTAATCAGCGTCGAAAGGCAGCACGGGATCGCGCAAAAGCGGCAGATCACGCCGCCCAATGTCGCCAGAGAACCACAAACGGAATTTCCGGTCACGTTCTTCGATGTCCAGGACGATGCCCGCCGAGCCGAGTATGTGACCGGCGTCCATGAGGGTGGCCGTCACACCTTTGACGGCTTCAAACGACCGGTCGTAGGGAATTGGACGCAGGTATTCAGCAACCTTTTCAGAATCTTCCTGCGTATACAACGGCTCGACCGGCGGTTCGCCGCGGCGGGCGCGCTTCCTGTTCAAAAAGGTGGCGTCCGCTTCCTGGATATGACCCGAATCGCGCAGCATCAGTGCGGCCAGGTGGGCGGTGGCATGCGTGGCATAGATCGGTCCGTTGTACCCCTGCTTGACCAAATGCGGCAGGTTGCCGCTGTGATCGATGTGGGCGTGCGAAAGAATGACGGCATCAATTGTCCGGGGATCGAAAGGGAAGTTGCGGTTTCGCTCGTAGGTATCTTTGCGGCGGCCCTGAAACAGGCCGCATTCCAGCAGCAAACGCGAGCCGTTGACCTCGATCAAATGCATGGAACCGGTAACAGTGCGAGCTGCACCATGAAAGTGAATGCGCATTGTAAACTCCAATCCTGTTGATGATGGTATGCGGACGAGAAAAAACGGGGAAAACTTACGCCAATCTCAAGACTGCACTTTGTCAAGCGTTGCAATGATATCCCTGCCAAAATGGGTCAGACGCCAGGGGGATTTGGCCAGTATCTCCCTCAGGGTGCGGATATCGCGCGGGTTGCGTTCTGCAATCGTATTCATGAAATGCCGCGGCAAAACAATATCCGATTCCACGCCCATGGCCTGGGCCGTATGCTTGCGCCAGTTTCGCAGAACATCCAGGCGCATCAAAAAAGCATCGTCCGGGCGGGATGAAGGAGTCCACTTGACGAGCGGCGCCTGCATCCCGCGGCGGACAGCGGCCAGGAGCGTCTCGCCAAAACGTTCGATCTGACGCGAGGTCAAGCCGCCAGTTTCGAGATCGCGGGAAGTGCGGGGCATCGTTTCGGAGAGTGTCAACAAGATCTTGTTGCTCACAACTTTGAAAACCGGGCGATCAAGGCGCTCGGCCAATTTTTCGCGAGCCAGACAAAGCTCGTTCAAAACCGTCAACTGACGCCCGTTCAGTTTCCGACCGCCTCCCATCCGTTCCCAGGCGGGACAATGCGTCCGGGGCGTTCTGCCATTAACATGGGTGGCCAGGACAAAATCCTCCTGGGCCAGAGGCCAGAGATCCTTTGTTTCCAATTCGGCTTTCAGGATGTCCCGCAGCGCAAGCAAATAGTGCGTATCAAAGCGGGCATAGTTGAGCATGTCAGCGGGTAAAGGTCGTCGGCCCCAATTCGCCTTTTGGAACCGCTTGTTCACGACCACGCCAAATTTCTGGGCCAGCAATTTACCCAGCCCCACGGCTTGATAGCCCAGAATGCGCGCGGCCACCATCGTATCGAACAGATTGGCAAACTTAAAACCAAAATCGCGCTTGAGACAGAGCAGGTCATACTCGGCCGCATGAAAGACTTTTTCGATATTGGGGTCAGCGAAAAGGGGAGCCAACAAGCCGAGATCGGTCAACGCCAGCGGGTCGAGCAGGTAATCCTGTTCCGGTGTGGAAAACTGGATCAGGCAGACCTGCTCGCGATAGGCATACAAACTGTTGGATTCGGTATCCACCGCGACGCGCGGCTGGCGGATAAGTTCAGCCGCCATATCCCGCAGGGCAGCAGGCGTAGCTACCCAGACAGGCGGCGGAAGTCTCTTGGTCGTCATACAGGCCATTATACCCCCTGTATTCGATCCTTCGTGTCGCTGCGCTAAGGGCCGGACGGTTCGCGTCTCTTCTCCATCACAACGGCGTCTTCGCCATCCTGGTAATATCTGCGCCAGATGTCAATGGTGTGATAGCCCTCCTGCCGGTAGAGATGGATCGCGGCCTTGTTCGAAGCGCGCACCGAAAGCCGGATGCGCGGCGTGGTCAACTGGCTCTCGCATGTCGTCAGCAGCGTCCTGCCGATGCCGAGACGCCGGCATTCCGGCAGCACCCCGACCGTGGCGATCCAGGAAAATCCCTGCGAGCGACGCGGGTCGCCTGCGATAAAGCCGACCATCCTGCCATCCCGGACGGCCTTCAACCGGACGACGTCGGGGAAAGTCAGTACGGCGACCAGATCGAACAACGACCAGGCATCCTTGTCGAAGCAGGCGTGCTCCAGTTTGTAGAGCGCGTTCAGATCGCGTATTGAAGCGGGGAGAATTTCGTATGACATCTAAAGCGGGTAAGCCCCCCGCAAGGATCTGCGGGAGGCTTACAATCTCAATCGTTGATCCTCAATCGCCTACTTCTGCCCTTTGACAAAACTTTCTATCAGGCTGGTAAATTCCATCGGGAAAATGTACTTGGTAGCCTGGCCTTCGCCCATGGCTTTGAGCGTCTCGAAATACTGCAGGGTCATGGTCTTGTGGTCGACCTGCTTGGCGGCGGCGAAAATTTTCTCCAACGCTTTGGCAAAACCTTCGGCCTCCAATACTTGAGCCTGGCGAGTGCCCTCGGCTTCCAAAATAGTGGCCTGTTTCAGGCCTTCGGCCTTCAAGATTGCGGATTGCTTCTCACCCTCGGCCACGGTGATGGCGGCTTCTTTCGTGCCGTTCGCTTCGGTCACCGTCGCGCGGCGGATGCGCTCAGCCAACATCTGTCGGTTCATTGCCTCCTGGACTTCACGCGGCGGGATGATCTCGCGGATCTCAACGTTGGTCACTTTGACGCCCCAACGCTCGGTCACTTCATCCAGGCGGGTGCGCAGCATGGTATTGATGTGTTCGCGTTCGGAAAGGACGTCGTCCAGCGGGATGCCGCCGATCACCGCGCGCAGGGTGGTCGTCGCCATACCCTGGGCAGCCGCTTCGAATCTCCCGACCTGCAGTACAGACTCGGTCGGATTCAAGACCTTGTAATACCACAGGAAGTCAACTGAGATGGGCGCGTTGTCTTTGGTGATCGAGGTCTGGTGCGGGATCTCACGCACTTGCTCACGCAGATCGACCTTGGTGCCCCGATCTACAACCGGGATCAGAAAGACAAGACCCGGTCCTTTTTCCCCGACACAGCGTCCCAGCCGAAAGACGACCAGGCGCTGGTATTCCGGAACGATACGTATAGCGCTGGCAAGCAAGGCGATTGCGATGACAACCACCGCACCAACAAGACATAGAGATGTTTCTAACATAGTTCCTCCTCACAAAGAACGGCGAATAGCAATTACTCGTTTGAATGATCTACAACAGGTTCAACGTCCAGGACGAATCCTTCCCGCCGGACGACGCGCACGCGCGCCCCAGCCGGGATCAGCAACTGGCTGCGGGCCGTCCACAGTTCGCCAGCCACCTGCACCGAACCTTCCTCGTGGATGTCGGTCTTGGCTTCGCCAATTTGACCCACCAGCTCACTCAAGTCGTACGCCGGGCGGGCATGAAGGGCCTGCAGGACTTTGGTGATGCTCAACCACAAGAAACCGCCCATCAGGACGGAAACCACGATGACCAAAACGGGATTTACAGCCGGGCTAAAGCCCTCTCCCCGGAACATGTATGCCGACCCGACCACCTCGCCCAGAATGCTCAAAGCCAGATAGGCTCCCCGACGCGGCTTGCGAATGGCAAAGACGAACGGGACAACGCTCAAAACCAGAATGATCAGCGCCCACACGTTGACCGGCAAATTGTAGACCGCGTAGCCGGCCAGCATGATGCAGAAAAACGCCCCGATCTCCAGCAGCCCCGTGCCCGGGGCGATGATCGCCAGGAAGCCCAGCAGGACGCCGCCAACCAGCAAGAGATAAGCTATGTTGGGGTTCAGCAAAATCGCCATTATTTTCCTCTTCCGTTCGAATGCTCAAGTCATTATACAATAACATCTACGAATCTACATCATCGTTGGTTGTATGGGATGCGCCAAAAACGTGTCGGGAACGGCATCGCGTTCCGGAAAAGCTTCCAAGGTTTCCGGAACCTGTCCGGGGATAAGCATATCACACTCGCAAAGACCCCGTTTTGCCGCCATCGCCCCGCAAACTCCCGGAGGTCTCGATAACGATTCCAACGACCTTTGGGCGCTCCCGTTGTATAATACAGATCAAGGCTTTTATGAAAACCATTTTCTCCCCAGGAGCGCCTGTGAATTTCAAAAAAATATGTGTCTTCGGTCTGGGCTACATCGGCTTGCCCACCGCCAGCACCTTTGCCACACACGGCCTGGACGTGGTCGGCGTGGACGTCAACCCGCGCGTCATCGAAACGCTGCGCAACGGCGGACTGCACATCCACGAACCCGGCCTGCGCACGCTGGTCGGCGCGGCCATCAAATCCGGCAAACTGACCGTCGCCACCCAACCCGCCGAGGCGGATGCCTTCATCATCGCCGTGCCGACGCCCTTCAAACTGAAGGAAAAAGCGAACAGCATCCCCGAAGCGGATATGAGCTACGTCACCTCTGCGGCGGAGGCGATCACCCCCCATTTGCGGAAAGGCAACCTGGTCGTGCTCGAATCGACCTCCCCGCCGCGCACCACTGTTGAGCTGGTCGCGCCCATCCTCGAAAGATCCGGCCTGACCGCAGGCGAGGACTTCCACCTGGTCTACTCGCCGGAACGCGTCCTGCCGGGACAGATCCTGCGCGAGCTGATCGAAAACGCGCGCGTCATCGGCGGGATCACTCCCGCATCGGCGCAGGCGGGGCGGGACCTGTACGCGGCCTTCGTCAAAGGCGACATAATCCTGACCGACGCCACCACCGCCGAAATGGTCAAACTGATGGAGAACACCACCCGCGACGTCAACATCGCCATCGCCAACGAGTTTGCCCGTCTCGCCGACCGCTTCGGCGTAGATGTCTGGGAGGCCATCTCGCTCGCCAACCGTCACCCGCGCATTGACATCCTGCGCCCCGGCCCCGGCGTGGGCGGTCACTGCATCAGCGTGGACCCCTGGTTTTTTGTCGAGGCCGCGCCCGACCTGACCGACCTGATCCACACCGCCCGCCGCGTCAACGACTCCCAGCCGCATTTCGTGGCAGATCTGACCAGGCGCGCCCTGGGAGGCTTGCAAGGCAGGAAAATTGCCGCCCTCGGCCTGGCCTACAAACCGGACGTGGACGACCTGCGCGAGAGTCCCGCCGTGAAAGTGGCCCATCTGCTCCAGGAGGCCGGCGCGTCCGTGGTCGCCTTCGAGCCGTTCAAACCCGACGCCGACCTTCCCGGCCTGCAACTGGCGCCCACGCTCGAAAACGCGCTCGCCGAGGCGGACGCCGCCATCCTGCTGGTTGGGCACACCCAGCTCAAGGAACTGGAACCGGCCCGCGTCGCGGCGTTGATCCCGGGGCGCATCCTGATCGACACCGTCAACGGCTGGGACGCGGAAAACTGGGAGCAGGCCGGATTCCGCGTCTTCAAACTGGGCGTCAACCCATAAGGGCGGACGGCCGTCCGCCCCCACCCCAAAAGATGCGCATCCTCTCCGTTTTTGGCACCCGCCCCGAAGCCGTCAAAATGGCCCCCGTCGTGCGTCAACTGGCGCAGACGCCGGGGGTTGAGTCGCGCGTCTGCGTGACCGCCCAACACCGCGAGATGCTCGACCAGGTGCTCGACCTGTTCGCCATCCGCCCGGACGTGGACCTGGACCTGATGCGCCCGGATCAATCGCTGGCCGAACTGACTGCGGCCGTCTTCACCCATCTCGACCCGGTGTTGGCCGACGAGCGCCCGGACTGGATTCTCGTCCAGGGCGATACGACCACCGTCATGGCCGCCGCGCTGGCCGCCTACTACCGCCGCATCCGTGTCGGACACGTGGAGGCCGGGCTGCGCACGCACGACAAATGGCAGCCCTTCCCCGAAGAGATCAACCGCCGCGTGGCAGGCGTGACTGCTGACCTGCACTTCGCCCCGACAGATTGGGCGCGCCGGAATTTGCTGCGCGAGGGCGTACCCGAAACCGACATCCTCGTAACCGGCAATCCGGTCATCGACGCGCTGCATTTTGTGGCCGAACAGCCCGAACCGCCGGAGGCGGCCAAACTGCTGGCGAAGCTGAAGATCGGCAAAGGGAAACGCCTGGTGCTGGTCACCGCGCACCGCCGCGAGAATTTCGGTCGGCCGCTCGAGAATATCTGCGCCGCGCTGCGCACACTGGCCGCCCGCGACGACGTGGAACTGGTCTATCCCGTACATCTCAACCCCAACGTGCAGGAACCCGTCCACCGCCTGCTGGGCGATGTGCCGCACATCACGCTCCTGCCGCCGCTGGATTATCTCCCCCTGGTGCACCTGATGAAACAGGCGACGCTCATCCTGACCGACTCGGGCGGGATACAGGAAGAAGCGCCCGCCTTTGGCACGCCGGTGCTCGTCCTGCGAGCCGTAACGGAGCGCCCCGAAGGGATCGAAGCCGGGACCCTGAAACTGGTCGGCACAGAGACGGGGAAAATCGTGGCCGAGGCATCCCGCCTGCTGGACGACGCGCAAGCCTACGCAAGCATGGCGCAGGCCGCCAACCCCTTCGGCGACGGGCAGGCCGCCCGGCGCATTGTGCAGGCGCTGCTGGATTTTAAAACGACCTCCCGCAGGGTTTGAACCTGCGGGAGGTTTTGGGTTCGGGAGGTTCTATCTCACGCCCATTGCTCCACAGTGGGACGCAAATCCAGTTCGTCGATCAGCGCGTTCAATTCATCGTCTGTCAGCGGACGCCCCTTCCCGGCGTAGGCCGTCAGCGCGGCTTCCATCATGTTGGTGCCGAACGTGCGGCCTTCGTAGCGCGGCGTGGAGGTGATGACCGTCCGCACGCCGCGTTCCCGCAGCAGGGCAATATTTTCCTCCGTGGTTGTGTTGGTCAGCACCGTCTTGCCGCTCAGGTCTTCCGGAAGATACTTGCGCATGAAGAGAAAATCCCCGGCCAGCAAGTCGGATTCCTGCCAGTATTTCCGGTATTTCGGCTCATGCTCCGCGCCGCCGCTGCCGTAGAACAACATGCTCATCGGGAAGTGGCTCACAAAAGGCAGCATCACCCGTGCGACGCGTTTATAGGCCCGCAAGCCGCGCACCGGGATGGGCAATTCGAGCGCGATCATCAGGTCGCCGAAGATGACCTCGTCGCTCACCTCGGTGACAGCCTCCGCCAGCCCGATGCGGTCCACAGCCACCGGGATAAAGGCCTGGCGAAAATGCGGCGGCTCACTCATCATGGGCGCGGCCAACTCGAAGACGCGCCGCTCCAGGGTATGCTTCAGCCCGCGTCCATCCACGACCGGGGTCCGGGTGACGCCTTCGATGAGTTTGAGCGCCGCCCGCAGCGGATACTCGCGCCCCTCCAGACGAAGGTACATGTCCACGCCGCCCATGCCGAACGCGTCCACTGTGCCATCCATCTCGCGGTACAACTGCTTGGCCCGCTCCACGTCGCCGTCCGTGCCGATGCGCTCGACGAGTACTTCCTCGCCGTTGAAGTTCACGGTCACCCGCTTGTCACGGGACGAACTTCCTAAACTGATGCTGACTGCATGTTTCATAATTTGGCCTCCGGTCGCCGGTTCAACTGATCGCCGGGCACAATTATATTCCAATCGCACGAATCCCGGAATAAACATATTTGTAATGTGCCGCGCCGCGGTTTGCACGGATTTTGTATGTATAATGAAGGGGATGAAATCTGCGTGGAAGTTCCTGGGGCTGATTATTGCTTTAAGCCTGCTGGCGGTGACCCCTGCTCAGGCGCAAAGCCCGGATTCCAAATTTTTCCACGAGACCAAGCACAATGTGACAGGGGAATTCTGGAAATACTATCAAAGTGTGCCTGACGCCGAAACCATCTTCGGCTATCCCATCACCGAAGCCTTCACCAACGAAGACGGGATGCTCGTGCAATATTTCCAGCGCGCCCGCTTCGAACTGCACCCGGATCTGCCGGCAGGACAACAAGTCCAACTGACCCCGCTGGGAGACCTGACCTACCACCCCGGCGCACAGTTGAATGTCGACAACCCGCTGGCTTGCCGCGTCTATCCGGAAACGGGATACCCTGTCTGCTTTTCGTTCCTGGAGTTCTTCGACAAGCACGGCGGCGTGGCACAATTCGGCTTCCCCGTTTCCCCGTTCGAATATCAGGACAGCATGATCGTCCAGTACTTCCAAAAAGGACGCCTCGAATGGCATCCCTGGAAGCCCGACGGACAACGCGTGGTCACGGGAGACCTGGGGAAAATATATTTCGACCAGGCGGGCGAAGACCCTGCCAGGCTTGCCCCGGTCTCTCCCTTGAACGGCAGCGCAATACGGGTTTTGTCCCTGAGCGTGCGGGCTTTCTCCTGGAAGGCCGTCACCCACTCGACCGACCGGCAACGGATCTTCGTAATCGTTCAGGATCAAACCCTGCAGCCGGTCCCCAATGCGACCGGCGTGGCCAAGGTCCACTGGCCGTCGGGCAGCGAAGAGCTGCTGCCGATCAGCACCGACGGGAACGGCGTGGCAACCCTTTCCCTCCAGGTTCTCGGCCAGCCGTATGGCGGACTGGTCAACGTCGAGGTGCTGATCACCTACGGCGAAAACCTGGCCGGGGAGACGACCACATCCTTCCGCATCTGGTATTAGTCCGGACAAGACGCCAACAGCCGCCCGACAAGCGGCTGTTTTTTGTTGCAGGGTTGTTTGCGGGCAGGCGCTCCAACGCGCCGCGCCGGAACAAGCCATTCGGCGGACTAAAGTCCTGCCTCGGTTCATGAAAGTCGGCTGAAGCCGACTCCCTGGTCAGCTCGCACGATGGCAGTCCTTGAGCGGAGCGAGCAGCGGGAGCGCAGTCGCATCGTCCCCGCAAGGAGGGACTGCACAGGAGCCACACTTCGCCTCAGTTCAAGGTGACCGGCACTTCCAAAGTGCCGGTCACCTCCTCCCTGGCGAGGGAAGCCCGTCATTTTTCGCCAGGAAAGGCGCTTGCGCGGGGGAAGATTTGCTTGTATAGTAGGAGCAGGCAGCGATAGGATAACATGCCGGAGGGACAAAAGATATTAGAGCTGCAGGAAATGAAAAAATCTATGGGCTCAGCATTGGATTACCCCAAATCATTAAAAGAAACACGAGCACGTAAACAGAAAATAGCAAAGCTCAATACAGAGCACATTGAACCGTTAACACGATTCGTTGAAGAAATACGAAAAGAAACTGGTTTTGGAGAGAAAATTCCATATTTTGATCCTGATGACGGTGGTATAAGTGCAAGATGTTTATTCTTGTTGGAAGCACCTGGCCCTAAGTCTGTCGAAAGTGGATTCGTTTCTCGAAACAACCCTGATGAGACAGCCAAAACATTTTTTGAACTTAATCAGCAAGTTGGGTTACCGAGGGAAATCACTGTAACTTGGAATATTGTGCCATGGTATATTGGTAGTGGAAAGAAGATAAGACCCGCAAAAAGCCAAGATATTAGCGAAGGAATTAATTATCTGAACAGGCTGTTGGCGCTGTTAACAAAATTGGAATTAGTAATATTGGTTGGGAAAAAAGCACAAAGAGCTGAAGACGATATCAGCAAATACCTTCCAGATGTAGAATTAATAAACATGTACCATCCAAGCCCAATGTTTGTAAATCGAGCCCCTAGCAATCGAAATCAAGTGTTGGGATCTTTACGGCAAGTTGCAGAGTTTCTATCTCACGAAAAGGGGAATGCGCCCTAGCCCAAATTGCATCAAACCCGGCTACGTTGGAGGCAAGGCAGCGTAATTTACCGGATTCGGTTCCGGTGAAAGCCGCGTCAGGAGCAAAACGCTCGGCGTCTGCCCCCTCTTTGGTAGCAGCACCTAAAGATCAGCGGAGGTACCCATGAAAAGGATCATCATATGTGCGGACGGCACCTGGGGCAAACCTGACCGGGTAGACAAGGAAAAGGGCCGAAACTCCCGTCACGGGAAGGATTGGGTGAGAAAGCCAAGCAATGTCGTGAAAATGACCCGCGCGGTATTGCCAAAAGCACCGGACGGGACGATCCAGGTGGTTTTTTACGATCCCGGCGTGGGGACGGGGTGGGGGATACTCGATCCAATCGTTGGGGGGGCTTTCGGGCAGGGGCTGTCGAAGAATATCATCGATTGTTACAGATTTTTGGTACACAACTACAGTGCCGGAGACGAGCTCTACTTGTTTGGATTCAGCCGGGGGGCGTATACGGTTCGGAGCCTGGCCGGTTTCATCCAGAAATGCGGTTTGTTGGAAAAAGACGATGCGTACTATATTCCGGAGGCATACGACCATTACCGGTTGATAACGGACATGGAGAAGATCGAATCGCTCATTCCCGGCTACGTTCCGAAGAAAATCCGGGAGAAAATCAAGGCCCATTACGCAGAAATGATCGAAGAGAACAAGAGGAAGGTCGAGAAATTCCGGGCAGGGGAATTCAGACACCGCAACGCAAAAACGCGGGACAAAATAAAGATCAAATTCATCGGCGTGTGGGACACGGTCGGCGCGTTGGGTATTCCGGTTTCGGGGGCGGCAGGTTACTGGGTCAGTTATCGATACGCTTTCCATAACGTAAAACTTGGGGCGAACGTGGAAAATGCATGCCACGCGCTGGCGATCGATGAGAGGCGCAAACCGTTCGAGCCCACGCTTTGGGAACCGGAGAATATCCCCGGTCAAAACGTGGAGCAGGTCTGGTTCGCGGGCGTTCATACGAATATTGGCGGAGGATATAATGATTATTACTTGGAGAATATTCCCTTTAAGTGGATGGTGGAAAAGGCCGTGTCTCGCGGTCTGGGGATAGACGATGATTACATGAAGCACATCAAGGCCGGCTACAAGGGCGAATTGCGAAACTCGATGACATTTTTCTACCGCCTGCTGGGAGAATACGTTCGTCCGATTGGGAAAGCGCGGAACGGTCACGAGACAGTGCATCCGAGCGCCATCAAGCGCCACGAAGATCCGCCGGATGGTGAAGTATACGATCCCGAGAACTTGCTCGAATATTTGAAAGATGCCGGCTGACCTCGCCTTGACCGGACCAGGCTTCGCCCCGTTGGCCTGCTTAATGGAAAACCCAATGACCAATAAGGGAGCAAACCATGGAAACAGTTATCAGTGAATTTTCTTGTCCCACCCTGTTGGAAGCGATACCGGACTCCGTGGTGATCGTGGACCGCAACGGCGCCATCGTCGGCGTGAACACGCAAACAGAAACGCTGTTCGGCTACTCGCGCGAAGAAATCCTGAACGAACAGGTCGAGATACTGATTCCCACGAAGATAAAGGATGTACATACGAAATACCGCGAGCAATTCTTCGAAGACCCCGGGCGGCGGTTCATGGGAACGCGGCTGACCTTGACCGCGCTGCGCAAGGACGGCAGCATCCTGCCCGTCGATATCAGCCTGAGCCCGATGCAGGGCAAGTCGGATTTTTATATCATCGCAGCAATCCGTGACATCTCCGACATGGCAAAGGCGCAGGAAGAGACGCTGGAAGGCTGGTCGCGGGCGATGGATTTCCGCGACAAGGAGACGGAGGAGCACACGCAGCGGGTTACGCGGATGACGGTCCAGATAGCCCGGAAGATGGCATTGAGCGAAACCGCGATCACGCGCATCCGTCATGGCGCCCTGCTGCACGACATCGGGAAAATGGGCGTCCCCGACGGTATTTTGTTGAAGCCCGGCAAGCTGACCGAGGAAGAGTGGGCCGTCATGCGCAAACATCCGGAGTATGCATACGAAATGCTTTGGCCGATCAGTTTTTTGCGCCCCGCCCTGGACATCCCCTATTGCCATCACGAAAAATGGGACGGCACCGGCTACCCGCGCGGACTAAAGGGGGAAGACATTCCGCTGGCGGCGCGCATCTTCGCGGTTGTGGACGTCTGGGATGCGCTGCGATGCGACCGTCCATACCGCGAGGGTTGGTCGGGAGCACGGGTATGCGAGTACATCAAAGAACAGTCCGGGAAGCATTTCGACCCTCAGATAGTGGATGTTTTCATGGAATTGTTTGCAGGGAGTTTGTGCCAGGAAGAGAAGGTCAAATAACGCCCGAACTCCAGGCGGCTGTCGTTTTGGGGGCGGCAGCCGCCCCCGCAGCTTGTTCCGTCCGCGCTCCCAAAGGGAACACAATACCATATGTGTGAGAACATCGATCCCATCGCCGTTTCCGACCTGGTCGGGGACTACGGGCAAATGGTCACGTCGATTTGCCGCCGCATGATATATGACGAGGAAGTCGCCCGCGATACGGCCCAGGAAATATGGCTGGAGGTCATGAAGAGCCTGCCCTCTTTTCGGGGGGACTCAAAGGTCTCGACCTGGATCTATACCATCGCCTGCCGCGTCGCGGCGCGCCGGGCGCGGGCGGAAAAAACGTATTCGGCAAGGGTGCTGAGGGGGTACTTCGAGGCGGAAAGGGACTTGCCGGTCTCCCACGATCTCGACAGGAAACTGTGGGTGAAGGCAATGTGCGGCAAGTGTCTCACAGGAATGCTGCACTGCCTGAACGACAAAACCCGCATGGCCTACATCCTCAGGGATATCGCGCAACTGCCCTATGCGGACATCGCGGAAATCCTGGGCCGGAATGCCGTCTCGATCCGGCAGACGGTTGCGCGCGCCAGGCGAAAACTGAAGAACTTCCTCGAGGATCAATGTGTCTTGTACAATCCGCACGGCCAGTGCGCATGCAGGATGGACAAGTGGCTGGGCGAGGCGGATCTGTCGCGTGAAGGCGAGAAACTGAGAAAGGCGGTCGCCCGGCTCGACCTCTTGTGGAAATCCGATGAAATTGCGTCCAGGTTGAATTACTGGGAACAGTACCTTTAGCGTTGTCACAAATCGTTTCCGGGTTCCACTCATTAAAGCAGGAGGCTCTGCAGAGCCAAAACACTTTAATATGGAGGAACTCGAAATGGAAACAAAGCTCGTCGAAAGACAATGGACGACGGTGGGCGATTGCCAGGTCGCCTACCGGCAGTGGGGCGAAGAGGGGAAACCCGTCGTTCTGCTGCACGGTCTGCCCACGAACAGCGCCCTGTGGGCCCGTGTCGGCCGGCGGTTGTCCGCACAGGGCTACCGGGTCTACGCCCCCGAAATGTTGGGGCTTGGCTACACAGACGGACCGGAAGACCATGACCACTCGTTACGGGGGCAGGCGCAATTGTTGAGCCGGTTCGTGAACGCCGTCGTTCGGGATGAATATGTCCTTGTCGGCCACGATTTGGGAGGCGGCGTTGCCCAGATCATGATGACGGAGCCTTCGACGCCGGTCGACAAAGTCGTGCTGACGAACTGCGTTGCGTTCGATTCCTGGCCGGTGGAAGGCGTAAAGCCGTTGATCGGGGGAGCGTACCATGAAAACTACGCCCGGATCTTCACGCCTGAATTTACGCTTGATTTTCTTCGAAAAGGATTGTCGGCCGGGCTGCTCGACACGGGGGTCATAACCGACGACCTGCTGGAAGACCTCTGTCAGGGACTTGTCGGCACAAAACAGCGGCTGGAACACTTCGCAAGGTTCTTGCGGGCCATGGACAACAAATACACACAAGCGGCCTCGCCGCAGCTGACCAAATTCGAACGGGAAACGTTGGTCGTATGGGCGCGGGGAGACCGCTTCCAGCCCGTTCCCGTCGGCGAACGGCTGCGGGAAGTCCTGCCCAACGCGACCTGGGTGCTTATCGATGGAGGGCATTTTCATCCGCTGGAAAGTGTCGGCTTGGCGGAGGCGATACTTCGGTGGGATTCCGGCAAGTGATCAGGGCTGTGCAGCGCGCGCAAGCGCCCGGAACCGCCGGGCGCGGGGTTCGCAGGGAAAGCCCCATAAAATCTCCGTGTGCCCGGCGGTGCAAGAAGGAAATTTGCCAGCGACCAACGGGAGCGCGGTCGAGGAGGGGATGCAATCGCCGCTCTTCGACTGCGACTTTGCTGAAGCGCGGCTGCCCAGTCCTGACGGTCTGGGTCAGGAAAGTCGCTACTGCGAGGCGTGAAACTGTGATCCACTGAATTTGGAAAACGCCAACAGCCGTTACTGCGTTTTAATTTCCGGACGGACTCTTGTCTTTTTCGCCCTGTTCCTCCGCGCGCAGGTGGGGGAAGAGCAGCACTTCACGGATGTTGCGTTTGTCGGTCAGCAGCATGACCAGCCGGTCGACGCCCATGCCGAAGCCGCCGTTGGGCGGCATGCCGTAGCGCATGGCGCGCAGGTAGTCCTCGTCCACGGGGTGACGCTCCTCGTCGTCGTCGGCGTAGGCGCGTCCCATTTCGAGGAAACGCTGCTCCTGGTCGAGCGGATCGTTGAGTTCGGTGAAGGCGTTGCAGAGTTCCATCCCGGCCACAAAACCCTCGAAGCGCTCGACCGTCTGCGGGTCGCCGGGCATGGACTTGGCAAGGGGGGAAATATCGCGCGGATAGTTGTAGAGGAAGGTCGGCTGGATCATGTTGGGTTCGAGATACTCGCCCAGCATGAAGTCGATCAGTTTGCCGCGCGTCGCGCCGGGCGCGGTCGTTTTGCCGCCTGCCGCCAGGGCTGCGGCCAGCGATTCGGCCTCGGGGTGTTCGGCGATGTCAATGCCGGAGGCCTCCAGCAGGCCCTGGCGGAGTTCGATCCGCTTCCAGGGCGGGGAGAAATCGATTTCCTGTCCCTGGTAAGTGACCCGGAGCGTGCCGAGCACCGTGTCCGCGACAAAGGCGACCATCTGCTCCGTCATTTCCATGATCTTCTCGTAATCGGCGTAGGCCATGTAGAATTCGAGTTGGGTGAATTCCGGATTGTGTTTGTAGGAGACGCCCTCGTTGCGGAAGTCGCGTCCGATCTCGTAGACGCGCTCGAGGTTGCCGACCAGCAGGCGTTTGAGATACAGCTCGAACGAAATGCGCAGGTAGAGGTCTTGTTTGAGCTGGTTGTGGTGGGTCACGAAGGGTTTGGCCGCCGCGCCGCCGTAGATGGGCTGCAGGATGGGCGTCTCGACCTCGAGGAAGCCTTCGCCGTCCAGGAAATCGCGCAGCGCACGGACGACGGCGGCCCGCTTGCGGAAGGTTTCGCGCGTCTCCGGGTTGACGGCCAGATCGGCGTAACGCCGCCGGGCGCGCAGTTCGGAGTCCTCGAGCGCGGCGTGGCGCACCACCGTCCCGTCTTCCAGGGTCTCGTCCTTGGCTGCGGGGAGGGGCGTGATGGCTTTGGCGAGCAGCTTGAAATCCTGGACGCGGAGCGTCACCTCGCCGGTGCGGGTGCGGAACATGAGGCCCTCGGCCTGGACGAAATCGCCCAGGTCGAACATTTTGTTGAAGAAGGCCAATTTGTCCTTGCCGAGGTCGTTGGCGCGCAAGAAGAGTTGAATCCGTCCGTCGCCGTCTTCGATGTGGGCGAAGGTGATCTTGCCCATCGGCCGCACGGCGCGCAGACGTCCTGTCAGCGTGGCGGGTACTTCTTTTCCGTCCGCTTCGGCGGCTTCAAAGGCGGCGATCGCCTCGACGCTGGTATGCGTCCGCTCGGCGCGCGTGGGGTAAGGATCGATGCCTTCCGCGCGCAGTTCTTCTATTTTTTTCAGACGGATCTTTTCAAGGGATGAGTATTCGGCCATAAGGGAACCTTTTTGAGTGTATTGTACTTGAAATAAAAAGCCCCGCGCGGCCTGCCTTGCAGCACAGGTGCGCGGGGCAGTGCTTGCAGGCCCCGGTTACTTGATCTTGGTGATGCGGACGGTAAATTTGCCGCCGGGCGCTTCCACAACCACTTCATCGCCAACGTGGTGATTCAGAATGGCTTTGCCGATCGGCGATTCGTTGGAGATTTTACCCTCGCGCGGATTGGCTTCCGCCGCGCCGACGATGGTATATTTCTCGGATTTCGATGCGCCGTCTTCGCGGATGTATACCGTCGAGCCGACCTGGACCACGCCGGCGTTGTCGCCTTCTTCGATGACACGGGCGGTGGCCAGGATCATTTCCAGTTCCTGGATGCGGCCTTCGACGAAGGCCTGTTCGTTTTTGGCAGCCTCGTATTCGGCGTTCTCGATCAGATCGCCGCCTTCCATGGCCTCGCGCAGACGGTCAGCGACTTCCTTGCGCTTTTCTGTGCGCAGGAACTCAAGCTCTTCTTCCAGCTTCTTGTAACCTTCCTTGGTCAGGAATGATGTCGGCATAGGATGTCCCTAGGTTGGGTATAGAATACGTTGCATCTCTTTAGCAGAGATGCAACCATTGAGTAAATAAGCTTTTTTACCCTGTCAGCGAAGTCAATATATCACGATTTCAGGTCGAAAGCAAGTCCCCTTATGGGGTTGGTGTCGATTCCGGCGCGGCTCCCGTCCACGAGAAGACGCGCTGTAAACTGGGCGCGCCAGCCGATGCCCAGATGGGTTCCCCCTGCTCGTCGGTGCCCGCCTGGCGGACAGTCGTGACGCCCCAGCGCATGACGTGCGGCAGGCTGTCTTTCGGGCGGAACGAAACCGGGACGATGAATTTGGTATCGGTCACGTATTCGGTGATCTTGCGGCCTTCGCCTTCCGTCACATCTTCGACGGTGACCTGGTAGACCTCGTTATCGCGCAGGGTGCCGATGGACGCCCATTGCAGCGTGACGGTGTCGTGTGCCAGGGTGAAGGACGCGCCGTCCGCAGGCAGGAGCAGGTTGGGGGCCGGGTACGGCGGCGGAATGGTCGGCGTCGGGGACGGACCGGGCGTGGCCGCACGTTCGCAGAGCGGGATGACCAATCGCATCCCCAGGAAGACAGTGTCCGTGCTCAGGCCGTTGAAGGCTTTGACGGCCTCCTGCGGTACGGCGTAGTTGGCGGCGATGCTGGAGAGCGTGTCGTTCTCCTGGACGGTGTAGTTGACGGTATCGCACGCGGCGCGGGTGGCATCCGCGGCCTCCAGGGTGGCGGTTGCCTGCGGCGTGACGGTCGGCGTCGGGTAGGGGATCTTGAGCACCTGCCCGACGTACAGGTTGTTGCAGGAGGCAGGCAGGTTGTTCAGGATGATGATGCTCTGCACCGAGATGCCGAAGGTCAGGGCGATGCCTCCGCAGGTGTCGCCTTGGGCAACCGTGTAATCGAAGGGCGGCTGCGGTGTGGCGGTCGGGACGGGGGTCGGCGTGAGCGTCTCGGTGGGGGTCGGCGTGACGGTGACGGTGATGGTGGCCGTGGGAACGGGCGTCGGCTCGACAACGCGGCCGGTCGTTCGCAGGGCCAGGAAGACCGCGCCCGCGCCGACGATCAGGAACAGCGCCAGGAATCCCAGCGCGGCCGGCAGGCTGAGCGTGATCTCCGGCATACGGCTGCCCTGGATGGCCCTTTGCGCGCTCTTGGGCGCAGACGCGGTTGGGCTAAGCTCGCTGCCGCAGACCAGGCACTTGTCGGCCTTCTCGCTCAGGCGTGTGCCGCAGGTTGGGCAAATTTTTGTTTTCTGGGATGAAGTTTCTTGGCTCATACGGGGCAAAATTATACCATCGAACGGGGAAAGGTGGATTGCGGGGCGGCATTTGTTTGGGAGATGGGGCGGGAGCGCAAAAAAATGCGCAAAACAGGGCTTGTTTTGCGCATTCGGGATTCGATCCGGGAAGGGGTTACTTTTCTACGACAATCCCCCCGCCCTCGACGACTTCGCCGACGACCCAGGCGGGCTGGTCGAGTTCTTTGGCGCGCGCCATGAAATCTCGTATCTTCTCTCCCGGCACAGACAGCAGCAGGCCGCCGCTGGTTTGTGCGTCGAAGAGCAGCATCTGGGATGCCTCGTCAATGCCTTCGGCAAACCGAACCCGCTTGCCGAAGAAGAGACGGTTATCCGATGAGCCGCCGGGGAAAGTCCACAGTTCGGCGTATCGGCGGGCACAGGAGACGAACGGAATCCGCGCGTAATCGAAACGCAATCCTGCGCCGGAAGTGTCGGCCATCTCCATCGCATGGCCGAGCAGACTGAAACCGGTCACGTCCGTGCCGCCGCGCGCGCCGAATTCCACGGCCAGTTCGGCGGCCGTTTTGTTCAGGCGCTTCATCCAGCCGACCACCTCCGCAATGTCCTCCGGGGCGGCTTTTTGCTGCTTGAGGGCGGTCGTCGTCACGCCGAATCCGAGCGGCTTGGTCAGCACCAGCGCGTCGCCGGGACGTGCACCGCCCTTGGTCAGCATGTGTTCCGTGTCGACGAATCCGAGCGCGACCAACCCGAATTTGGGTTCTTCGTCCCGGATGGTATGTCCACCGGCGATGACCACCCCGGCCTCATGCGCCTTCTCCGCGCCGCCGCGCAGGATTTCACCGGCGATTTCGGGCGGCAGGTTGGGAGGCAGGGCGGCGATATTGAGCGCCAGGAAGGGACGTCCGCCCATGGCATAGATGTCGGAGAGGCTGTTGGCCGCCGAGATGGCGCCGTAATCGTAGGGATCGTCCACCACGGGGGTGAAGAAATCCGTCGTCACGACCAGCGCGCGCCGCTCGTCCAGCCGCCAGACCGCCGCGTCGTCCGGGTCGCCCAAGCCGACCAGCAGATCGGGATAGTCCGCGGAGTCGAATGTATTTTGGATGGGGCGCAGCACCTGCGCCAGCGCTTCCGCGCTTAATTTCGACGCTCAACCCGCGCAACTGGAAAGGCTGGTCAACCGGATCTGTTTTCCCGATGGTTTTGCGGCATCTACCATTGAAGCACCTTTTTGGAGCGATGATAAAACGAGTTGTGGAAGCGACCGTCGTTTCCAAAGCGACGGTCGCCTGACGTTTTGTGTGTTATTCGATCTTCATTCCTTGGTTGCCGGCGTTATTGCCCGCCGTTCGCTGCGGCGTCCGTGTTCGGCAGGGGGAACAGGAACGGCGCATCGTTGGGCAGCAGCATCACTTCGACATTTGGCGACAGCTTGTTGATGTAAAGATAGACCAACAAATCGGGGTTGCTCTGGATGGCGACGTTGATCTGCTCCAGCGCCTGCGCCTCGGCCTCGGCCTGGATCAGGCGCGCCTCCGCTTCACCCTGGGCCGCGATAACGGCCGCGTCGGCCTTGCCTTGTGCGACCTGCCGGGCCTGCTCGGCTTCCTGTTTCTTTTGCTCGACCACGAACTTGGCCTGTTGGGCTTGCTGTTCGGCAATCTGTTTCGTCTCCACCGCCGCGGCATATTCCTCGCTAAAGTGAATGTCGCGCAACACGAAATCGACCAAAATCAAATTGTTTTCGGACAGTTTGTCGTTTAACGATGCCGTAATGGCTTTTTCGAGAGAAGCTCGCTGCGAACTGACGATTTCCTCGATGCCGTATTGGGACGCGACGTCGCGGATGATGCCGCGCGTGGTCGGGCGCACCAGTTCATCCTCGTAACGGCTTTGCCAATCGATGTGCAGTTGAACGACTTTGGTCGGGTCTATCTTGAAGATGACCGAGGCGTCGATAAACACCACCTGCCCGTCTTTTGTGCGGGCGCGGATCGAGTCGTCTCCCTGGAGCTGCCCCTCGCTGCTGGCTGCAGACATGGTGTACGTCTGGCGGGCAATCGAATAAATTTGCACATTCTCACCCGGCACAACCCAGTGCAGTCCCGGCTTCAGCGTTTCTTTCAAGTAGCCTTCGGGCGCGCGGAAACTGTATGGCGAAACGACCACGCCGCGTTCGTTCGGCTGAATAAAGACCAGCCCCGCGCCGACGGTCGTCATCACCAGTGCAAAGACCAGAACGCCAATGATGAGCGTTCCCATGCCTTTTGTGCTTTGCTTGCGCGAAGCACGGACAATAGCGACAACAAGCACAGCGAGGAACCCCATCCATGAAAGGCTGGCAATCCCCTGGAACAGACTTGCGATATCCATCTAACTAATCCTCCTGAAATTGACTGCAACGTGCACTATTATAACTGTTACCCAGTCATCTCAAATCATGATACCATGCGGGCATGTTCGAATCCGTAGGAGAATTATTAGAAATCTTTTTGGATGGGGACAAGACAGCCGGACGCATTCTCTGCCAGCCGCGGCTGATCCCTGCGCCCGGGCAATATCTGCTCGCCGACAGCGTTTTCGGATCAGATTCCCCCTTGCCGGTCCCCGTCTTCCCGACGGATTCCACCGCCGACGGGTTTATCACGGCCCCCGCCCTGCCCGCGGACTGGTCGCCTGGCACGCGCCTGCGTTTGCGCGGCCCGCTCGGGCGCGGCTTCTCCCTCCCCCGGACCGCGCGCCGCATCGTGTTGGCCGCGCTGGGCGAGACCCCCGCGCGTGTGCTGGCTTTGCTGCCGCCGGCCTTGCGGCAGGACGCATCCCTGGCGCTGCTCTGTGATACCCCTCCGCCGGAACTCCCCGCAGAGATCGAGATCCGGCCGTTGTCCGCCCTGCCCGAGGCCCGTATCTGGGCCGATTACCTGGCGCTCGACCTGCCGCGCGCGGCCCTGCCTGCCTTGCGCGCCCGATTGGGGCTGGCTCCCGAAGCGCCCGCCCCGGCTAACGTACAAGCGCTGGTCACCACCCCCGTGCCCTGCGGCGGCCTCGGCGAATGCGGCGTCTGCGCGCTGAAGACCAAACGCGGCTGGAAACTGGCCTGCAAGGACGGCCCGGTCTTTGATCTGCGGGATTTGGTTTGAGCACATCCTCCTTCGGCTGCGCGCCCGCTGGTCGCGCCGCTCAGGTGTCTGCGTCCGGAAGGACATCGTCCCCGCGGGAGCGTGACGGATCTGCCCTGAAAACCGAGGCGGGGCAATTCCCCCCAACCAGGACAACGCGACAATGATAAAATAACCCCCATGGACGAACCCGCCCTCATCCGCTCGGCCCAGCGCGGCGACCTGGACGCCTTCAACCGCCTTGTCCTGGCCTACCAGGACATGCTCTACAACACCGCCTACCGCGTCCTCGGCGATCAAGAGCTGGCCGCGGATGCCACCCAGGAAGCCTTCCTCTCCGCCTTCCGCAAGATCAAATCCCACCGCGGCGGCTCGTTCCGCGCCTGGCTGCTGCGCATCGTCACCAACGCCTGCTACGACGAACTGCGCCGCAAAAAACGCCGTCCCACCACGCCGCTCGAACCGCTCACCGATGACGACGAGATCATGGAAAACCCGCGCTGGCTGGCCGACCCGGCCGCGTCCCCCGAAGAACAGGTCGAGACCGCCGAACTCGAACGCGCCATCCAGGACTGCATCCAGGCGCTGCCGCCCGAGTTCCGCGCCGTGGTCGTCCTGACCGACGTCCAGGGGCTGGACTACAAGGAAGCCGCCGCCGCCCTCAGGAAACCCCTCGGCACCATCAAAAGCCGCCTGGCCCGCGCCCGCCTGCGCCTGCGCGAGTGCCTGCAGGCCTCCTGGGAACTTTTGCCAGCCGCCTTCCGTCTGGAAGAAGGACAAAGCGCATGACCAAACCTTCTTACCGTGACCTGGAAAAACTCTCCGCCTACCTGGACGGAGAACTCCCCGCGGCGGAATCCCGGCGGCTGGAATCCCGCCTCGCCTCCGACCCGGGCCTGCGCGCCGCGCTGGACGATTTAAAGCGCACCCGCGCCGTTCTCCGCCGCACCCCGCGCCGGCGCGCGCCGCGCAGCTTCACGCTGACGCCAGAAATGGTCGCGCCGCGCCCGCCCATGCCGCGCGCCTACCCGATCCTGCGCTTCGCCTCGGCCGTCGCGGCCCTGCTCCTGTTCGCCAGCTTCGCATCCAATTTCCTCGCCCTCCCGGCCTCCGCGCCGCAAATGCTGGAAGCCCCGGCAGGCTACAACGTCGGCGGGGCCGCCGAGGAAGAAATGCCGGCCGGGGAGCCTGCCGCGCCCGAAATGCTGCCCGCAGAAGCCCCGGCTACCGCCACCGAAGCGTTATCCGCGCCGGAAGCGGAAGCCCCCGCCCTCGCAGCGGAGCCGACCTTCGCGCCCGCCGCAGCCGACAACCGCGGCCTGGAGACGGTCGTCCCCACCCCGACGCCCGCCATGCCCGCCGAGAAAGCCGCCCCGCCGCTGCCGCAGCCCGGGGCCTCGACTCCCGCCGCCCCGCCCGCGGCTCCGCTGACCACCTGGCAGATCGTGCTGGCCGCGCTGGTCGTCTTCTTTGCGCTGGGGGCATTCACCGTGCGCCGAGCAACGCTCCGCAAATGGCAAGAAAAGAGCAAGTAAAATACTGCATTCGCTGCGGCGCGCCCGTGGAACGCGTCTTCCGCTTCGGGCGGCTGCGCCCCGTCTGCCCCTCCTGCGGCTGGATCTATTTCCTGGATCCAAAGGTGGCCGTGGCCACCCTGGTC
>JAADGN010000101.1 GCA_013152325.1 Chloroflexota bacterium
CGGGACTGATCGCGCGCATCCTGCCCCCTGCCCTCGCAAAACGTGCCCGCAGGGATGGATCATGTCGTTTTTGTTGGGGGAACTGTGTTACCGCTCACCCATCATGCAAGCCGCGTCCGTAATGATAGTAGGCAGCGCAAGCGCCCTCTGTGGATACCATCGTCGCGCCAAGCGGATGCTGGGGAGTACACTCCGTCCCAAAAGCGGTGCAATCGACCGGTTTCTTCATCCCGCGCAAGATCTCCCCGGCGATGCACAGCGGCGACTCTTCCGTGTGGATTTCGCCCACATCGAAGCGTGACTCGGCATCGAACTGGGCAAACTCCGGGCGCAGACGCCAGCCGCTCGCCGGAATCGTCCCGATGCCGCGCCACTTGCGGTCGCAGTCCGCGAAAACCTGCCGCACCATCTTCTGGGCAGGCTGGTTGCCCTCCAGCGTCACCGCGCGCGGATAAGCGTTTTCCACATTCGTCTTGCCTGCTTCCAACTGGCGCACGTTGGTCAGAATCCCCTGCACGATGTCCAGCGGTTCGAATCCGGTCACGGCCATCGGCACGCCGTACTGCTCGGCCAGCGGCGGATACTCCCAATAACCCATCACCGCGCAGACGTGCCCGGCCAGCAAAAAGCCCTGCACGCGGTTGGCCGGCGAGCCAAGAATGGCATGGATGGCAGGCGGCACACGCACATGCGAGACCAGGATGCTGTAATTCGTCAGCCCCAGCGCCTTGGCCTGCACCACGCTCATCACGTTGGCCGGAGCCGTCGTCTCGAAGCCGATCGCGAAGAAGACCACCTGCTTGTCCGGATTCTCCTGCGCGATGCGCACCGCGTCCAGCGGCGTATAGATCACGCGCACGTCCCCGCCCGCCGCGCGGACCGAGAACAGGTCAGCGTGCGAACCGGGCACACGCAGCATGTCGCCATACGAACAAAAGATCACGTCCGGCTGGGAGGCGATTGCCAGCGCCTTGTCGATCAACTCCAGGGGCGTCACACAGACCGGACATCCCGGCCCGTGAACCAGTTCGATCTCCGGCGGCAGCAGTTGATCGATTCCGTGCCGGACGATAGCATGCGTCTGCCCGCCGCAGATTTCCATCATCGTCCACGGACGAGTGACCGTGCGGCTGATCTCAGCGATCACGCCGCGCACCAGGTCGGCGTCGCGATACTCGTTGACGTATTTCATGCCTGGGCCTCGTCAGAAGAGCCGACGCCCAATTCTTCTTCGAGATCAATGATCTCCTGCAAGGTTGCCAGGGAAGCCAGGGCTTCCTCCTCGCTCAACAGGCTGATCGCAAAACCCACGTGAATGACCGTGTAATCGCCCACCTTGGCTTCGGGCACATATTCCAGGCAGGCCTCGCGCGTAATGCCGCCGAAGTCCACCTTGCCCATCTTCAGCCCACCGCTCTCATTGATTTCGACGATCTTTCCGGGAATACCAAGACACATGACAACCTCCTAACCTCTCAGTTGATGAACCGCTATCGCGGCTTGTCCCAACGCCAGTCCGCCGTCGTTGGCCGGTACCTGACGATGGATCAGGACGTGAAAGCCGTCCGCCCCCAACACATCCAGCGTGCGCGCCAACAGGAACATATTTTGCCACACCCCGCCGCTCAAGGCAACCTCCGTCAGGCCGCTTTCCGCGCGCAGACGGTTGCAGACCACGCGCACCATCTCCGCCAGGCCGTTGTGGAAACGCGCCGATATGACCGGGGTGGGAACGCCGCCCAGCACATCCGCGACCAGGGACTCCAATGCGCTTCGCACCAGGACTTCCGGCCCGCTGCCGTCAAACGGATATTTGCCCGTCTCATGCGGATCGGCCAAGGCCTCGAACTCGATGGCCGCCTGCGCCTCGTAATTGACCTGTTGGCGCACTCCGGCCAAGGCGGCCGCCGCGTCGAACAGACGCCCCATGCTGGAGGTCAGCGGCGCGTTCAATTTGCGCTCCAACTGGATGCGTAACGCCGCGCGCTCCTCCTGGCACAGGTCTTGCGCCGGAGCCAGACGCTCATCCCAATCCATGCCCAGCATCCACAACAGCGACAGGGCTGTGCGCGAGGGGCGTTTCGTGGCCGCATCGCCGCCCGCCAGCGGGAAATACGCCAGATGCGCGGCGCGCTGACAGCTTTGATAGTCCGCGATCAGGAACTCCCCGCCCCAGATGGCGCCGTCCTCGCCGTAGCCCGTCCCATCGAAGGCCACGCCGATGACAGGACGCTTGCCGTCCAGTCCGTGCTCGGCCATGCAAGCCGCGATGTGGGCGTGGTGGTGTTGTACGCCAATCGTCGGCAGATTGTCCCGTTCCGCACGCTGCAGCGCGTATCGTGTCGTCAAATAATTGGGGTGCAGATCGTAAGCGACCGCTTCCGGAGTGACTCGAAACAGCCGTTCAAAGTGCTCGACGCCCTGCTCGAACGAACGCAGCGTTTCGTAGTTTTCCATGTCGCCAATATGATGACTCAGGAAGGCATAGTTCCGGTTGGTAATGCAAAAGGTATTCTTCAACTCCGCGCCTACGGCCAGCAGCGGCGGCGCGTCCCAGGGCAGTTTCACCGGGAAGGGCGCATAGCCTCTCGATCTTCGGACAGGATAAACGCTGGCGTGCCAACCTGCGGCTGACGGCTCGCGACGAACGACCCTCACCACCGAGTCGTCACAACGCACGTAAATATCCCGGTCGTGCATCAGAAAAGCATCCGCCAGCGCGGAGAGCCGTTCGCGAGCGTCATCATTGGTGTAAGCAATCGGTTCTTCCGAGAGATTGCCGCTGGTCATGACCAAGGCAGGCAACCGCGGTCTACGGTCGAAGATCAGGTAGTGCAACGGGGTATAAGGCAGCATCACGCCCAAGGTATCTTGATTTGGAGCGACTTCACGGGCAATGGGCGAGTCGGGCCGCCGTCGCAGCAGCACGATCGGGCGTGCGACGGATTCGAGCAAAACGCGCTCAGCCTCGTCCACAACGCAATGCCGCTCGACCGCCGCCATATCGGGCATCATCAGGGCAAAAGGCTTGTCCACGCGCAGTTTGCGGCGGCGCAGTTCGCGGACCGCGGCGGCATTGGTCGCATCGCAGGCCAGGTGGAAGCCGCCCAGGCCTTTGATCGCCACGATCTCCCCTCCCGCCAAAGCAGAACACGCTTCGAGAACAGCACCATCCCCGGTGACAGGTTGGAACGTTGGCAGGTTGGAACGTTCGAACGTCACCTGCGGCCCGCAATCAGGACAAGCCACCGGCTGGGCGTGGAAGCGCCGGTCGAGCGGGTCGGCGTATTCGGCGGCGCAAGTCGGGCACATCTCGAAAGACGCCATGGTCGTCTTGGGCCGGTCGTAGGGAATGTCTTTGATGATGGTGAAACGCGGCCCACAGTTGGTGCAATTGATGAAGGGGTAACGATAGCGATGGTCGCCCGGGTCGAAGAGTTCACGCAGACAGTCCGGGCAGATGCTGACGTCCGGAGAGATCGGTTGAAAGGCGTCGGGAATGGCTTCGGAGTGGACGATCTCGAAATCGGTGAAGCCGTTCGAGGCCTGGGGCGAGGCGGTCAACTCGTCGATGCGGGATAACGGCGGGGCTTCATCCCGCAGGGCGCGGACGAATTCGTCCAGCGCGGCTGAGTCCCCGTCCACTTCAATATCCACCCCGGCAGACGTGTTGCGCACCCAGCCATTCAGCGCCAGGCGCTTCGCCAGCCCGTAGACGAAAGGCCGAAAGCCGACGCCCTGCACAATGCCGGTAATGTGGATGCGGAGGCCTGCGAGTTCGTTCATCCGTTTCAACGTTTCAGCGCTTAAACGTTTGAACGTTTTCCACGATCCACGCCACCCAGGCGTCCACGCCCTCGCCCGTCTTGCAGGAGAGCGGGAAGGTGACCAGCCCCGCGTTGAGCACTTCCACGCCGCGCCGGAAGTAGTCCATCTTGAAGGGGATATAGGGCAGCAGGTCGGTTTTGTTGATGACCAGCGCGTCCACGCCGCGATACATGCCGGGGTATTTGTAGGGCTTGTCGTCGCCCTCCGGGACAGAGGCCACCAGCACGCTCTTGTGCGTGCCCAGCCGAAAATCCGCCGGGCAGACCAGATTGCCGACGTTCTCGACGAGCAGCAAGTCGATTTGCGAGAGATCGAGTTGGCCGAGGCCCTGCTGAAGCATGACCGCGTCCAGGTGACACTGGCCGCCGGTGTTGATCTGCACCGAGGCGACCGCTCCGGCGGCCGCGGCCCGGTCGGCGTCGATGCTGGTGGCGATGTCGCCGTCAATGACGGCCAGGCGCAGTTGATCGGCCAGGCGAGGCAGCGTCTGCTCGATGAGCGAGGTCTTGCCCGCGCCGGGCGAGGCCATCAGGTTGACGGCAAAGACTCCGGCTGCGTCCAGACGGGCGCGGTTATCCTCCGCCAGGCGGTCGTTGGCGCCCATGATGTTCTCGACAACAGAAATGCGCTCACTCACGCGTTCCCTCCTTCGTTTGGCGGGGAGGCCTGCCCCCCGTCCACCTCGATTGACTCAAGGAAAAATTCCTCGCCGGCCACCACCTTCACGCCCACGCCCTGACAGGACGGGCAGGCGAAGTCGTCCCCGTCAAGCGGGAAGCGCGTCCCGCAGGACAAACACTGCATCTCGGCGGGAACGCGCCGGAAATGCAGCCGCGAACTTTCGGCGATCGTATCTTTGCTCAAAACGTCCCAGTAAAACTGCACCGAGTCGTCCACAACGGACGCCAGTTGTCCGATGACCAGGTACAAATCGGTGACGCGCGTCGCGCCGGCTTCCTGCGCGTGACGCAGCGTGATCTCGAGGATAGATTGGGTAACAGGGAGTTCGTGCATAGCTTATCCGTTGACCTTAATCGCCAGGTATTGGTGGTGGAATGCAGGTTTCAGCCAGATAGGGTTCAACAGACCTCCGGCAGAGGTAATCTGTAACAGCGACTTTCCTGATCCAGACCGTCAGGACTGGACAGTCGCGGTTTCGCCACAAGAGGTCGATTGTATCTTTCCTGCCAACGGACGGATGGCCGACGGTTGTCAATGAAAGCGGCCATGCTCATCTCCTCTACCAGGCTGAGACGCCTCAAGTATACAACAAAAAAAGTTGCCGCTCACTCGGCGGGGATGGCGGGCGCGAGCGAGGAGGCGCGGCTGGACACCCAGCCCTCCACGCCAAAAATGATCAGCGCCACCCAGACCATACCAAAACCAATAACCTGATCGTGAGTGAATGGTTCCTTGTAAACCAATACCCCCAGCAAGAACTGCAACGTCGGCGCGATATACTGCAAAATCCCCACCAGAGAGAGCGGGATGCTGCGCGCCGCGGAAGCAAACATCAGCAGCGGGACGGTGGTCACCAAGCCGGCGCCAACCAGCAGCACGTCCGATGCCACGCCGCCGTGCAGGAATACGCCTTGCCCGGTCACCTCGGAGAAAATCAGGTACGCCAACGCAGGCAAAAACAGGATGCCCGTCTCCAGCGTCAGACCGTAGAACGCGCCCAGCGAGGCCGTCTTTTTGATCAACCCATAGATGCCGAAGGTGAACGCCAGCGTCAGGGCGATCCAGGGCAGCGAACCATACGAGATCGTCAAATAGAGCACCCCCGCCGCGGCCAGTCCAATCGGCAACCACTGCATCGGGCGCAGGCGTTCGTGCAGGAAGATGACGCCCAACAGCACGCTCAGGAGCGGATTGATGAAATAGCCCAGGCTGGTCTCGACGATAAACCCGGAGTTGACCGCCCAGACATAGATCAGCCAATTGGAACCGATCAGCGCCGCTTCGACAACGTAAATGCGCAGCACGCGCGGCGTCAGCGCTGCCGAACGAAAGGCCTGCCACCGTTTTGTGAGCAGGATAGCTGCAAAGAGCATGAGAAACGACCAACCGATGCGGTGACCGATCAACTGCACGGCCGGGACGCGCTTGAGCAGTTTCCAATAAACGGGGAACAGTCCCCAGGTGACGTACGCGCCGATGGCGTACCAAATGCCTTTGCTCATAAGACAAGTCTCTCCTTTGGATAAATGGCAAGTATACCGCGCAAATTCCGGTATACTAAAGGCAATGACACCTAACCAGGACGCAGCCAAGCAAGCCATCCGGAACGCTCGCCAGGCGCTGCGGCGCGGGGACAAAGAAACTGCTCGCCATTGGGCGGAACGCGCCGCGTCCCTGGCTCCCGGCATGGAGGAGCCCTGGCTGCTCCTGGCTGCGGTCGCCAGCCCTGGCGCAAGCATTTCCTATCTAAAGAAAGCCTTCAGGATCAATCCAAACAGCCGGCGCGCCCGCGACGGTATGCGCTGGGCGCGGCAACGCCTCCGCGACCACCCCGAACAACCCCCGCCAGCCGCGTCACCCCCAAAGAAGCCACCCCGATGGCGATTATCCTTCCCGGCGCTGCTCGTGACGGTCGTCGTTGTCTCACTCATCTGGGCCGGGTTGTCCGGGGTCGCATCCCCGACGCTGGCCTTTCTGCGCGGCAGCGTCGGCGCGACCGTGCAGCCATCGCCCGTTCCCTGGGCCGAGGTGGAGATTCTCAAGCCGACCTACACGCCCTCGCCCACGCCGACCTTTACGCCGACGCCAACCGTCACGCCCACACTGACCCCGACCATCACCCCGTCACCGACCAACACTCCCGTCCCGACCGCAACGTCAACCCGCACCCCCAAACCGACAAAAACGCCGACAGCCGTCCCGCAGGAGAATGCCGCACCGCCGGCAGCCCCTGCCTCGTCCGGGGCGAAGCGGATCATCATCGACATATCGGAGCAGCACTTATACGCCTACCAGGGCAATACGCTCGTCTACAGTTTTGTCGCCTCGACCGGCATGAACAACGCCACGATGGTGGGCAATTTCAGCGTTTTGAACAAAATCCCCAACGCCTACGGCTCGACCTGGGATATCTGGATGCCCAATTGGCTGGGGATCTACTGGGCCGGAAGCCTGCAAAACGGCATCCATGCGCTGCCGATCATGTCGAACGGGGCGCGGCTGTGGGCCGGTTACCTGGGCACGCCAATCTCATACGGCTGCATCGTGCTGGGCGTCGTCGAATCGCAATTGCTCTACGATTGGTCAGACGTGGGAACGCCAGTGGAAATCCGTTGGTAGCAAGCAGCCCCCCTTGAAAAAACCACACTGCCCGACAGCCCCCC
>JAADGN010000096.1 GCA_013152325.1 Chloroflexota bacterium
AGGGCGGCCAGGCCGGCGTTGCCCGTCGCGCCGATTAGGATGATGATTATCAGCCACCAGTGCCGGGTGGTATGTGACCATATCCAGCGGGCCGGGCTGCTGCGGTCGGAATCGTAGCGGCGGGCGATGGTGAATTCGGCGGCAGGAGAGAGTGTTGTCATTGTCGATGAAAAAGTGGGGAGGGGAAGTGATCGGGTTGATTCTACCATGCAGGCGATGCAACTCTTGTTGTCGGGGAGTGTTGTTTAGGGAAAGGCTGCTGTTTGCCTGGCCTGCTGCCCCCCCATTCACCAAAGGAGAAATAAAATGTCCAAGAACACCCTTCACGTCTTGATGGGTATTTATCTTGTCCTGGCCGGTTTGGCCGCCTTCGGCCTGAGTTTTCCGTTTTCCAATTACATTACGGGAGCCGTCGCGGTCGTTGCCGGCGTATTGTTCTTTACGCACAAATAGTCGCGTCCCTTGTCCGCGAAACAGCCTCCCTGCAGGGAGGCTGTTTTTGGTTTGACGCCGCTTTTTTTCTGTTGTAAACTTTATTGTTCCCAAACGCCCACCTGCGAGGTAATCATGGAAAAACCAAAACGCTACCGCTGGACAGTTGTTGGCATCTTCTTTGCCTTTATGTTGCTGCATCAGACCGACAAACTCCTGATTGGCCCGCTCAAAGGACCGATCAGTAAAGAGTTTGGCATTAATAACACCCAGTTTGGCCTGATCATCTCCGGGGCATTGGTGGTGAGCACGGTTCTTTATCCCATTTGGGGGTATCTGTACGACCGGTACGCCCGCTCGAAGTTGCTGGCGCTGGCATCCTTCATCTGGGGCTCGACCACCTGGTTGAGCGCTGTTGTGCGGAGCTACGTGCCCTTTGTCGTCACACGCGCCTCCACCGGCATCGACGATTCGTCTTATCCCGGCCTGTACAGCCTGATCGCCGATTACTTCGGCCCCCAGCAGCGCAGCAAGGTCTACGGCATTTTGCAGATCAGCCAGCCCATCGGCTACCTGGTGGGCATGGTCATGGCGTTGATGCTGGCCCCGGTCATCGGCTGGCGGACGGTTTTCTACATCACCGGCTCGCTGGGACTCGTCCTGGCGGTGACGATCTACTTCGGCGTCAAGGAAATGCCGCGCGGCAAGGCCGAGCCGGAATTCGAAGGCATGGACGAGATCGGCCAGTTCCGCTTCTCGTGGACGGCGGCCAAAGAAGTTTTCAAAAAGCGCACCATGTGGTTCGTCTTTTTGCAGGGCTTCGCGGGGGTTTTCCCCTGGAACGTGATCACCTACTTTTTCTTTGATTATCTCGCCACGGAACGCGGTTACGACGAGAACAGCGTCCTGTTCACGATGGCGCCCATTATCCTGATCCTGGCCGCGGGCTACTTCGTCGGCGGCGCGCTGGGAGATTGGCTCTTCAAACGGACGCTCAAGGGGCGCGTCATCGTCTCCAGTCTGGGCGTGCTGATGGGCGCGGTTTTCCTCTTCCTGGCGCTGGGCACGCCGCTCGAAGCCCGCACGACGTTTTTCGTCTTCATGGCGATCGCGGCGCTCTTTATGCCCTTCTCCTCGCCCAACGTCATCTCAACCGTCTACGACGTGACCGTCCCCGAAGTCCGCAGTACGGCGCAGTCGGTGGAATACTTCATCGAGAACGGCGGCGCGGCCCTTGCTCCGCTGATGGCGGGCATCATCGCCGACGCCACCAGCCTGCACAACGCCATCCTGACGATTTCCATCACGGCCTGGGCGCTGTGTTTCCTCTTCTATTTTGGCACGATGTTCTTCATCGACGGCGACATCAAACATCTGCGCGGCCAGATGGCGGAACGCGCCGAGCAGGAGAGGGCGCGTCAGGCCGCGGCCTAGATTGGCGACCCTGCACAAATTCGAACTTTCGCGGGTTATAAACAATGCACACCGCCCAAATCGACCTTGCTGACAAAAAACAGGTGCGGGACTTTCTGTCCCTGCCCTTCCGCATTTACAGGGACGTTCCCCGGTGGGTTCCCCCGCTGGATATGGAGGCCCGCAGCGTTCTGGACCCGAAACGGCATCCGTTTTACAGGCATTCCGAGGCCGGATTCTTCCTGGCCCGCGCGGATGACGGACGCGTTGTCGGACGCATCGCGGCGGTCAACAACCGCCGCTACAACGACTACAATCACAAAAAGACCGCCTTCTTTTGCCTCTTCGAATGCGAGCACGATCAGGCCGCCGCTTCCGGGCTTTTCGAATCCGCATTTGACTGGGCGCGGGCGCGCGGCCTGGACGAGATCATCGGCCCGAAAGGATTCACCGCCCTCGACGGCGGCGGGTTGCTGGTCAGGGGTTTCGAGCATCGTCCCGCCTTTGGCATGCCCTACAATCCGCCTTACTATGCAAATTTGATCGAAGCGGCCGGCTTCGAGCGCCTCCGCGAAACCGTCTCCGGATACCTGAGCGTGGATACCCAATTCCCCGAACGCATCCACAAACTTTCCGAGCGCATCCAGAAACGTCGCGGTTTGCACATTGCCCGCTACAGGACGCGCAAGGATTTGCGGGCACTGGTCCCGCTTCTCAAAGACCTGTACAACGGCTCGCTGGGCGGGGCGTACGACAACACACCCATCACCGATGACGAAGCCAACGCGCTGGCAAACCAGTTGATCTGGTTTGCCGACCCGCGTCTGGTCAAGGTCGTCATGAAAGGCGAGCAGCCGGTCGGCTTCTTGCTGGCGTATCCCGATATCTCCGCCGCGCTGCAAAGGATAAGGGGGCGCGTCTTGCCCTTCGGCTGGATCGCCCTGTTGTCTGAACTCAAGCGCACCGACTGGCTCAACATCAACGGCGCGGGGCTGATCGAGGAATATCGCGGCCTGGGTGGGACGGCGATCCTGTTCAGCGAGATGTACAAATCCGTGGTTGAGAGCGGGCAATTCCGTCACGCGGATGTGGCCCAGATCGACGTCGAGAACGACAATATGCAGCGTGAGATGACGAATTTCGGCATAGATTTTTACAAGATGCACCGCATCTACGTCCGTGCGTTGTAACAGGCTGTTCGAAAATTTGGATGCCTTCCCGCGCGTGCTGATCACGAAATGGGCGAACCGTGAAGGAGAGGGTGGTCTCCTTGCAACCCCCATCCCGTCTGGTCGTATATTCTGGTAGGGCGAATCTGATATTCGCCCTGCTGTTGCATAAAACTGGAGGACTGCGATGTTTCGACGAATCATACCGATTGTGCTTGTCCTGGCCCTGGCCACGCTGGCCTGCGGCTTGAATGTGAGCCTGCCGGTCGGGGCGGTCACGCCTGCCCCGGACGTGACGGATGAGATACTCATCCCGGCGCCGGAGGGTGGAGGCGAAGTCAGCTTGGACTTGGCCTTTGGCGCCGGGGAACTGTCCCTGTCGCCGGGAGGGGGAGAGTCCCTCGTCGAGGGGACGGCTACCTATAACATCCCGGACTTCAAACCCGAGATCACAACAGAGGGTTCGAGCGTCTCCATCAAACAGGGCGAATACAAGTTCACCGGCTTCCCCAATTTTGACGGCGTGAAAAACGAATGGGACCTGAAATTGGGCGAGACGCCGCTGTCGTTGACGATCCAGGGCGGCGCGTACAAGGCCCTCTATGAATTTGGCGGCCTGTCGCTGACCAGCCTGTTCGTCAAGGATGGGGCTTCGGACGTGAATATGGCTTTCTCGCTGCCGAACCAGGCCGAAATGTCCCTGCTGCGTTACGAGACTGGCGCCTCGAACGTCACCCTGACCGGGTTGGGGAATGCCAACTTCAATACGATGGTCTTCAAGGGCGGGGCCGGCAATTACAGGCTTGATTTCTCCGGCGCTTTCCGGCGGGATGGCACGGTGACCATTGAAACCGGCATCAGCAATTTTACGCTGATCATCCCTGAAGGCGTCGACGTTCAGGTGCGCGTGGAGGGCGGGCTGACGAACGTCAGCGTCCCTATGGGGTGGGCGCAGGATGACAGCACGTATACCCGCTCCGGGTCCGGCCCAAAGCTGACCATCCTGGTCGAGATCGGCGCCGGGAATTTGACCCTGAGCGATTGAAGCGCAGCCGGCAAATACAGCGCTGTTTTGCAGGGACGTCCCATTCTTTCGGGGTGGGGCGTCTTGTGATTCCTTGTCGTCGTACAAATCGGAGTAAAAGGTCATATTTAGTGTGTGATGTCCATCACTTGCTATTAAGGGGTAATCACAATAAAATAAAAAAGATAAATATTACCTGTATTACCAGAGAGGATTGAACCATGCAGATCACGCGTCAGGCCGATTACGCTGTTCGGGCCGTTTTATATCTTGCCAAGCTGGATGCGGGGCAGCGCGCGGCGACCAGCCGGGTTGCAGAGGACCAGCACATCCCGCCCTCGTTCCTCGCCAAGATCATCTCGCAGCTGGCCATTGCGGGATTGCTGCATACCTCGCGCGGTGCTCGCGGCGGCGTGATACTGGCGCGTTCACCGGAAGACATCACGCTGTTGGAAGTGGTCGAGGCCATTGATGGGCCGATCCGTTTGAACGAGTGTGTCAGCGATGACGGCATGTGCGGTTTCAGCGATGAATGTCCGTTGCGCCCCATCTGGCAGGATGCACAGAACGATCTGATCAAGCGGTTGAAGGGCACCAATTTTGCCCAATTGTTGGAAGGCAAAAGGGCATAAGGCGATGGCTGTTTGAGATGTTTTCGCGGGCGCACCAGCTTCGGAAGTCTTCAGGGCTTCCGAAGTTTTCTTTTTGCGGCGTATAATAAGTGTGACAAAATATCCGGGTTGCATCCCCTTGTGGGAGTGGAACGAGGCACCAATCGCATCAAACTAAAGATATTTTTACGCCTTTCAAAGGAGACTTGCCATGTCTGAACCTCGTGTTGTTCACCCGCCGCGCGGCACAAAGCTGACCTGCAAGAATTGGCTCATCGAGGCCGCCTACCGCATGATCCAGCACAATCTCGACCCGGAAGTGGCCGAGATCCCTGAGAAACTGGTTGTCTATGGCGGGCGCGGCCAGGCCGCCCGCAACTGGGAATCCTTCGACGCGATCCTCGAATCGCTCAGGAATTTGGAAGAGGACGAGACCCTGCTCGTCCAGTCCGGCAAGCCGGTGGCCATTTTCAAGACGCACACCGACGCGCCGCGCGTGCTGATCGCCAACTCCAACCTGGTCCCGGCCTGGGCCAATTGGGAGCATTTCGACGAGTTGGCGGCCAAAGGGCTGATGATGTACGGCCAGATGACCGCCGGTTCGTGGATCTACATCGGCACGCAGGGCATCCTGCAGGGGACTTACGAGACGCTCGGCGCGTTGGCGCGTCAGCGCGGCTGGAGTTCGCTCAAGGGCAGGTTCGTGCTCACCGCCGGGCTGGGCGGGATGGGCGGCGCGCAGCCGCTGGCCATCACGATGAACGAGGGCGTCGGCCTGATCGTGGAAGTGGACCCGGAGCGCGCCCAGCGCCGCCTGGAGATCGGGTACGTGGACACGGTCGTGGATACGCTCGAAGAGGCCATGACCCTGGTCGAGGAGGCGGTCGCGGCGCAGATCCCCAAGTCGATTGGCCTGATCGGCAACGCGGCGGACGTCTACCCGGAACTCGCGGCGCGCGGCGTCGTCCCGGACGTGGTGACAGACCAAACGTCCGCGCACGAAGCGTTGATGTACATCCCGTCCGGCCTGGGCGTGGCCGCCGCGGACGAGCTGCGTCGATCCGATCCAAAAAAGTATAAAGAGATGGCGATGGCCTCGATGGCGAAACACGTCGAAGCGATGCTCGAATTCCGGCGGGCGGGCAGCGAAGTCTTCGACTATGGCAACAATATCCGCCAGCAGGCTTACAACCACGGCGTAACGAATGCCTTCGATTTCCCCGGATTCGTCCCGGCTTACGTCCGCCCGCTGTTCTGCGAGGGCAAGGGGCCGTTCCGCTGGGTGGCGCTCTCCGGCGACCCGGAGGACATCTACCGCACGGACGAGGCGATTTTGGAACTCTTCCCCGAGGACGAGCACCTGCGCCGCTGGATCAGGATGGCGCAGGAGAAGGTGCCCTTCCAGGGATTGCCCTCGCGCATCTGCTGGCTGGGTTACGGGGAGCGGGAGAAGGCCGGGCTGGCTTTCAACAAGCTGGTGGCGGACGGGGTGGTCAGGGCGCCGATCGTGATCGGCCGCGACCATCTCGACGCCGGCTCGGTGGCCTCCCCGAATCGCGAGACCGAAGGGATGCTCGACGGCTCGGACGCGGTCTCCGATTGGCCGATCCTGAACGCGCTGATCAACGCCGTCGGCGGCGCGACCTGGGTCTCCTTCCATCACGGCGGCGGCGTGGGCATGGGCTACTCGCAGCACGCCGGGCAGGTCATCGTCGCGGACGGGACGCCCGAAGCCGCGGTGCGGCTCTCGCGGGTGCTGACGACCGATCCCGGCCTGGGCGTCGTCCGTCACGCCGATGCGGGTTATGAGATCGCCATCGAGGCCGCCAAGCGGCACGGGATCAAGATGCCGATGCTGAAGTGAGAGCGTGGGGAGTGGTTGGTGGAGAGTAGTGAGTGGTGAGTGGGGCGGCCTGCACTGCGCGCAGTCGAGGGGGGCGCCCTTGTTTTTAAACACAAGGGACACGAAGGCTTTGTGTCTGGTAATCGGGTAAAATCACCTTATGGTTTCTCGACGACGTTTTGCCCTGCTCCCCCTCCTGCTGGGACTGCTCGCCTGCCGTCCGGTGTGGACCGTCGGCTGGACGGAGGTTTTCATCCTTGGGGTGATCTTGCTGGTCTTTATGGGACCGTCGCTATTGCGTTTTTATCGGCGGTATCGGGAGTTCAGGCGGTACGAAGAGAGGAAGAGAAAAAAGTAGGGGCGGGCCTTGCCGTCTCGCACCCCGTCAAGGGCCGATGCCCTTGCAGGGCGGACGGCGTGCTCGCGGCACGAACGGTGTGTCCGCCTTTTTTAAACACGAAGGACGCGAAGGACACAAAGAGTTTTTGGATTCAGTTTATGGAAGCCTTGACAGGCTTGGGAAATCAGCCCCGCA
>JAADGN010000132.1 GCA_013152325.1 Chloroflexota bacterium
GCCGCCGGAAGTGCTGACGGGTGGACGCCATATTACCTGGATTGTGACGGTATTCGTGAAACAGCCAGGCGGACAGGGATATTGGCTAATATCCAGGACGAGAACATTGCCATCACGTACGACGACGGCGTCAACACCTACTCCACAACGTGCCCTCCCTCTGATGACGTACACCTGGCGGATCGCATCGTGATCTCGGTAACGACATACTATGAGCCATTCCTTCCGTTGGTCAACCTGCCGGCTTTTCCCATTACGTCCGAAACGGCACGCACGATTATCAAAGACGTGGAAATAGATGGCAATTAAACGATCCCATGCAGTTGACCGACCTGAATGTCGAAATGTCGATATTGGCGCGCAAGGTTCCCTTGGAAGTTAAAACAGCCCATGCGGCTTCGTAAATTTGCTTTGATGCCAATTTGTTCACCCAGAAAAATCCGGGGAGGCGCTTTGATGCAAAACACACAAAATCACCACCGCAAGGAGCGCGGTCAGAGCCTGGTCGAATTCACGGTGGCCATCACTTTTATGTTAATTCTCCTGGCAGGCGTGATCGACCTGGGACGCGCTCTCTTCACGTATACTGCACTCCGCGACGCGGCGCAGGAGGGCGCGGTTTACGGTTCTGTTTATCCGACCAATTGCAGCCAGATTGAAGGACGCATTCGTTCCACGTCGAATACACCAGTTGACCTTCAGAGCGACGACATCCAAGTCGTGATCGAAGTCGGCGGGACAAATTGTTCCTCCGCTCCCGCATCCTTGGCTTGTCTAGGGAACGAGATCAAAATCACCGTCATTTACGACGATTTTGTAATTACCATGCCGTTCTTAGGCACAATCCTTGGAACGCAAACATTGCACCTGCGTGCTTCTGTTGCCGACACGATTCTGAGTCCTTCCTGTAATTGATGAAATGGATTTCAAGGGATATTTGTGTTCCCCACTTACCGGAGGTAATAATGATACACAAACGATCTTCTGAGAAAGGGCAGGCCATAGTAGTCTTGGCGTTGGGGTTGGTTGCCATGTTGGGGTTCACGGCCCTGGCGCTTGACGGCGGAATGGTCTACTCAGACCGCCGACAAGCACAAAGTGTGTCTGACGCCTCGTCCCTCGCCGGGGCGGGAACAGCTGCCGTGAGCATGGACAGTCATGGCATCACCTTTGAGAACTGGGACTGCAATTCATCCGCCATGCTCGCTGTCCAGAATGACGCAATAGCAGCCGCCATAAATCGGGCTGCAGCCAATGGGTTCACGCTGGATACAGACGTGAGCGACAATCATGGTGTGACAACGGTATGCGGCGTGGAAGACAACGGCGTTTACGTTGACAAATACCTGGATATCAACACGCAGATTTTCACCACGACCGATACGAATTTTGCCCAGGTTGTCTTTTCGGGGCCACTGGAAAGCCAGGTGGAGGCTGTGGCCAGAGTACGTCCACGCAACCCTTTGGCATTTGGCTATGCCATTGTAGCGCTCAACGAAAACGACTGCATGGGGCACCAAAACGGCGTGGTCATCAGCGGGAATTCTGATGTTCACGTTAACGGAGGCGGCATCTTTTCCTATGGCTGCCTGAGAGGAAATGGACGTCGGATGATCACCGATGTGACGAATGGCGGCATCTCATATGTCGAGGACTTGGAATGTTACCCGCCAGGATGCACCAGTTTCTCCCCACAACCATCCCAGGTACCTGCCAGGATGCTCCCGAAAGATATGCTCTCCGTTCCTGCTCCCGATTGCTCCGGTCTGCCCAATCGAGGATCGAGCACACAGGGCGGCACGATTTCTCCAGGCGTATATTCGCAGATAGCGTTACACGGCGCCAACCGTACATTAACCATGGAGCCCGGTCTATATTGTGTAACGGGGCAGGCCAACGCACTTTTGTTCAGCGGCGGCACGGTCGTTGGAGATGGCGTAACGATCTATGTGCCAAACGGCAACGTTTCCATTACCGGTAATGCGGAGGTCAGCTTGCTTGCGCCGTCTTCCAGCCCTGATCCTTCACCGGCCATTCCCGGCGTCGTGATCTACCTCGCCCAAGGGAACAGCAATGAATTGCGCATGGAAGGAAACGCCAATTCCCAATTCTCGGGAACCGTCTATGCACCCAGCGGAGAGATTGTGGCACGCTGTGTGAGCGGCCTAGGCCCTTCGCCATTCCAAACGCAACTTATAGCCTACAATGTGGAATTCGATGGCAACACCGATATCTACATCAATTTTGACAGCTCACTAGCGTACCATCGCCCGCCACGGTTGGAACTATTCAAATAACACACGTTGGCTGCCTAATGCTTGCACGGCGAAAGCCGTGAAAGTTCCGGGCGCAGGGTACCTACTTGGGTCAGTTCGCTGCAAAGCAGCGGACTGACCCAAGATGGATTAACGGATGGCGAATCCATCCCCTGTGTCGACATGCCAGAAATTCCCATCCAGGGAAAGCTTCTGCCCCCTGGCCTTTCACGCCAGTATTTGTCACACGCACATGCCGGGCAAGTACCATCCTGACGGCCCAAAACGTGTTATTGTCAAAAATACGGCGAGATTCCATCCATTTTTTCCTTAAAAAACCTGTCTTTTTATGCTTTTTTTATGTTCTTTTGATAAACTGGACATAAGTGCTTTTTTTAATCGATATTGTGCAAATCAGCACAATCCAATCGTTTACCGGGCGGGAAGGAGATCAGTATACCGGGCGGGAAGGAGATCAGTATGGTCAGTTCTAGTGTGCAAGATGTTGTAAGCGAGCGTGGACTCTCACGCCGCGATTTTCTCAAATTCTGTTCTTTGATGGCTGGCGTACTCGCGCTGCCACGGCCTTATATGAAGAGAATAGAAAAGGCCCTGGCAGCGCCTGCGCGAACCCCTGTCATCTGGCTGGAGTTTCAGGATTGCGCGGGCTGCACAGAGGCCTTTCTACGCGCATCACGGCCAACGGCAGCAGAACTCATTTTGGATGTCCTCTCCGTGGACTACCATGAGACGATCATGGCTGCTTCAGGCCATCGGGCAGAGGAAGCCAAACAGACAAGCATCGACGCGGGCGGCTACCTGCTCGTCGTCGAGGGCTCGATCCCCTCTGCCGAAGACGGGATCTACTGCTGCATCGGTGGACGAACGGCGCTGGACATTTTGCAAGAAGCCGCCGCAAATGCCCTGGCAGTGGTCTCTGTAGGCAACTGCTCATCCTTCGGCGGGCTTCCCAAAGCCAGCCCGAATCCCACAGAAGCCCTGTCGGTCATGGAGCTGGTCACGGACAAACCCGTTCTCAACCTGCCGGGCTGTCCCTACAACCCCGTCAACCTGACGGCGACGATCGTTCACTTCCTCACCTTTGGAGAACTGCCAGCCATGGACAGCCTGCACCGTCCGCTCTTTGCCTATGGCGCACGCATCCACGACAACTGCGAACGACGCGGCCACTTCGACGCGGGAGAATTCGTCAAGGAATGGGGAGACGAGGGACACCGCAAAGGCTGGTGCCTGTACCAAATGGGCTGCAAGGGGCCGGTCACGTTCCACAACTGCCCCGCCGTCCGCTACAATGACGGGACGAATTGGCCGGTGGCATCGGGACACGGCTGCATCGGGTGCTCCGAACCGGATTTCTGGGAATTTGGAATTTACACCACCATCGAACTCGATGCATTCACCCCCCCCACCACCTATGCGCCGGTACAGATCCCTGCACAAAGTATCGATCCGACAAGCACAGCTGTGATGGGAGGCTTGGCTGGCCTGGCAATCGGTGCGGCTGGCGCGGCAGCATACCAGGCGCTTTCCAAACCCGATGAAAACGGCGATGCCTCTTCCGAAGAGAAAGAGTAGGAGGTCGCTATGTCACCAATTAGCCGTAGGGACTTCCTGAAAGTCGCTGGCCTTGCACTGGGCAGTGCTTTTATTCCAGACGTCGCTTTGGCAGCAGGTGAAGATTCCAGCAACCAGATTGGTATGCTCTACGATGCCACAAAATGCGTTGGATGCAACGCCTGCACGAACGCCTGCCGACAATGGAATCACACCGAAGTCGAAAAAGACCCCAGCGGCCTCTACGATGCTCCCACCGATCTCTCTGCAGACACCTGGACGCTGATCAAGCTCTACGAGGGGGAAGAAGAGCACTCCTTTGTCAAACGTCAATGCATGCATTGCCTTGACCCGGCCTGCGTCAGCGGCTGCCCTGTCCATGCGCTGCAGAAAACGTCTGAAGGGCCGGTCACCTATGACCCGGATCGCTGCATTGGCTGCCGCTACTGCATGTATACCTGCCCCTTCCACGTCCCGCGCTTTTCGTGGGACGATGTTGTACCGGTCATTGCCAAGTGCACGCTGTGCAATGACCGCCTTGCGGACGGCAATGGCCCAGCCTGTGCCGAGCGATGTCCGACCGGTGCGCTGGTCTGGGGACGCCGCGACGATCTGTTGGCCGAAGCCGAAAGCCGTCTGGAAAACAACTCGGATCGCTACGTCAATCACATTTACGGCAAGGATGACGTCGGCGGCACATCGGTACTCTACCTCTCACACGTCCCCTTTGAAAAAGTGGGGCTGGATGACCTGGGAACAGAGCCGATTCCACAATTGAGCGAGGATGCGGGTGATGTCATCATCCCCAGTATCCTTGTCGGGGGGCCGTTGCTCCTGGCCGCGATCCGCTCAATTTCTAAACGCGATGGTTGGGAGGAATCATGGCCGCTCTAGACAAAACCAAGAAACCAATGCCGGTCGCATTCTATCCACTCCTTGCCCTGACCCTGATTGCAATCGGGTTGTCGATTTACCGTCTGGCCGTCGGCTTGGGGCCAACCACCAACATGAGCGATTACTCCCCCTGGGGCATCTGGATCACAGTCGACCTGTTCCTGATCCCCGTCGCCGGCGCCGCCTTCACACTCTCGCTGATAAGCTATTTCTTTGGACGGGAACACTACCACAAAGCCGTCCGCCCGGCTGTGCTGGCAGGCTTCCTGGGATACGTGATCGTAGGAGTGTTACTCTTTCTGGACGTCGGCAGGTGGCCGCAGTTCTACAACATCTTCGTCCCAGGGTTCATCAACGTCCATTCCTTCCTGGAAGAGATCAGTCTGTGCGTTGCCCTCTATACGATCATCCTGCTCATCGAGGTAGCGCCCATCTTTCTCGAGAAATGGAATATCAAAACCCCCATTCGCTGGATCAAGCGCAGCATCTACGTCATCGCCGGGGCCGGGATTGTGCTCTCAGCGCTGCACCAATCATCGCTGGGATCGATGTTTCTGATCATGAGCCACAGGCTTCACCCTCTGTGGTGGACGCCCGCGCTGCCGGTGCTCTTCTTCCTGCAAGCCGGTTATGCCGGACTGGGAACGACGGCCATCGTCATCACGCTCATCTGGAAGGCAAAAAAAATGCCTGTGGACCGAGTCCTGCTCCGCCGCATTGGGCAGGCAATGGCCATCAACCTGCTCCTGTACCTGGCTGTCAAAGCGGGTGATTGGCTGGGAGCCGGCGAAATTCCTCTGCTGCTGAGGCCAGATGCCTTTGGATGGCTTGCCTGGTTCGAGATCTTCATCGGCATCTTCGTCCCGCTGGCCATTCTGCTCTCGAAACTGATCTCACACTCGGCAGGACCGTTCTGGGCGGGCGTATTTGCCCTGATCGGCGTCTTCATCAACCGCCTGGTGATCACCTGGATCGGGTTGGCTTTACCGTCGCCGCACCCCTACACGCCACATTGGATCGAGATCATGATCACCATCGGCATGATAGCCGGAGGCTTCCTGGTCTATGGCATGGTCGTACGTCACTTCAGACTTTTCCCAGATAGGCAAGAAGCCTACCCTACTAACTAACACATAATACGCTCAAGGAGATTATCTATGGCAAAGATAGCGATTGATCCCATCACACGCATTGAAGGACACCTGCGCATTGAAGTGCAAGTGGACGATGGCGTAGTCACAGACGCCTGGAGTTCCAGCACCATGTTCCGGGGCATCGAATTGATCCTAAAAGGCCGCGACCCCCGCGAAGCCTGGACGATGACCCAACGCATATGAGGTGTCTGAACAACGGTACACGCCGTCTGCTCCGTGCGAGCAGTTGAAAATGCTCTTGGAATCGAAATCCCGAATAACGCCCGCATTTTGCGGAATTTAATCGAAGGTATCCAGTACGTTCAGGACCACGTCATTCACTTTTACCACCTGCACGCACTGGATTGGGTCGACATCGTTAGTGCCCTGGACGCCGACCCTGAAGCCACTTCCAAATTGGCGCAATCGATCTCCGATTGGCCCAAATCGAGCGCCGATTATTTCAAAACGGTCAAAGATACCCTGGCCGCCTACGTCAACAGTGGACAGTTGGGCCCGTTCGCCAACGCCTATTGGGGCCACCCGGCATACAAGTTGCCGCCGGAAGCCAACCTGATGGCCGTGGCACACTATCTCGAAGCGCTCGACTGGCAGCGGGACATCATCCGCGCCCACGCCGTACTGGGCAGCAAGAACCCCCACCTGCAAACCTACCTGGTCGGCGGGATGGCTTCCCCCATCGACCCGACCAGCCAGGCCGCGATCAATGCGGATACAATTGCCCGGCTGGCAGGACTCTTCAAGAAGGCCAAAGCGTTCGTGGACCAGGTCTACCTGCCAGACGTGCTGGCGGTCGCACCGTTCTACCTGGAATGGGGCGCGATTGGCGGCGGATTGGGCAACTTCCTCTCCTACGGAGATTTCCCCAACGCGGATGGCGAGAACTGGCTGCCCTCCGGCTACATCCTGGGCAAGGACTTGAGCAAGGTCTACCCCGTAGATCACGAGGAGATCAAGGAATACGTCACCCATTCATGGTATGAATACGATGACGAAACCGAGGGCAAACACCCCTGGGAAGGCGAGACGCGCCCCAAATACACCGGGCCGAAACCGCCCTACAATTTCCTGCTGACCGACAAGAAGTACACCTGGATGAAAGCGCCCCGCCTGGCAGGCCACGCCATGGAAGTCGGCCCGTTGGCCCGCATGTTGGTCGCCTACGCCAGCGGTCACGAACGCGTCCAGGCAGTGGTCAACTCCGTGCTGGATACCCTCGGCGTCGGGCCAGAGGCACTCTTCTCCACTCTGGGACGCACCGCCGCCCGCTGCATCGAAACAGTGCTCGTGGCCGAAAAACTGTCTGAATGGACAGACGAACTGGTCGCCAGTATCGCGAGCGGAGACCTCAAGATCCACGCCGGGGCAGATGCCTGGAATCCCGAAAATTGGCCTTCCGAGGCCAAAGGCTGGGGACACACAGAGGCGCCGCGCGGCGCGCTTGGTCATTGGATCCACATCAAAGACAAGAAGATCGAAAACTACCAGGCCGTGGTGCCCAGCACCTGGAACAGTTCCCCGCGCGATGCAAAAGGAACGCCGGGCGCATATGAAGCCGCGCTGATCGGCACCCCCATCGCCGATCCGGACATGCCGCTGGAAGTGCTGCGTACCATCCACTCCTTCGATCCCTGCATGGCCTGCGGCGTACACCTGCTAGACGTTGAAGGGCAAAAAATCACCGACGTCCGGCTTGAGTGCGCGAACGGGTTCGTCAGCCCGCTGCTCAAATTCCGGGCAAACGGAAGCAAAACGAATCAAGACAACGACTCTAACGACTCTGGCTCTGGTTCGTGCTCGTGCTAGACCAACAAGCCGTCAAGACGCTCGTTCTGGGCGTAGGCAATCTGCTCATGGCCGATGAGGGCGTGGGCGTACGCGTAGTCGAGCGTCTGGCGGCAGACTATCACCTCCCCGATGACGTCCAAGTTCTGGACGGGGGCACGCTGGGAATGGACCTTCTCTATTATCTGGAGGGAATTGAGAATCTGCTGCTGATCGACGCGGTACAAGCGGGCAAGGAACCCGGGGCTCTTTTGAAACTGGAAGACAACGATGTTCCGTCGTTCCTTTCGATGAAAATCTCCCCCCACCAGATAGGCATTCCCGACATGCTCTTTGCCGCCAGGCTCAAAAACATGTATCCGTCTCACGTGGTGCTCTGGGGCGTTCAACCTGCGTTGATCGAGGTCAGCCTGGAACTTTCCGACGTGGTAGCCCCCAAAGTGGACACATTGGTGGACAAGGTCGTCGAGCAACTGGAACAGTGGGGACATACCATCGAGGCAAAAAGCAACCATTCTTCGGCGAACTAAAACCGGAATTTTCCGGAACGAAGCGACGAGGACGCCAGGAGCACAATGCTCCTGGCGTCCCCTTTTAATGCGGTTTGTCTTGGGGCGGGAATCCATGCGTTTGTGCGGTGCAGGTGAACAGTCTCCTTCACCGCGCGGAAGATCGCCTGAGCGCCGCTTCGCGCCTCGCAGGAGCCTAAAAATTCAGCGCGCTTGCGCGCGCCCCGTGCACGTTGTGGGTGATATAATCGCCCAACACCAAATCCCCCCAGGAAGAAAAAAGAGAAAATGAATCGCAACCTCCTTATCCTCTTCGCCACACTGGTCATCGTCCTGATTGGCTTCGGCATTATCATCCCCATCCTGCCCTTCTACGTGGAGGAATTCGGCGGCACGGGCATCACGATGGGATTGTTAATGTCCATCTTTGCCATCATGCAATTCATTTTTTCGCCGATGTGGGGCAGCCTGTCTGACCGTTACGGGCGCAAACCGATTTTGCTGATCGGCATTTTCGGCTATGCGATCACCATGCTCCTGCTCGGTCTTTCAAAAAGCTTGTGGATGCTCTTCGCCGCGCGCGGATTGGCAGGCGTCCTCTCGTCCGCTACGCTGCCCACGGCAATGGCTTATATCGGGGACAGCACAAGCGAAGAGAACCGCGGCGCAGGTATGGGGACCATCGGCGCCGCCATGGGACTGGGGATGGTGCTCGGCCCCGGCATCGGCGGAACGATGTCGAAAATCTCGCTGCAAACCCCCTTCTTCTTTGCGACAGCCCTGGCGCTGGCCGCCCTGGCGCTGATCTGGATTTACCTCCCCGAATCGCTCCCGCACGAAAACAGGGATCGCGTGTCGCGCATTCGCGGACCCCAGTTTGGGCCAATGTGGAAAGCGCTTTTTGGCCCGCTGGGTTTTCTGCTCATCAGCGCCTTTATGATCAGCTTCGCCATGACCAACTTCGAAGGGATCTACGCCTACTACACCAACATTCGCTACGACTACGACGCCCAAACCGTCGGCCTGATCCTGACCGTCGTCGGGTTAACATCGGCCGTTGCCCAGGGTTTCCTAACCGGCCCCCTGACGCGCAAATGGGGCGAGGTGCGGGTTGTCAAAGCGTCACTGATCGGCAGCGCAATCGGCTTTTTGCTCATGCTGACGGCCCGCACACTTGCAACGGTCATGCTGACCACCTCGATATTCATACTCAGCAACGCCATGCTGCGCCCGGTGGTTTCGGCGCTCATCTCCAAGCGTACCACCCAGGGACAGGGCATCGCCATGGGGTTGAACAACGCCTACATGAGTTTGGGACGCGTCATCGGGCCAGCCGTAGCCGGGGTATTGCTCGACATCAACTTGAGTTACCCCTTCATCATTGGCGCGGTCATCATGTTCATCGGTTTCGTGGCCAGTTTGGCCTACCTTCGAGACGCCGTCGGTTCAGTCGACATGGAACCCATCAGCGCAGATTAAAAAGGGCAAACCGTGGACATCGCAGAAAATCTCGGCCAGTGGGAAGCCAGGTTCCAGCAGGGCCGGCTGGCGGATCAACGTCAAGCCGGCGCGTTCGACTGTGGCAAGTGCCTGCGCCCGAAAAACGGACGCGCGCCAAGGGGTCCGGGCGTTGACCCGAAGCAAAGCCGCCTGGCGCAGAGAAAGCAACCGCGGCCCCGCTCGTCCCGGCCTGACCGATCTGCTGCCAGTCCGCGGGACTGATCGCGCGCATCCTGCCCCCTGCCCTCGCAAAACGTGCCCGCAGGGATGGATCATGTCGTTTTTGTTGGGGGAACTGTGTTAC
>JAADGN010000125.1 GCA_013152325.1 Chloroflexota bacterium
CCGCCATCGCTCGTTGATCGCCCCTGTCTGCGCGGGGAGCATTGCCGGTTTTGGCTGGCGCTCATACCTGTTGGCCCTGCAGGCGTTGGTCGCTTAGCGAGCGCAAAAACTTTGCAGGCCCTTAAAAACACAATCCCCCGAGGCGTCTGGGGGGATTGCTTTTCCTTAGGGGTGGCTGACGGGGATTGAACCCGCAACATCTTGATCCACAGTCAAGTGCTCTGCCGATTGAGCTACAGCCACCATGTTCAGCAGGCAGTGACCAGTCCCCTGCATTCGATTATCGGCCACAGCCCGCAGATTATATCATCACCGTCACGCACTCGCAAGGATACGGCTGATGGTTTCCGCCGCCTCGCCGCGCGGCACCGATTCCTGCTCGCCGCTGCGCATGTCCTTGACCGCCACCTGTCCGGCAGCGACCTCGTCCGCGCCGAGGACAATCGCTACGCGCATCCCCATTTTGTTGGCAAACTTGAATTGCTTGCCGATTTTGGCCGGTTCCGGATAACAGGTCACGTTCAGGCCCGCGTCGCGCAGTTCAGCGGACAACGCATAGGATTCCTGCCACAGGCTCTCGTCAAAGACCGTCACCAGCACCGGCGCAGGCGAAGGTTCGAAAGCCGGGACGAGTCCGCGCTCCTGCAGGACGATGCCAATAACCACATCGCCCATCGCAAATCCGACGCCGGAGAGCGGGTCGCCGCCCACGTCGGCCAGCAGGTCATCGTAACGGCCGCCGCCCAAAATCGCGCGTCGTACACCGCCGCTCAGATCGAAGGCTTCGAAGACCGTGCCGGTGTAGTAGAGCAACCCGCGCATGATATTGGGATCGAACTCCACGTACTCGCGCACGCCCAATGCGTCCAGCGCGGCGAACAAGCGCGTGAGTTCTTCCCAGTCTTTCCACAGATCCTTGTTGTCAAGCAAGGCAAGCAGGCCGTCCAATTGGGACTGGCTCAGTCCCTGCTCCAGCGCGTAGGCCGTCCAGACATCCGGTTTCATCTTGCTGCGCCGGTCAACCAGGTTGGAAACGTCCAAACGGGATTCGGCCGGGATGCCCAGCGCGTCGAATTGGGAGTCCATCAAACGGCGGTTGTTGACGAAAATGCGCGCCTGCTCCGGGCTGAGTCCGACCGAACGAAGAAAGGTGGCCGCGACGGCGATCAGTTCCGCATCGGCCTCCGGGGAACTGACGCCCAACATGTCAATATTCCACTGGAAAAATTCGCGTGAACGCCCTTTCTGCGGACGTTCGTAACGCCAGAACGGCCCAAACGACCACCAGCGGAGCGGATAGGTCAACTGACGCTGCTTTTTCGCGATCATGCGCGCCAGACTGGGCGTCAGCTCGGGGCGCAGCGTGACCCGCGCCCCGCCGCGGTCTTCGAAAACGAAAGCCTGTTCCTTTACCAGTTCCTCGCCCGATTTGGCGGCGTACAGGTCAATCGTCTCCAGGAAAGGAGCGTCCCACTCCTGGTAGCCAAAGGCCTGCGATGCCTTGCGCATTTTCCCGTAAAGGAAATTGCGCAAAGCCATTGTTTCCGGATAAAATTCACGCGTGCCCTTGACCGCAGGGATAATCACTTTTTTCGCCATCAATGTTCTCCAAAATAAGTACTCAATATCGTCCCAGCATTTTAGCATAACTTGTGGTATATTCGAGCCGTTAACCCTTCTTTTTGCGCGAGGAACCATGAAAATCGACTATCGAGAAACCACCAACGACCTGTTAAAACGGATCGACATTCACAAACAATTCGGCGGACGCGACATCGACCAATGGATGCTCGACCTGCTCCAGCCCGCCAAAGGCTCCCGTATTCTGGACGTGGGCTGCGGCGCGGGAAAACAGTGCTTCCTGTATCACGAGTATACGGGCGGCGAGGCCGAGATCACCGGCGGCGACGTGAACGAGGAATTGCTGGCAAAGGCCCGCGCCGAGAACGCCAAACTCGGCGAGCCGGTCACGTTCATCCCGCTGGACTTCAACGAGCGCTTCCCCTTCGACGACGACCAGTTCGACCTGGAATCGTGCTGCTTCGCCATCTACTACGCGGCGGACATCCCCGCAACCATCCGCGAGATGCACCGTGTCCTGAAACCCGGCGGACGGCTGTTCACCAGCGGCCCGATGCCGGAGAACAAGCAGATGTTCTACGACGTGATCAAAGAGGCCACCGGCCAGACCATCCCGCCGATGCCGGGCAGCTCGCGCTACAAAAGCGGCATTCTGGAAGCGATGAAAACGACCTTCGCCAGCGTGGACGTCCATATCTTTGAAAACCCGCTCACCTTCCCGACCGTCGAGCCGTTTATCGCCTACACACGCGCCTCGCTCTCCGAAGACCGCAAATTGTGGACGAGCTTGTTCAGCGGCAAGGACGAGTTCGAGCAGGTCATGGCCGCCATCACCGATGTCGCGCAGAAACGTCTGGAACGCGACGGCAAGCTGGTAATGACCAAAGTCGTCGGCGGATTTGTGGCGACAAAATAATTCCCACGGTTACGACGCTCAGCGTCGCAATCGGGACAACTTACACACGAGGGATATATGGATTTCTACGGCAAAAGTGTGCTCTTCGTCGGCGCGCACCCGGACGACATCGAACTGGGCTGCGGCGCGCTCATTCACCACATCGCGCCCATCTGCGAGGTGACCTGCGTCACACTCTCGGACAATCAAAAGAACCCCCTGCTCAAGAAGGTCGTCGAGGAACACCATCGCAGCATGGCCGTGCTGGGTGTGCCGCGCGAACGCGACATCGTTGAAGCCTTCGAGACGCGCCGCTTCCCGCAGGCCCGGCAAGAGGTGCTGGAGTACCTGCTCCAACTGCGCCGCGAGTTCGATCCGGAAATCATCTTCGTCCACAGCCAGCAGGACATCCACCAGGACCACAACGTGGTCACCGAGGAAGCGCTACGCGCCTACCGCGGCAAGACCGTGCTGGGATTTGACGTCGTGCGCTCCAGCCACGGTTTCTTTCCCCATTTTTTTGTCGAAGTGACCAAGGAAGATGCGGACAAAAAGATCGAGGCGCTGGCGCAATACGAGACCTACGCCGATAAGTACTATTTCTCTCCCGATTTGCTGCGCGCGACAATGGTGCGTCACGGCGCGCTGGCAGAGATGGAATACGCCGAGGGTTTTGATATTCTGAGAGTTGTGGGAAAGTTCAAAAAGGGTCAATGATTCATTCCCGGACGGTTTGCAAAAACCGAACATCGAACCGGTGGAAACAACAGAATAGAAAAGCAATACCTGCAACAAAAAAAGGGCACGCCGCGGCGTGCCCTTTTTTCGTGTTTCTGTCTTTCACGCTATTTTTTCGGCAAACCGATCTCCAGCGTCCCGTCGCGCACGCGCACCGGATAAGCCGGGATGTCCTCCACTGCAGGCAGCGCCAACACCTTGCCGGTGCGCACGTCAAAACGCGCCCCGTGGCAGGGACAGATAATCTCGTGATCTTCCAATTCGCCATCGCCCAGCGAACAATCCGCGTGCGAGCAGGTGTCGTTGATGGCGTACAACCGTCCAGCCAAGTTGAACATGACGATCGGCGTATCGCCGATATCCACAAACAACCGCTCCCCGTCCGGCAACTCACTCGCCGGCGCTATTTCAAGGAATTCGCATTGGGATTCGTCATACTCAGTGTAATTCAACACAAGATTACTCCACCAACTCGTCGCTGACTTCGTCTGCCCCCAGGCCATACGCGCCGGCCTTGAGAACCTTCAGGGAGAGCAGCGCGCATTTCAGGCGCACCGGGCCGAGTTCAATGCCCAGCAATTCGAGCACATCATCCTTCGTCAACGCCTTGACCTCGTCAAGCGTTTTGCCGTGTATCGACTCGATCAACAGGTCGGCCGAGGCTTGTGAGATGGCACAGCCGTGCCCGTCAAAGGCAGCCTCGGTCACGCGGTCATCTTCGTCCGTGCGGACGGTGATCTCGATATGGTCGCCGCAAACCGGATTGTCGTCCTCGAAAAAAATGTCGTGCGGGTCAAGGTGACCGCGATAGTGCGGTGTCTTGTAGCGTTCAATGATGATTTCGCGGTACAGATCGTCCATGGTCACTCCCGTCATCGCGAGGAACAAAGCGACGAAGCGATCCCCAACAGGCAAGAGATTGCCGCGTCCCTGCAGGCTCGCAACGGCATAAGATCAGCCAAAAATTTCCTTGACTTTATAAATGCCCTCGACCAACTTGTCCACATCTGCACGGGTGTTGTAAATATAAAAGCTGGCGCGTGTGGTCGCGGTGATGCCATACTTCTCGTGCAGCGGCTGGGCACAGTGATGACCTGCCCGCACGGCTATGCCATCGTGATCCAAAATTTGCGCCACATCGTGCGGATGGACGCCGTCCATCACAAAGGAAGCCACGCCGCCCTTGTGTTCGGCAGAAGGGCCAAAAACGGTCACGCCAGGGATTTCAGCCAGGCGCTCAAGCGCATATTCCGTCATCTCGTGCTCATACGCCGCGATGGCGTCCATGCCGATATTCGCCAAATACTCCGCCGCGACGCCGAAACCAATCGCCTCCGCGATGGCGGGCGTCCCCGCCTCGAATTTGTAAGGCACTTCGTTGGTCGAGAACGTCCGCAGGTGGACGGTTTTGATCATGTCGCCGCCGCCCAGAAACGGAGGCATCGCCTCCAGCAAAGGCAACTTGCCGTATAACACACCAACGCCGGACGGGCCGACCATTTTGTGCGCCGAGAAGGCCAAAAAGTCCACATCCAGGGATTGCACATCCACGGGCAAATGCGGCACGGACTGCGCGCCATCCAGCAGCGTCAGCGCGCCGGCTTCATGCGCCAGACGGATGATCTCTGCTGCCGGCGTAATCGTCCCCAACACATTGGACATGTGCGTAAACGCGATCAGCTTTGGCTCCAGCGCCAACAGTTCACGGTAGGCGTCCATGTCGAACAGGTAATCGTCCGTCACGGGGACGAATTCGAGCCGCAGGCCGCGCGCCTGCGCCAGGAGCTGCCAGGGGATAAGGTTGGAGTGGTGCTCCATCTCGGTCAGTACGATCATGTCCCCGGACTTCAAGTTGGCGCGCGCCCAAGTATAGGCCACCAGGTTGATCGACTCGGTCGTGTTGCGCGTGAAAACCACCTGGCGGGCAGATTGGGCGTTGATGAACGACGCCACCTGCTCGCGGCCCTTTTCGTACATGGCCGTCGCCTCTTCCGCCAACGTGTGCACGCCGCGGTGTATGTTGGCGTTCGAGCGGCGATAGAACGTATCCATCACGTCGATGACCTGACGCGGCTTCTGCGCTGTCGCCGTAGAATCCAGGTAGGTCAGCGGCACGCCCGGGCGAATCTCCCGTTTCAGGATCGGGAAATCAGCGCGCACCCGTTCAACGTCGAAGAGCGTTTTCTCAGGGACCGCCATCAGACTTTGCGCTTCCGGCGCCGCTTCACAGGGCGGATATGCTCGGAGTTGGTCGGATACCAAAGGATCCGATCCGGCACCATCCAGCCGTCGGTCAAGTAGACATTCGTGCGGAACTGAACGGCGACCAGTTTATTGTCCACCTGGGCAACGATGCCCTTCAGCCAACCGCGCACGCGGTCTTTGTCCTTTTCGTGGTCACAGTAGACCTCCACCCTGTCACCCACTTCGTAAACGTGCCCGTCATCAGGCGAGCGCATATAAGCAACCCTTGCATTTGCCATTGAGTCTCCTCTTGAAGGTACAAGCCTTCGTCAGTTTTTATTCCATCTTCTCGCTAATCGCCTGCTGAAAACGGCGACGCACACCTTCGAACGGGATGCGCTGCATGATCGGGTCGAAGAAGCCTTCGACAATCAATCGCTCAGCATCGGGCTTCGGGATGCCGCGGCTCAAAAGATAGAAGAGCGGCTCCTCGTCAATTTTACCAACGGTCGCGCCGTGAGAACAGCGGACATCGTCGGCGCAAATTTCCAGACCCGGGATCGAATCGGCGCGGGCATCTTTGCTGAGCACCAGATTGCGGTTGGTCTGGTAGCCATCGGTCTTCTGCGCGCCGGGGGCGACGTAGATCATGCCCTGCCAGACCGAGCGGCTCTTGCCCTTGAGCGCACCCTTGAAGAGCAGGTCGCTGGTCGTGTTGGGCGCCAGGTGATTCTGCTGGGTATCGTGATCGAGATGCTGCCTGCCGTCGGTGAAGTAGAACCCGGACATGCGGCCATCCGCTCCCTGACCGACCAGGTCAAGGTCGGAGAAGTTCTTGGTCAGGCGCGAACCGACCGCGCCGAAGATCCAGTCCAGATTGGCGTCGCGTTCGATCTGGGCGCGCTCGTGGCTGAAATTCCAGACATGGCGTCCCCAGGACTGCAACTCGACGAAACGCAACCGGGCGGCCGGGCCAACCTTGATCTCGACCAGGCCAGCATGGAGAGCCGGCGCGGATTCGTCCGGCGAAGCGGCCTCGTGGACGTAGGTCGCGGAGGCGCCCTCTTCGATCAGCACCAGGATGTGGGAGATGTGGGCCAGGTTCCCGCCCGGTCCCCACAACACGCTGTGGAGGGGCTGCTCTACCTGGATACCGCGCGGGACGTACAGCAACACGCCGTTCTGGGCAAGCGCGCCAGCCAGGGCGGCGAATTTGCCCTCCTCGGCCCGGACGGTCTGCCCGACAAGTTTGCCCAGCAGTTCGGGATGCTCTTCGGCAGCCGTCCGCAGATCGGTGAAGATCACGCCCTGTTCGGTGAGGGCCGGGTCCAGGTCCACGCGCGCGCCGCCGGGATAGAGGACGACCTGTCCGCCGTGACGATCACCGGCCAACGGGGCCAGCAATTCGTCCGGGACCGGGGCCAAGGTCTCGAAAGCGCCTGCTTCAGGCAAGCGAAAATCACCAACCGGCAGGGACCGCAGGTCGGTCCGTCGCCAGGCCTCTTCGCGGGTCGTCGGCAGGGTCAGGGATCGGTACGTCTCCCA
>JAADGN010000044.1 GCA_013152325.1 Chloroflexota bacterium
CCACCTGTGCGATGGCCTTTCCTTCGAAATCTTCGGCCTGGCTCACCACGCTTCGCGCGCGGATTTCGGCCTGCTGCCAGTACCCCAACCACTTCTCATCCCGGATGGATGGACGCTTGCGCAATGTTGCAACCAACCGACGTGCCAGGTCGGTCGGGTCGGCAGCAACCAGCGCTGAGAGCTTGTACGCCGAATCTTGCCAAGTGCCATGCGAATGCACCGCCACCTGCGGCGCATTCGAGGGCAAGCTTTCCAGGTATTCCATCAGCGCTTTGGATGTAGGCATTCCACCGAAGCGCAACACCATTCCTGCGGAGGGGGTGTCGGCATTCAGGAACAGGTCGTATGTGCTGATAATGTCCGTCTGCTGCGTGTGCGGCCCAAAGCGCACCCCCGAAAGCGGATCGGCCAGCACTGGCCAGCCCAACTGTGTTGCCAGTGCGGATACCGTTGCGGGGAAATCCTTATCCGGGCGGGCTGGCCCGCAGACGACCAGCCCGTTGGGCGCGCCGCGCACGGTCTCGGCCAAATGCTCCACCAACGACGCATCTGCCAATCTCCGACTCCCCGTCAAGCGCGCTAGCGGCTGGTTGTCAGGGCGTCCGGCCCAGAGCGGCGCACGCTGAAGCAGGTCATCAGGCACATCGTCCACAACGGGGACCGGTTCGAGCGGCTTGCGAAACGGGAAATTGATCTGTACCGGGCCGGGCTGTGACGAAATCCCCTGTGCAGCAGCCACTGCCCGATCGGCCATCGCACGCAGATAGCGCAGTACCAGCGCGGGAGGCTCTTTTTCCGGCGGAGCAGCATCCACGAACCAACGCACGTAACGGCCGTACAAATTGATTTGGTCTATGCTCTGGTTTGCGCCCGAATCGCGCAACTCGGCAGGACGGTCCGCGGTCAACAGGATCAGTGGAACCTGGTTCTGGCTGGCTTCGATCACTGCAGGAAAAAACTCTGCCGCAGCCGTACCGGAGGTGCAAACAACAGCCGCCGGGATGTTGGTCGCCAGCCCCAGCCCGAGGGCGAAAAAGGCCGCGCCGCGCTCATCCAGCAGCGAATGGATGCGAAAGCCGCCATGAGAGGCAAAGGCCAGTGTCAATGGCGTGGAGCGCGAGCCGGGCGCAAGGCAAGCCTGCCGTACGCCAGCTCGATAAAGTTCATCAACGAAGATTTGTGCCCAGAGTGTCGCACGGTTGGGTGGCAGACTCATGACAGGTCTTCTCCCAGAGCTTGCAGCATGGGGCCGAATTTCAGGCTGGTTTCGTCCCATTCGCGCTGTGGGTCAGAGCCGGCTACGATCCCTGCGCCAGCGTACAGTCGTGCCCGTTTCCCGGTCAGCAATGCGGAGCGGATAGCAACGGCAAACAAGCCGTCGCCGTTGGGCTGCATCCAGCCAACAGGCGCGCCATACCAGCCGCGCGGAACCGTCTCGTGTGCCTGGATGAGCGCCAGCGCGCGGTCCTTGGGCAATCCACCCAGCGCGGGGGTTGGGTGCAGCGCACCGATCACGGGCAGCACTCCTGCTTTCTGCAGATGCCCTGTTATCGGCGACTCCAGGTGCTGAATATTCGCCAGGCACCGCAATCGGGGTTGGTCGGGGATTTGCAGCGTGGAGGTGAGCGGCGTCAACGCCGTGCGGATGGATTCGACCACAAGCTGGTGCTCATGCCGATCTTTTGTGCTGCGCATCAAACCGGACCCCAGGTCTGCATCCGTTATGGGATCGTTATCCCGCCGGGCAGAGCCTGCCAACGCGACCGTTGCCAAATCCAGGCCGGATGTGCGGGCCAACAGCTCGGGAGTCGCGCCTACGAAGGCGCGCCCGGGCTGCGGCTCGAAGCAAAAGCAGTAGGCGTCAGGATAGGTCTCTCCCAAACGCCGCAGCATGGCAGCCGGATTGGGTGCAGATGCAAACTGCAGGCGGCGTGCGCGCGCCAGCACAGCTTTGCTCAAACGCCCCGTTTCAATTTCAGTTTGAATCGCCTCCACCCCGGTTTGCCATTGGGCGTAGTTCATTAAGTCGTCGGCTGCGAGGCAGGAATTCTCTCTAAGGGAAGGAGTGTTCGCGCGTGCTAATATGCAGCGGGCCTGGTCTGCTGCTTTGGATGGGTCTTCACCCGCTTTTACGGTCACCAGCAAATGGGTCCCGCCTGATGCGCGCCAAAGCAGGGTAAATCGCGGTAAGGTCAGCAGTTCTGTCGGAAAGGGATTCCAGTCCGCATCCGCGGGAGAAAGATCAAAGGAAAAACCGCCTATAAAAAAGGGCTGTACCTGGCTTTGCAGTGGCAGGCTTTGCACCCGGAACGCCATCTGCTCAAAGCGATTTGCGCTGTCGGCAGTCAGTTGGAGGAGAGGTTCCCAGGCCAGCAGGGTCCGCTCGCTGTCTTGCCAGAACCAGCGCGGTTGACCGGACAACGTGGCAAACACGGATAGCGGATCGCTTTCAGGCCAATCAAAAAGGTGGGTTTCAAAGATTTCGGAAGTGGGCATTATTTATTCGAGGATCGGCGCGTGGTCGGCTCAGTTTCGGTAAAAGGGATCACCAGACCGACCAGTCGGTCTAGAGCATACCCGATGGTTGGAATATCGTCAAGGAACAGGATGAAAGGGGGGGCAGGATGAGATTTAACATGAAAGGGCGAGCCCGAAAACAGCCGCATGACCGGGTCGCTCACTTGAGTAAGCTCTGAAGCCCTATCGGTTTTCAATTGAATTTTGTGGGGTCTTTCTTGATGTCCCCGAGATTAACATATCTCGCCCCATCATCCCCTTTGGGCGATACTGCAACGCCTCCGCCGAATGCGTGGAGTGGTTGGCCTTTTCTTCCGCCAAACCGGCGGTCGTGCGGGCCAACTTGAGCGCGCGATGGCAGCCCCGCGCCGACAATTGCAGTTGGCTCATGGCCGAACGCGCCAGGTTTTCTCCGGTTTCATCCAGCGAGCAATGGTGACGTACTTCGGCGACCCAGCCTAACATCGGTACTTGGTCGTAAGTTAACGGATCTGCTGTAACATACCACGAACAGCATCCAATACCATATCGGGGGCATCTTGGTGAATATGATGCCCGCTCTCTTCTGCCAGAATGAAGTGACCTCTTGTTGACTTGTCCGCCAATTCTCGGCTTTGCTCAATCCAAAACTGCTGGAACGCTTCGGCGGAATCTCCAAAGGCAGGATTGGCTTTCCCCGACGCAATCACAACCAGCGGCATATCGGCAAATGATCTTATCGCTGCAACCTGCTGCGCACTCTCACCAAATAATTCCTCGTGCTCAGAGGCCAGTGTTTGATAGAAACTCGCTGTTGCTTTTTCCTCGGGGTTGGCTGACTGACTTAACGCTTCGGCCGCCGCGGACAGCCCTTGCGTCTCTTGATTGAACATCTCATATAGCTCGGGGAACTCGCCCCCGCCGGTGATCCAGCGCAACGGCGGGGGATCAAGCAATACAGCGCCAACCACGACATCGGAATATTGGCTCGCGAATACCTGCATGTTCAGACCACCAAGCGAGTGCCCCACGAGTAGATAGGGACCTTCGATGCCAGCATTTTCAAGCAGTAATTTCAATTCGCCTGACGCTTGTTTGCTGTGACGAGGCATCGGGCCGGGTTCGCTCTGTCCATACCCCGCTCGATCATACGTACACACACGAGTGTCTTGGGCAAGTTGATCTTGAACGGACTGCCAACTCGTATACGATTCGCCAAATCCGACATCGATGACAATAACCGGTGTACCTGTACCGACACAATAGATGTGCAGCTTGTGCGTTCCTATGTCTACCTGTTCATCCAATGGGGATTCACGCTGCGGGGTGCATCCAATGCTCAACGTCACAAGGGCTACAAAAATGAGAATTCGCTTGATCATATGCTGTCACTTTCATTTATTAGATTACCTAACCGGCGAGTTTGTCGTCGGCTGCAACAAATGGTTGGGCCGGTTGGATGTACGAGTTGGCTCAATTTAATGCTTTCGTTGTTGGCAGCATCGGTTCGAGCAAGTTCCGGTTCCACTAGCACTCCTCGCACAGCCTGGTCTGGAATATGCGCCAATGCTTCACATGTCGCTTCTTCTGAACTGCCAAACGGCAATTAAAAAGAAAACCAGGGCATAAACAAAGAGTACGCTGGTTGGCATCCACACCGATTGCAACCCTAAATTGCGGATAAGAATATTCTGCAAGCCGACCATCGCCCAGGCGGAGGGCATTGTTTTGCCGATCGCTGCAAATGCGCCGCCAGCCGCTTCCAACGGAAACCATGTTCCTCCCAGTGCCGAAAAGACGAACATGGCGATCATCGAAAACATGATCACCTGGTCATCGCCTTCAGCCAGAAAACCGATCAGCAATCCCATACTGGAAACCCACAATCCCAACGCCACCAAAACCAGCAGCACGCCCAGCGGCTCGTGCAGGTAATTGACATCCAGAATCCACTGGCCGAAAATTACCAGCACAGCCGTCTGCAAAAAGACGACCGCAAACATCGCCAGCATGTGTCCAGCTACGATCTCCCAGGGTTTCATCGCGGTCGTCATTAGGCGCTGTAAGGTGCGGCTCTTGCGTTCCTGCACCAGGATCTGCGCCGAAGTCACCAATCCCAGGATCGCAAATTGCACCAAAATACCGGGCGAAGCCTGATTGTACGGATTGTCGCCGAACAAGCTTTCAGATTCTTGGGCTACGGCTTGTTCCATACGCACCGGGCTTTGCGAGGCGCTCTCTTTCCATTTGCCCCACGCCAGGGCAAACGCCGGAGCAAATTCGTCGGGACTGCCAACCACTCCAACGCTGATCCGCGCGATTTCCACGGCGCTCATCAACCGGGATATGGGAACTCGCAGCGCCTGGTACAATGACTGCCCCTTCGCCGACGCGGTATCGGTGATCAGCGTTATCTGCCGGATCTCTCCACCCGTCGCCTGCTCACCAAAGCCTGACGGGACGACCAACACCCCGTCAACATCTCCATTTTGCAGGGCTGCAAGCGCTTCGGCTTTTTCCATGCGGACAGGTCTCACCGCGTCCGATGTTTCGAGGTGGGTGAAGAGCGCTTCGCTCAAGCCAGTCATCTGTTGCGAATCCACCCAGGCCAGCGGCATACGGGGATCCTGCACTTCACCGTTTTCGCCGCTATTGTAAGCAAACCCCATGAACAGCGTAAAGATGACCGGCATGGCTACCAGGAACAGCAGGGATTTCTTGTCACGCAGGATTTGCACCAAATCTTTGAAGGCAAGGTCGAAAATTCTCATGGTTTATCTCCGTTGGGTTGGTTCATGTCCCAGCCCGATAACATCACTACGCATATCGTCTTTTGAACCTCGCCGCGCCGATGGCGAACATCACGAGGCCCATCACGGCCAACACGGCAAGGGGAAGGATCAAATCTGACGGGGGCTGCCCTGCCATCACGACTTTCCAACTTTTGATGACCCAGCCCTGGGGCGTGAAATCAGCCAATTTTGTGAAAGTTTCCGGCATTGACATCCCGGCGGTGAACAGACCGCCGAGCATGCCCAGCCCTGTCAACCCGCCGCCCAGCACAGCCCCCCCCTGCTTGGTCGATTTGACGAAAGAAACCAGCAGGACGCCCAGCCCAGTGGCTGCTACTACCTGTCCAGTCAGTGCCAGCGCCACGGCGACGGGTTCGCCCCAACTGATGCCGAAGGCGTAATGAGCGGCCGCGATCAAGACAAGGCCCTGAACAACCACCAGGATGAACACTGCCAGGAACTTGCCCGCCAGAATGGATGTGCGGTCGATCGGGGTGGTGAACAGGCGCGCCAGGGTGCCTTCTTCATCTTCGCGCAGGATGGACATCATTGAATTCGCGCCTGTGAAGAAAGCGAAGAACACCATCTGTCCGGCCATCATCAGTCCCAGCATCTTTTGCACCGGGTTCTCGGACGTACCTTCGGTCGCAGGAGCGGCCATAACCAGGGCAGCCTGATCGGGATGGTGGAACAGGTTGCGCTGGAAGTCGGCATACCAGGCGGCATAGCGGTCAGTCAGCGCCGAAAATTGAGCTGCATCGGGTTGGAGGCCATTGGCCTGCTGGCGTTCAATGATCGTTTGGATGGCAATCCCGCCGCCAGCCACACCGTCCAGCATTGCGGTGACCATGTTCCGCACTACCTGCGGTGCGATGGTCAGCGTGGGGTCGCTCAGGATGAGTACCTGGGCGTCTGCTTCGCCAGCCAGGAAGCGCTCGGTGAAATTATCCGGCACGATAACAGCGACACCAATTTCCTGCGCATCCAGTGCCGCCCGCGCGGAGGCTTCGTCAGCATAATCGCTGGCGATGATCCAGGATTGGACGCTGTCGTCGAAAAACATGCTGCGGATGCTGTCGCCCAGCGACACGTCGAGGGGCGCGTTGGCGGGCAACCTGTCGGTGTTGACCATGCCTACGCTAACGGCGGGCAGGTCTGAGGTCCCGCTGGCTGCGCCGCCGAAGGCGAAGTAGATCAGGCCGATCAGTCCCAGCGGGGCGATGACCATCATCCCTACCGCAAAGGCGCTGCGGAAAGAGCGGGTCAGGTCTTTGATGGCAATAGTTAATATTTTCATGTCAGTCTCGCAATGCTCGCCCGGTGAGATGCAGGAAAACCGTCTCCAGGTTAGGCTCCTGGATGTTGACGGATGTGATGCGTGCCCCGGCTCGGGAAGCCGCTTCGAACAGGGCCGGCAAAACCTGGTTGCTGTCATCAACCAAGACGGTGACATGACTGTTATCCGCGTTGATGTGCGAAACGCCAGCGGTTGACTGCCAGGCTGAGAAAACCGTTTCAGATGCAGGGTTGAGCGTCAGGTCAATGCGAGTTTGTTCGCCAACCAATTTGATCAATTCGTTGTGTGTTCCATAAGCGATGATCCTGCCATTGTCCATGATAGCG
>JAADGN010000149.1 GCA_013152325.1 Chloroflexota bacterium
ATTGTTACAACAATAATTTGGAAAACGCCGACAGTCCGCCGAATTCCAGAGTTCACTGTTTGGGCGGGGCTTGCTGCCCAGGGGAGTCAGTTGGCCGGTTCCCGGCCGTTATTTGCCGGTAAGCGCTGTCGTTTGTTGGGGCGACAGCCTGGCCGCGACCTGCTCGAACTCATGCCGCGTACGTTTGACCGCCGCTTCAAACGCATAATCGAATTTTGGGCCTTGTTCCGGCGAATCGAGGTTCATCCAGGCGTGCGAGTCGCGCGGGATCAACGGCAGGATGAAACGTTTCAGCGCCGGGACGTACGAGAGCAGCTCCAGCGGGTAGTACAGTACCCCGGAGCGCAGGCCGGGACTGGCGAGCAGCTCCGGGTCGAGGGGATCGACTTCCGGCGGCGCGGGAGGCGTCCTGCCGTCGAATCGGGACAGCCACATCGTGATGTAATTGCTGTGGGCGTAGAAATCCTGCGCAGTATGCGTCAGGCGTCCAAAGGCAGCCCAGGCTTTTTCAATGTGTCCGCTTTCCAACGCGGGGCGGATGATGGCGCGGTTCGTCTCGATATAGGCGCGGCTTTCGGCGAAGGCGTTGTTGTCGAAGTGGTATTCGTCGTGGCCGATCTGCCCGCGCAGGTTGTCCTGGCGCAGGTTGGCCCGGACGACAACTCCCAACGCACGCGGACCGAACGTGTCGCCCAATGCCTGGACGAGGATGTTGCGGTGGTGGGCGGCGAGCATTATTTCAGCCCTTTGAGTTCGTAGACTTCGACGGGTTTTGTGCGCCCCTTGACGGTGACCGGCGGCAGTTGCGCGGCGATGACGTGCCCGGCGACGAGGTCGTAGGTGGCTTTGTTGATCAGGATTTGACCGGGTTGGGCGGTCACTTCCAGGCGCTGGGTTATGTTGACGGTGTCGCCGATGGCGGTGTAATTGAAGAGTTCGCGCGTGCCGACGTTGCCGATCATGGCCGTGCCGGTGGCGATGCCGGTATGGAAGACCAAATGCTGGCCGGGGTCGGGCAGCTTTTGGTGCTCTTCGCGCGCGCGTTCGGCGATGGCACACGCGGCGCGCACAGCCCGCAGGGCGTGATCGGCTTGCGGGTCGGGGCTGTTCCAGATCGCCATGACCGCGTCGCCCATGAATTTGTCGAGTGTGCCCTCCTCGTCGAGGATGGCTTGTGCGGCCAGCGAGAGGTAGTCGTTGAGCAGTTTGAAGACGACTTCCGGCGGAGTCTTTTCGCTGTAGGTGGTAAAGCCGCTGATGTCGGCGAACAGGATGGTGACGGTCTGTTCGGTTCCATCCAGGCGCAGATTGCCGGGGTCGGCCAGCAGACGGTCGCGGATGCGCGGCGCGACGACGCGCCCGAACGTCTGTCGGATGCGCTCTTGCTCGGCCTCCAGCCGGCGGCGCTCGGTCAGGTCTTCGAAGACGATGGTCGCGCCTTTGGTGCTCAGGTAGGCGTCCTTGAGCGGCGAGCAGGACAGGCGCAGGTAGATGTCGCCGCGCGGCGGGATGTGCGGCATGACGTCCGCGCTGATGGTGACCTCGCCCTTGGTCAGGGCCTTGTTGGTCGGCTCTTCCAGTTGTCGATAAAAATTGGGCAGGGCATCGGGGAGGGGTTTTCCCAGGACGTCGGCGAGGGGGATGCCCAAAATTTCCTGTGCGGCGCGGTTGAAAAGCGTGATCTCGCGCTGGATGTCGGTCGTGATGACGCCGGTAGCGATGGAGGCGAAGATGTCGTCCATCAGGTTCTTCATTTCGAGGGTCTGGTCGAGGGTGTGCCGCAGGTTGGTGAAGAGACGCGCGTTCTCCAGCGCCAGCGCGGACTGGGCGGCCACGGCGGCCAGGAAGTCCAGGTCGTCGCTGGAGTACAGGTCGCCGGAGCGGCGCGGGCCGAGCGCGAGAAAACCGATCAGTTTGCCTTCGTAGCGCAGCGGCACGAAGGTGAATCCGGCCAGCCTGTCGTATGATCCGTTCTCCAGGGCGGGCGGCAATTCCCCGCTCGGCGGCAGCCAGATCGGCGCGGGTGCGTCCTGCAGCAGGACGACCAACGGGTCATCGGCAGCGTAGGGCGGGGCGCTGTCTTCGTGGCTGGCGTGGGGCAGGTATTCTCCCTGATCGTCGTTGTACAGGTAGACGACGAATTTTTCGGGCGCGAGCGCTTGTTGAAGTTCTTCCTCCAGCAGGCGCAGGGTCTGGCTCAGGTTGGGCGTGATCACCAGGCTGCGCGAAAGGCTGGTCAGTACGCGGCGGTAATCGGCGGGCGCGCGGTAGAAGAAACGGTCGATTGCCTGCTGGATCAGGTCGCGCGCGGGATTCAGCCCGAACATCAGCAGGAGCAGGTAGGCGGCAATGACCAGCGGGTCGTTCGGCTGGACGGCTTTTTGGATCAGGAACGAGATCAGGGTCAGGAGTCCGTAGAAGGCGGCGAAGGCTGCCGCGGTCGTCAGCAGGTAGGTCAGCGCCCGGCTCAGGATGCGGTCTACGTCCAGCAGGCGGTAGCGGACGATGGCGTACGTCACCGAGAGCGGCAGGAAGATCAGCGGCGGGAAGTAAATCGAAGCGCGGAATTCCGGGATCTGCCCGCCGAAAGTGATCGGGATCAGGTAGAGCAGCAGCACGGGGATGAAGGCCAGCGCGGCCCCAAAGACGATCACGCGGCTTTGCTGCCGGACGATGGGCGAATGGCTGTAGAAGACGCGTGCGGTCAGCGTGGCGATGAACAGCAGCATGGACAGCGCGATGAAGGCGTAGCCCCATATCCAGGTCTGGATATAGGCGTATGGGGTGGTGGGCGCCAGGATTTCACGCGCCGTCGGGAGGGCCAGCGCCAGCGTGAACAGCCAGGGAAGATGACGGCTCGGCGGCCAGCGGTTGATGAAAGGCATCTGCTGCGGGAAGACCAGGGAGAGATGCGCCAACGCGCCGGCCGCGACCGGGAGGCTCAACGCCCACAACACCGCGACGTGGTGCGTGGTGTTCATGTCCAGGAAGGTCGTTGTGACGACCGTCAGCGCGGCGGTAAATGTGACGAAGGCGCGGCTGGCGTGCAGGTCTGGTCGGATGCGGTAGGCCCACAGGCCGGTCGCCAGAAAGAGCAAACCGACCAGATAAGGCACCAGGAACAGGCTGAGCAGGTCGCCCCAGGACGGGCGGATGGGTGTGATGGTGAGCGTGAACTGCGTCCCCTCGCGTTTTTCGAAGGTTGCCTCCACTGGCGCAAATTGGCTCACGTTCAGCGCATCGTGTAATTCCGGCGAGGTCTCCACGGACTGGCCGTTGATGGCGACCAGCCGGTCTGACCATTCCACGCCTTGCTGGCGGGCCGGCCAGTCCTTGCCGTTGATTTGGCTGATGACGTTGTTCGGTTCGATCAGTGTGCCCAGGAAAGGTTCATGGAACCAGCGGTAGGCCCAAAAGGGCGTGGCTATCAACATGGCGAACGCGATCAGGATCGCGGCCATCGGGATGAGATGCTCGGGCCAGTTTGCGGGCAGGATTTTACGCTTCATAGTTGTCTCCACAGCTTCCTGAAATTATACGCCAAGTCGTCCTGTTCAGAATCGGCAAATCCGCCTGCGTTATAATTGCCGCATGTCTTCTTTCTACACTCGTGGCGGAGACGACGGTTCGACCGGTCTGCTCGGCGAAGGCCGTCTCCCGAAACATCATCCTCGCATGGAGGCCATCGGGACGCTGGACGAAGCGACCGCGGCCCTGGGGCTGGCGCGCGCCCTTTCGCAGTCTCCACGGATTGGGCCGGTTCTCGTCCAGGTGCAGCGTGACCTGTACGGGCTGATGGCCGAGGTGGCCGCGACGCCCGAAAACGCATCCCGCTTCCGTTCCATTGACGAGGGGCGGGTCGCGTGGCTCGAAGCACAGACCGACGCCCTGAGCGAAACCGTTGACCTGCCCAAAGAATTCATTCTGCCCGGCGATACGTCTGGCGGCGCGGCCCTCTCGCTGGCGCGGACGGTCGTCCGCCGCGCCGAGCGTCGCGTGGCCGCACTGCTCGACCAAAAGGAAGTGACCAATCCGGAATTGCTGCGTTATCTCAACCGTCTGTCGTCGCTGTGCTTTGTGCTCGAATTGCACGAGACCCAGTCGGCCGGGAAAGCCGTGACACAGGCCAAGGAGAAAAAATGACAGGCACCCTCATCAACATCGTTACCGTGCTCATCGGAGGGACGCTGGGTATGTTCTTTGGCGCGCGCCTGCCCGACCGCCTTAAGCAGACCGTCACGGCCGGACTGGGCCTGTTCACGATAGCGATTGGCTTGCAAATGTTCCTGAAGACCGAAAATTCGTTGATCGTCCTGGGCGCCTTGCTGGTCGGCGCGTTGCTGGGCGAGTGGTGGAAGATCGAAGATGGCTTGCAGAACCTGGGCCGGGTGTTGGAACAGCGTTTCGCCGGCGGGGAAGTCGGCGTTTCGATGGGGGGCAGCAGCCGCTTCGTGCGCGGTTTTCTGGCCGCTTCACTGCTGTTCTGTATCGGCCCGATGAGCATCCTTGGCTCGATCCAGGATGGGCTGAGCGGTGATTACAATCTGCTGGCGGTCAAATCCGTCATGGACGGCTTCGCCGCGCTGGCCTTTGCCTCCACACTGGGCGTGGGCGTGCTGTTCTCTGTGCTGCCCATCCTGGTCTATCAGGGCGGCATCTCGCTGGCTGCGGTGCAGTTGAGCGCTTTGGTCACCGAGCCGATGATGGTCGAAATGACCGCTGCGGGCGGCGTCATCCTGGTCGGGTTGGCGATCAGCAGCCTGCTGGAGATGAAGAAGATCCGCGTCGGCAGTTTTTTGCCGGCGCTGGTCATTGCTCCGCTGATCGTTGCCCTGTTAGGCTTTTTGGGGTAATCGCTGTTGGTTGGTCATAAGTGACGAACCTCCCGCAGGTTGAAAACCTGCGGGAGGTTCGCTGTTTGGAACCCAACTTGTTCACTGTCCGGCTGCGATCAAAGCAGTCTCAATGACCTCTCGAAAGGCGTCAAAAGGCTGGGCGCCTGAGAAAAGTTCGCCGTTGATGACGAAGGACGGTGTACCGGTCACACCGGCGGCCCGACCGTCGAGGCCTTCCTGCTCGACGACTTGCTGGTATTTGTGGCTGTCGAAGCACTCGTTGAAGGCGTTCATGTCCAGGTCGAGACTTTCAGCGAAAGCTTTCAAGCGACGGGGAGCATAAGCGCCGACTCCCTCACCGGTCTGGTTGGCGAAGAGAATGTCATGATACTCCCAAAACTTGTCCTGTTCCCCGGCGCAGTGGGCGGCTTCCGCCGCATCGCTCGATTCGGTGTTCTCGACGCCGGTTGATTTTGCGATGTTGTCGCTGACGAAGTTGCCCATTGAGCGGTATATAAAATAGACTTTGCCCGTCTGCACGTACGTCTCGACGATCAGTTGTTCCGTTTGCTCGCTGAAAAAACGGCAGTACGGGCACTGATAGTCGGAGTACTCGATGATCGTGACAGGCGCGTTCGGGTCGCCCATGGCATTGCCATCGGCCATCGGCCGCGGGTTGGCCGGTGGGACAACGATGTCTCCAACCGGTTTGATGCTTGGGTAGATCAGCGCGATGGAGACCAACACGGCCCCGACGACAACCAGGCCGATGGTGATCATTTGTCGTTTCTGTTTTTCTCGTTGGCGTTTTGCGCGTAGTGCTTGGCGTTTGCTTTTGCTCATTGTTTCTCCCGGGAAAAGGTTAGGCTGTTTTGGTTCCACCATGGCGGCAGGCTATATGTGGGGGTTTGAACGGGCTGCACCCGCCCAAGCCCCCACATACACGGTATCTCTCCATGAGAGATGCCTGAAAAACCGAGGTTTGGCAGATTTTATCACGCTTATCTTAGATTCAGGTGAGAGCCTGCCAGGGAAACCAGGGCTTTCTTATGGTCCAGCCGAGCGCCTGTTTTTTGCCACTGATTTCACGGATTTCCGGAAAGAGCCTCCGTGATTGCCGTGCAGTCCGTGCCCTGAGCGTTGATGGGCCGCGACTTGCGGGAAACCTTGCCGGGGAGGTGGTTGGGCGGCGTTTTAGGCGATGGCTGTCCAGCCCGGGATCCTGCGATCACTTGCCACGTCTCTCTCCTGCTTTACGATTGTTCGTCGAGCCAACGGATGATGCTTTCGAAAACTTGCGCTTTCTCCGGTTCGTTGTGTATCTCATGGTACCAACCGTCCCAGATGCGCAAGGTGACGTTTTCTCCGGCGGTTTCGGCGAATTGACGGCTGGCCTCGGCGGAAGTCAACCGGTCGGCGCTGCCGTGCATCAGCAGCAGGGGCAGCGGGAATTCGGCGGCGTGTTCCAGCGCCCACAGCCCGGATTCGTACATGCTGACGAACAACCGCGCCGAAATCTTGTCGTGTACCAGCGGATCGTTCTCATAGGCGCTGATCACGGCTGGATCGCGGGAGAGCGCGGCGGTCTCCAGCCCGGATGTCTGTACGAAGCCCGGGAAGATTTTGTTCATCGTTTTGCCCAGGAAGACCTGGATCGCTGGCGGCTCGAACGCCAGGCGCAGCCAGGGGCCGGTGGCGATAACGCCTTTCAGGTCTGTTTTGCGGCGCAGGGCGTAGTTCAACACCAGGTTGCCGCCCATGCTGTGTCCGTACAAAAAGCGCGGCAGGCCGGGATAGCGCTCTTCCGCCTGGGCCAGGAAGGTGGTGATGTCGTCGAGCAGGGCATCGTAAGAAGGCGTGTGCCCGCGCGTGCCGTCGGATTGGCCGTGTCCGCGCAGGTCGAATCCGAGCAATGCGTAGCCGGCCTCGTTCAGCGCTGCGGCGACGTGCGCATAGCGTCCGATGTGCTCACCGTGTCCGTGTACCAGGCATACGGCGGCTTTGGGCTGGCGCTCTGGGGTCCAGGAGCGTGCGAACAGGTTCAGGCCATCGTTTGTTTGGAATTTCCATTCATCAGTAGTTGTCATGATCGCTCTCCAAATGAGATTTTGAATTCGCAGGTCTGCGCGCCGGCTGCCTGACAGGATATCTCTTCGACATCGGGTTCCCGGTTGGTGGCCCAATATAACGCTTCGCGGATCAGGCCTTGGGTCACGTAGCAGATCGGTTCGTCGTCGCGCTGATTGTATGTGGTCGGGCTGGCGCGATCGACCAGGAGCAGGTCAAGGTCCAGCGTGTGAATCGTGATGTCTCCTGATTTGGCGCTGAGCAGACGGGCAAGCAGATCCAGGATGGACTTGCGACGCATCCTTTCCGGGATATTGCGGATCAAATTTGCCTGCGCCGTGGCGAGCAGCGGAGCTTTAGCCCGCATGCGCGGCCAGAGATTGCAGCCGATACGCTGCAAGATGCCGCGCGCGCCGCGTCCGTAATAGGTGCGGATAGCCCGCTGCAACCCGGCGTAGGCTTCCGCCGCGGCCTGGCCTCCCAGGCGGCTGACGGCAGCCGGATCAGCCCACTCTGTGGGCAGACCGGATTTCGTTAATACTGTGGGCAGGTTTTTGCGGCCCACTTCGGCGCTGGTCGTCTCGATGAACAGCTTCAACAAGTGAGTGGAAAATGCGGGCGCGCTCCTAGTCATTGGCACGCGCCTCTCCGACCTCGAAACGGCAATAGGGATCGCCCTTGGCCAGACAGTGTGTTTCGATGATCTCGTAGTCTGTGCCGGTAGCCCATTTGACCGCCTCTCCCAGCGAGCCGACGTAAAGGTGACAGATGGGCTGCTCACTTTCGCGGCTGTGGCAGATGGCACACGACGCTTCGATGTAGGCGATTTTGTTGTCCGCTTCTTCCACCCAGGCCTCGACTTGCGGATTGGATTTCTGCAGCGCGTTGACCATGCTGTTCAGGATGAACTTGATGCGTTGTTTTTGCGGCAGCAATTTCAGCGCCGCGCCGGCGATGCCCAGCAAGGCGGCCTGTTCGCGGACTGCATATTGGAAGGAGGCCTTGCCAATACGGCGCAACATGCCCCGTCCGCCGCGCCCATAAAACTCTTCGATGGCCTGATTCAGACGGGCATATTCGGAAGCCTGGATGCCCGGCTCAAGATTGTCCGGCGGCGAGTTGTTTATGAAGCGCTCCAGGCCGCTGGTGCGCAGTACAGCGTTCAGGCCATTTGTGCCCATTACTTCCTCGGCGGCGATCAGGGCTTGCCGGACCAGGGTGTTGACGATGACCGCATCCTCGCGTTGTGCCATGGGATTCTCCTTTCACCCGTCTGCCGGGACTTCGTACACGTAGACCGGATATTGCTCGCCGGTGGTCTGAAAACCGTTCTTTTTGTACAGCGCCAGCGAGGCAAAATTGTCGCTTTGTGTGTTGACGGTCAGACGCTGGATGCCGCGGTGTACCAACTGGGCGGTCAAGTCGCAGACCAGGGCCGACCCGATGCCTCGCTGCTGTGCGTCTGGCTGGACGGCGAGCCGCGCCAGGTGCGCCCCGAAGGGACTCTGTGTGCTGATCTGATACCCGACCAGACGCCCCTCCTCGTTCTCGGCTACTGTTGACACCACGGCCTGCGGAAAGGCTCGTTCCAGCGCCGACAGGGAGTTTTGCCAGATGGGGGGGAAAGCGGCTGCATCCAAGTCCGCGACCTGGGGCAGGTCGTCAGGCGTCATCGGGCGGAGCAGAACGCCCCGCGGCCGGGCGCATTGCGGCACAGGGCGATTTTCCCACGCCATCATTATGATCTGCTGCCGGTTGGCGAAGCCGCTGTCCTGTAAAAGGGTTTGAAACCAGGTGTGCAAGGTGATGGCTGCCACCGTCGCGCCGCCGCGTTCACCCAGCTCGGCCTTGGCCGTCTCCCAGAGCATGTTCCAGGCGTCCCGTGAAGAAAAATGCCCGGCGTGCGCAAACAGGCGCACCCAGGCAATGGGGGGCGGATCTTGGGGGCAGGCCAGCGCGGCGACGATCTGGTCATTGTGTTCGATGACCCAGTAGAGCGGCGAACCGAGCCAGTCTAGCGGCGTGCGCCAGTCCAGATGCCGATGCACGTGCGCTTCGAAGAACATCAGGTTGGCGATCTTGCGTTGATCTCTGACGTCCGCCGGGCGAACCAGGGTTTTTACATTGATCATGATTTCAGACGGAGCAGAAATTTTAGCAAACGCTGGAACAATGATGGTTTCTTCGTGGTATCCAGTGACGCCATCATCGTCATTGCGGATTCCGTGAACTTGCCGCGCCGCAATTTGATGCCCGCTGCTGATTTCAGCACTGTGGCCTGCAGATCGGATTCGCCGATTTGGGCGAACAGTTCAGCCGAACGTTCGTAGGCGGTCAGCGCCTCGTCTCCGCGGTTGAGCGCATCCAGGGCGGCGGCCTGGTTGCCGATGGCCATGGCCTGGCGGAGGGTGTCTTTGGCCTCGGCGAAGATCTCCTCCGTGCCGATGACGGCTTCCAGCGCTTCGTCCGGACGATCGGCCTGCAACAGGGCTACGCTGAGATTGTTTTTCGCTTCAGCCGCATCTGGGAGGTTGCCTTGTTTTTCGTAGGCAGCTGCGGCATCGGAGAATGACCGGATGGCTGCCTGGAAATCGCCTTTCTGGAAGGCTTGTTTTCCGGCGGTAATCAAATTTTCAGCACTGGGCTCCATTTTTCACCATGAACGCTAGAACGTAATATCCAATATTCCCTCGGCAACGGAACGCAGTTTTTCGGCGGAGAGACCGCTCAGGTTGCGGGCCAGTTCCAGGTAGGGACGGTTGATGGGTTGACAGACGAAATCTTGCAATTCGGGAGGCAGTTCCAGAAATTCCTGAATGGCCCGCTGACGCACCATCCATTGACCGATGGGGCCGCTTTTGTCGAAGAAAGTTTCGATGCGTCCATCCAGCAGGGATAGCAACGCTTCCAGTTCCGGCACGGGGATGGGCCGTTCACCCAATTCGTAGGCCTTGAGCCTGCTTTTGGGGATACCGGCCTGCTCGGCCAACGCTTTCATGGAGATGCTGGCTTTCATGCGTTCCTGGCGCAGCAGTGCGCCGATCATGCGCTGGCGTAAGCCGACCAGTTGTGGCAGGTCAAGTGGTTCTGTCGGCGGTGCGTTATCCGAAATGGCCTCTTTTCCCCAGAAGTGGTTGATGGGCAGATTCAGGAAAAAGACCAGGATTTCCAGTTCGGGCAGTGACGGGGCGTTGCGTCCTATTTCGTAAGACCGAAACGCGTTCCTGCTCACGCCGATGGCATCTGCACATTCCTGGATGCTCATGCGGGCTGCCAGGCGCGCGTCACGGATCAGGACACCCAGTTTCTTCGTTCGGATGGTGATTCGAGCCTTAATATCCATTGCTTCCTCGATAACGAACCGCGGTTTGCTTTCCCCGGTTGTGGAGGTGATTATAGCAGAGAAATGTCAGCGTTTCTTGCGGTTGGAGGTGAGGATATCCGCAATAGTTGCGCCAAATACATCGGCGCCCAGCTTGTAACCTGCGGTTTCCAGGAGCGGGGAGAACATTGGGCGGATGCCGGTCGGTTTTAGGGTGCCCAGTACTTCTCCGCTTTCGCTGAGACCGGTTTGTTCGAATTTGAAGATGTCGCTCAGTACGATGATGTCGCCTTCCATGCCGGCCACCTCGGTGATGGCCGTCACTTTGCGTGTGCCATCTCTCAGGCGGCTTTGCTGGACGATCAAATCGACCGCAGATGCGATTTGCTGGCGTACGACCTTGAGCGGCAGTTCCATGCCAGCCATCATCACCATTGTCTCCAGGCGCGAGATGGCGTCCCGCGATGAGTTGGCATGGAGGGTGGTCAGTGAGCCGTCGTGCCCGGTGTTCATGGCTTGGAGCATATCGAGGGCTTCGCCGCCGCGCACTTCGCCGACCACGATCCGGTCTGGGCGCATGCGCAGGGCGTTGCGCACCAGTTCGCGGACGGTCATTGCGCCGCGCCCATCCGCGTTGGCGGGTTTCGTTTCCAGTCGTACAACATGGTCTTGCTGCAGTTGCAGTTCGGCCGCGTCCTCGATGGTGACAATGCGCTCATCTTCCGGGATGAAACTGGACAGGATGTTGAGCAGGGTTGTCTTCCCTGAGCCGGTGCCGCCGGAGATGACGGTATTGAGCCGCGCCAGCACACAGGCGCGCAGGAATTCAGCCATACCTTCCGTGATGGAGTCATATTCGATGAGCTGTGCAATGCCCAATTTGTCCCTGCTGAATTTGCGGATGGTGATCGAAGCCCCGTCAATCGACACCGGCGGGATGATCGCATGGACGCGCGAGCCGTCGGGCAGACGGGCGTCCACGGCGGGGCTGTCATGATCTATGCGGCGGCCCAAGGGCAGGATGATGCGGTCAATGATGCGCTGAACGTGGTCGTTATCTTCAAAAGTGATCGGCGTCTTGATCAATTTCCCTTTGCGCTCGATATACACTTTCTTGGGGCCGTTGACCATCACTTCGCTGATCTCAGGGTCATCCAGCAGGGGTTGAATTGGCCCGAGTCCGAACAATTCGTCCAGCACCTCTTTGAAGAGTTGTTCGCGAACATCTTCGGGCAGATTCAGACGGGCACGTTCGTAGATGTCCTGAATACGCTGGGATGCGATCTCCTCCCGTTTGTCGCGCGAGGCGCCTTCGCCGTCCAGTTCACGCGAAATCGTGTCGATCAGATAATGCTTGAGTTTGAAAAGGTCAGAGGAAGAGAGGCCGGAGGTACCTGCCGCTTGAAAATCGGTCATTTTTCCCCCTCACCGCTTTCCCGTTCGTCATCCGGGATGACCCATACGATCTGGGCGCGTCGCACGGCCATAAAGCTGGCATGATGCAGCACTTGACCGTCCGCCCCAAGCACGCTGGCGTCGGTTATTGCCAGGAATAGTTCGTCCCGGTCCAGTTCATCTTTCAACCGTTCGTCGCGGCGAATGTGTACCAGTCCGCGAATAAGGTGCGTTGTTGTCTGCACGAGGGCAGGTACAGGCGCTTTTGAGATTACCGTGGTGAAGAATTTTCCTTTGTCGTCAAATTCGAGCGTCATGCGAGCCTCCCGGCCTTATCAGGAGCGAAGATTGCGGGCCCGATCAATTATGGTCGTGGTCATCTGTTGCAGGACAACCGTTGCTGTGTCATGGGGAAATTTGTGGGCGATGGGTTGATTCTGGTTGTTGGCCATGATGAAGTTGCTGCCCATGTAGGGTACGGTTGTGACAATGTCGAGACCAAGAATTTTTTCTGCGTCACTCTTGAGCATTCCCTCCAGGCCTACCGCCCTGTTCAAAATGGGGTAAATCTTTTTCGTATCTACGCCCTGCGCTTGCAGGTATTCCAGGACAGTTTTGGTCAAAGTGACCGTGCCCAAGTCGGTGCTTACGATCAGGGCGATCATATCGGCTTGCTGGATGATAGGCAAGCTGATGCGGGACAACGAGCGGCCCAGGTCGATCAATACGTAATCAAATGCGGCTTGGAGTGCCTCGATGACGTGCGGAATACGTTTTACCTGGAGCAGGTTGGCGGTTTCCGGATCAGGTGAACCGGCCAGAAGCTGGAATCTCCAAAGACCGATATTTGGCAGACTCTCGCGCAGGAAGGCAGGGGTCATCTCCTGGGACGGGACGTCTGCAATGGTGGCGAGATTGATGCTTCCCTTGTAGCCCACCAACGGCGCGATCGAGCCGATGGGCAGCACCATGTCCGCTACCACTGTGTTGGACTCGGGTTCGGTGCGGGCAATGTTCATGGCAACATTGGCGCACAATGACGATGTGCCCGTGCCGCCTTTGGCGCTGAGAAAGACGATCTGCAGCCCGCCGGTTTTCCTGGGCGCTTCGGTTTTTATGCCCAGCAGACGGGGAATGGCTTCCAGAAGCCGCGCAATGGCCTCTCCCGATTTCACGATGTATTCGTTGAAGCCTTGCTCCAAACTGACGTTCATGCGTTCAGTGTCGTCGATGCCGCTCAGGGCAATGACGGGGGTGGACGCGGTGCGCTGATCCTGACGTAATTTCTTGATCAGAACATCTCCGCCCAGATCGGGCAGGGACGGGTCGAGCACGATGACGTCCGGACGGTCTCTCCAGGCGAAAACCAATCCCTCACGGCCCGATCCAGCCTGGATGACGGCGTAGCCTTGTTCCTGCAGGGTGTGCGTGAGAAATTTTCGACTGGCAGCATCCCCATCGATGATAAGAACTGTCTTTTCGTCCACGTCAGCCTCCGTCTTCAGATTCCGTGGGCGGCATCAGATATCCCAGTCCGGTGCGGGTAACGATGTGAATGGGGGCGTGCGGCGTCTCCTCCAGTTTTTGCCGCAGGCGTGCAATGCTGACCCAAAGGATCTCTTTCTCTTTGCGATATTCCGGCCCCCAAACGCTGGTTAAAAGTTCTTCGGCGCTCATGATCTTGCCAACGTTGTGCACAAACTGGAGTAACAGGCGGTATTCCGTCGCCGAGAGTGAAATGGGTTGATCTTCCCGCCAGACTTCAGCGCGGGCGAAATCTATTCTCAGGTTGTCGTGTGTGAAGTAGCGGGCCTGTCCAATATCCGTCGCGACTTGGGCGCGGCGCAGAACGGCGCGCACGCGGGCCAGCAGTTCGGTAGCCGAGAAGGGTTTGACCAGGTAATCGTCCGCGCCCAGGTCCAGGCCGCGCACGCGGTCTTGCTCGTCGCCTTTGGCGGTCAGCATGATGATGGGGACGTTGGAGTATTCGCGGATGCGCTGGCAGGTCTCGAAGCCGTCCAAATTGGGCATCATGATATCGAGCAGGATCAGGTCTATTGGTTGCGAGGAAAAAATATCAATAGCTTGCAGCCCATCTTCTGCGGTGACGACGTCGTAGCCGTCCGTGCGCAGGTTGGCGTCCAGCAGACGCAGATAGCGCGGCTCATCGTCGACGACGAGGATACGTTTGGACATGGTCGCGACCTCCTTGGCAATCCCTTGTCTTACTTGATAGGCAACTCAATAAAGAATACAGAACCTTTTTGATGATCAGACTCTGCCCAAATCTTACCATGATGTGCCTGGATAATGCGTTTGCAGATGAACAATCCCAGGCCGGTGCCGGTGCGGCCGGGCTGACCGGGGACGCGGTAGAAGCGGTCGAAGATATAAGGCAGGTGTTCAGGGGGGATCCCGGGACCCTGGTCAGCAAAGACGATTTCCATGTGATCATTCGCGCGCCGCAAGGTGATCGTGATGCTGCTGTCGGGCGCGTACTTGATGGCATTGCTGAACAGGTTCTCAAATACCTGTGCCAGGCGGGTGCTGTCCCCGTGGATCAACGCGGAAGATTCCGAATCAATTTCAACGTCCAGCGTTTTGTGCCGGGCGCGGACGCGCGTGGCCACGTCGCGGACCAAGGCGTCGATCCGCAGCGGCTGGAAGTTCATCTCAAGGGTTTCGCTTTGCAGGCGGGCCGATTCGAGGAGATTCTCGATGAGTTCGGTCAGTCGATCCGTCTCCTCGTCGATGATGGTCAGGAATTCGCGTTGGGTGGCTTCGTCCCAGGTCGTATCCTCGCGCAGCAAGGTGGTGCTGTAGCCTTTGATGAACCCCAACGGCGTGCGCAGTTCATGCGAGATCGTGGCGACAAAATCCTCTTGCAGGCGCATTTGTCTTTGAACGGCTTCCAATTGGGCAAGGTTCTCCTGCCAGGATTGCTTTTCGAAGATATAGGCGACCATCGTCGCCGTCAAAGATGCCAGACGGATTTGTTCCTCTGTGTAGGCCGGGCCTCCAAAGCGTACGAAGACCAGGGCGCCGATCGTGCCGTCCGCGGTATTCAGAGGCAGGCCGATCAGGTATGCTTGTGCGATGCGGTTGCTGTCCTTATCCCCGCTTTGCGGCGTTCGAACAACAATTTCGTTGTCTGCCAGTGCCTGTCCGGCGATGTCTTCCCCCCAGGCGGCGTCCGCTTCTGCGCTCTGGCCGCGCCCGACCGCGCGGGCGTAAGCTACCTCGGCGGCGCGGCCGGATCCGTCAATCGTGTAAATGGCCAGGTTGTCAAAGACAAATTGCTCTCGCAGGGACGCGATCAAAGTGTCCAGGGCATCTTTCCAGTCTTTCGTCTGGACAGCAATCTGCGAGAGTGTGTAGATGGTTTTTAGCGTTTGAGCGTCCACAGTGTGTTTTTCGGGATGTCAATCCCGTGACGGTTTCTTGGCGGCGTCCGTTGAGACGAGCAGCGGGAATTTGAAGGTCGAGCCCCGGCCTTCTACGGATTGCACTTCGAGCATGGAGCCGTGTGCTTCCACGATCTGGCGCACCAGCGACAGCCCCAGCCCGGTCCCGCCGTAGCGCCGGGTGGCCGATCCGTCGAGTTGGTGGAAGGGTTCGAATACCTCTTCCTGCCGTTCGGGCGGGATGCCGATGCCTGTGTCCGTGACAGATACGGTCACCAGGCTGTCATTTTCATGCTGGATTCTCAAGACAACGCGTCCGCCGGAAGGCGTGAATTTGATGGCGTTGTCCAGCAGTTGTCCCAACACCCAGGCGATCTTTTGGCTGTCTGCCTGGACGAGGGGCAGGTACTCATCCAGCACCGCGTGGGCTGTGACGCCGCGCTCTTCGGCTTTTTGCGCAGTCGCCTTGATGCTCAGGTTGGCAAGACGGCGGATATCCACGGCTTCCTGCTTGATGGCCAGTTCGCCGCGCGAAGTCAGGGAGAACATGATCAGGTCTTCGATCAGGCTTTCGAGGCGGCTGGTGGATTGTTGACTGACCTGGAGGGCGTGGCGCTGTTCTTCGGTCAGCGGTCCCAGCGATTCGGTTACCAGCAGTTCGACATACCCTTTTATGTGGGTCAGCGGCGTACGCAGTTCATGCGAAATGTTGGAGACGAAATTGGCTTTCAACTGCGAAAGTTCGGAGAGCCGATGCAGGGCTTCCTGCAGTTCGGCTGTGCGCTCCTGTACACGGCGTTCCAGACTGCGATTGGCGGCCTGGAGCGCGCCTCGCAGCTGGATGATCTGCTCGGTGACCGCCTGATCGAGAGTGACCTTGTCGATCAACTTCAGATCGAGGAGCGCCTGCCCGAGCAGCGGGTGATTGCCGAGCGCGATCTGCTCCTGCTGGTAGTCGAGCGCCTTTTGCAGGGCTGCTTCGCTGATATGCCCCTGGCGGACGAGGTGCTCGCCCAGGCGGGGGACCAGCATTTCCGGCGTAAGTCGAAGTTGTTGTGTCATGATGATGTGCCCCATTCTTGTGTTTTCCAGACCCATTCACCGCCAACCATCGTCGCGACGGGCTGCAGCGCATGCAGTTCGCCGGGCGGACAAACGAACGGGTCATCATCCAACGTGATCAAATCTGCCAGGCAGCCGGGAGACAGTTGTCCCAGGCGGTCTTCCATATTGGCGGCGTAGGCAGGGCCTGTCGTGAAGCCCGCCAACGCGTCCTGGAAGGTCAGGCGTTGTTCGGGGTGCCAGCCTTCGGGGGCGGGCGAACCGTCTGCGCGTTGACGGGTGACCGCGGCATGCAATCCCCGGAAGGGGTTGGGCGACTCGACCGGCGCGTCCGAGCCGAAGGCCAGCCGGGCGCCGGAGTCCAGTTGTGTCCGCCAGGCGTAGGCCAGCCTGGTTCGCTCACCCCAGTAACGGTCGGCCGGCTCCATATCCGAGGTGGCGTGGATTGGCTGCATCGAGGCAATGACGTCCAGCGCGGCCAGCCGTCCGGCGTCGTCTGGATGCAGTACCTGGACGTGCTCGATGCGGTGACGCAGCGCCGGCAGCCCGTTGGCCTGCTCGAAATCCCGCAGTTGGGCGTACGCGTTCAGGGTTTCGCGGTTGGCGTGGTCGCCGATGGCATGGACGGCCAACCCCAGGCCGCTTTCGACTGCCTGACGGCCGATCTCGAAAAGCCGCTCGGCATCCATATTCAGGATACCCCGATTTTGTGTTTGATTCAAGTAGGGTTCGAGCATGGCCGCAGTGCGCGGGCCGAGCGCGCCGTCCATAAAGACTTTCACTGCGCCGATGCGCAGCCAGTCGTCGCCGAATCCGCTTTGCAGGCCGAGCGCGGCCGCGTGGGGCAGGTCATCGACCGGGATGCTCTTGACCACGCGCAGGCGCAGTTCGCCGCGGGCGTGGAGTTGCTGCAGGGCCATGAAGCATTTGCGGCGGTCGAAATCATGAACGCCGGTCAGCCCCATTTTCCACAGGATGGGCTGTGCCTGGCGAATGGCCTCCGCAACGGCATCCACGTCCGGCTGCGGGATGATCGCATCGACCAGTCCGAGCGCGGTTTCGAGCAGGATGCCGGTCGGCTCTCCGTGCGCGTCGCGCTGGATTTCCCCGTTCTTGGGGTCGGGCGTGCTTTTTGTGATATGCGCCAGCTTGAGCGCTGCGCTGTTCGCCCAGGCTGCATGCAGCGACTTGGCCGTCAGGAAGACGGGGTTGCGCGGCGCGATGGCATCCAGGTCGGCGACTGCGCCGAACCCCTCCGGCCAAATGTTCTGATTCCAGCCGTGACCCAGAACCCACTCGCCGGGAGGGAGGGCGCGGGCGCGTTCGGCGACGCGGCGCAGGCATTCGGCGCGGGTATCCGTTTCACAGTCTATTTTGTGCAGGCCGAGGGCGTAATGTTCCAGGTGGATGTGGGCGTCTGTCAGGCCGGGCAGGATGACGCGTCCGCCCATATCCTGTTTTACGGCGCGGGGAAATTGTTCCGTCAATTCGCCCCCGCCGACCGCTGCAATGCGTCCGCCGTCGATCACCAGCGTCGAGGCGGCGGGCTGGGAGGGGTCGAGGGTGTAAATGCGGGCGTTGTGCAGGATTTTCATATTGGTTTTGTGGAGGCGCGACGCCGTCATGCCTCCACAAAGAATTATAGCAATCGTTCCAGCAGGGTATCCAATTCTTCGTCGGAGTAATAATGAATGGTAACGCTGCCGCCTTTGTTCCCGTGGCGCAGCGTGACTTTTGTCCCCAAACTGGCGCGCAGGCGTTCTTCGATTTCCGTGATTTCGGGCGCTGGCGCGGCCTTTTCTTTGGCGGGCGGCTTCTCGCCGCTCAATTTGCGCACCAGTTCCTCCGTCTGGCGGACGTTGAAGCCCCGTGCGATGACCGTTTTCAGGGCGGCTGCCTGTGCCTGCTCTGTGGCAAGGCCCAGCAGGGCGCGGGCGTGTCCGCCGCTGATCTCTTTGTTGACCAGGGCCTCCTTGACGGGCTGCGACAGGTTGCGCAGGCGCAGTGTGTTGGTCACGGCGACGCGGCTTTTGCCCACCCGTCCCGCGATCTCATCGTGCGAGAGACCGAATTCACTTGTCAACTGGTGGTAGGCTTCGGCCTCTTCGAGCGGACTCAGGTCGGCGCGCTGGACGTTCTCGATCAGCGCCAGTTCGAGCAGTTGCTGGTCGCTGGCCTGCCGTATGACGACAGGCACGCGGCGCAGACCGGCCTTGCGCGAGGCCTCCAGGCGGCGCTCACCGGCGATCAGGGTGTATTTGCCGTTTATTGGCGGGGAGACGATCAGGGGCTGGATGACGCCATGCTCGCGGATCGAGGCGGCCAGTTCATCCAGTTCATCCGCGTCGAAATTGACCCGGGGCTGGCGCGGGTTGGGGGAGATTGCCTCCACTGAAACCTGCGCCATGCCGCCCTCGCCTCCCGCGGCTGGCGTCTGACCGGCAGGGATCAGGGCGTCCAATCCTTTGCCGAGACCGGTTCGTTTTGCCATAATCTTCTCCTGGTTCTTGAAAATGCTCCAGCCGCCGTTCTCGCGAAGCATCCCGGCGGCGCGGCGGCGGGGAAAGTGCCCTAGTATGGTGCCCGAAAGGGCAGCCGCCTTGCGTGGTTTGGTTCCTGGCGGGGCTGGACCCCGTCAGGAGCACGATGTGTGTTTTCTAGACGCCATCCCCGGCCAACAGCTCGCGCGCCAGCGCATCGTAGGCCTGCGCGCCCATGGAATCGGGCGCATAGGCCGAGATGGGCAGCCCGTAGGACGGCGCTTCGGCCAGTCGGATGCTGCGCGGTACGATGGCCTTGAACACCTGCTCCGGGAAATGGCGGTTGACCTCGGCCACCACGTCGCCGGAGAGATTGGTGCGCCCGTCGAACATGGTCAGGACAACGCCGCGCACGCGTAAATCCGGGAAGAGCGCCGAGCGGACGCGCTGGATGGTTTCCGTCAACTGGCCGAGCCCTTCCAGGGCCAGGTATTCGCATTGCACGGGGATGATCACGCCGTCCTGCGCAGCGATCAGGCCGTTGATGGTCAGTAATCCCAGCGAGGGCGGACAGTCGATCAGCAAATAGTCGTAGCGGTCAGAGAGCGGAGCCAGGGCCTCTTTCAGGCGGGTCTCGCGTTCCGTCTCGTTGACCAGTTCCACCTCGGCTCCGGCCAGCGCGGGCGAGGATGGCAGCAGGGAGATCTTCAGCCGTTCGTTGTACAGAATCAGCGAAGTCGCCGGGGAGAGGCCGAGCAGGGCCTCGTACGAACCGCCGTTGACGGTGTGTTTGTCGATGCCCAGGCAGGAGGTGGCGTTGGCCTGCGGGTCGACATCCACGACCAAAACCCGCTGGCCGTGCTGCGCGAGGTAGGCTCCCAGGTTGATGGCGGTGGTCGTCTTGCCGACCCCGCCTTTCTGATTGACGAGCGTATAAATGCGTGCCATGAACTATAAAACCTCCATCTGGCAGGTTTGGATTTCTTCCAGGGTGGGGATGCCTGCAAGCCCTGCGCGGGCCACCGAGCGCGCCGCGAGTTGGGTGGCGAAACGGGCTGCCTCCCAGGGGTCACGCGTGGTATACAGGCGGATGAAAAAGGCCGCCGCGAAAATATCGCCCGCGCCGGTGGCGTCCACTTCGTCCATTTTGGGGGCGTGGAAGCGGCGCTCGTCGTTGTTCCAGTATAGCCGCGCGCCCTGCGCGCCTTCGGTGACGACCAGCACGCGGCTGGCGAGCGCCATCTCTTCGATGCGCTCCTCGTCGCCGTTCACGTCTTCGACGCTGACGACGGCGGCTCCCGCGCCGTTCAGGGCGGCTTCCGCTTCGTCCCATTTCCCTGGGCGGACGCGCCCTTCCGCGTCCCAGGCGCGCAGCCAGCCTTGCGGCGTCAGCCCAAGCAGGGCTGGCGTGAATCCCGCAGGGGGGCGGGAGGGGATCTCTCCGGCGATCGGCCCGAGATGGATGATGGGCGTGCGCCGCCATACGTCCGGGACATGCTCGAACGGGATCGGCGCGGCGACGTGACGGATGATCTGTTGACGGCCCTCGGCGGTATAGCGGTTCTCGAAAGTGGTCGTGTGTTCGGATGGCACGCAGACGGCAGGGATGCCCGGCAGTGCGTCCAACGGCGTCTTGTCGTCGCAGGCGGTGACGATGCCGACGCGCAGCCCCAGGGCGCGCGCCGTCAGCGCGGCGTAGGCGGCTGTCCCGCCCAGACGCGGCCCGTCGGGCGTGATGTCGCGCGAGACGTGGCCGATGACCAGATAATCTATCGCTTCTATGGGGACGAGATTGGGCATGCCTGAATTATACCTGAGGACAGCCCGCGTGAAGGATGGCGCGTGAGGGGGGTGCCTCTTCCCGGGTCTCCCCCCGATACGGCGTTGGATTTGGGAGGTCGGGGGGTGATTTGCAAGCCCCCCTTTCTTTTTCAAGGAAGAAAAGTGCCAGTTACTTTTGTCGTAACTGGCACTTGGCGTACCTACGAATTCTTGGGTTTGATGGTGACTTTGCGGTACGGGTCTTCGCCGACGCTCAGGGTCTCCACATCCGGATGGTCGTGCAGTTCCATGTGGACAAGGCGCCGTTCGCTGGCGGGCATCGGCTCCAGTGTTTGGCGGCGGCCGGTTTTGACGGCCTGCTCGGCCATGCGGCGTGCCATCTGGCGCAGTTGACGCTCGCGGCGGCCGCGGTGGCCTTCCACGTCCACGACCAGGCGCACCCACTGTTCCATCTCCTTGCTGACGATCAGCGCAGCGATGCGCTGAAAGGCGTTGACGGTTTCGCCGCGGCGCCCGATCAGCACGGAGAGGTCTTTGCCGCGCACGTCCACGTAGACGGCCTGCCGTCCGTTGCGGTCTGGTTCGTCGTAGCGGGCCGAGACCTGGGCCTCGAGTTTCATCAGGTGCAGCATCTTGGAGACCACTTCTTCAGCCATGTTGAGCAGGCGGTCGTTTTCCGCCGCGGGCCTGGATTCGGCGGCTGGAGCGGGAACAGCCTCCGGTTTCGGCTGCGATGCGGGGGCGGATTCGGATTGGGACGCGGGCGCAGTTTCCGGGTCCGCGTTGAGGGTCAGCCGGACGCGTACCTGCCGTCCGCCCAATCCCAGAAATCCTTTGCCGCCCGAGTCGAGCACTTCGACCGAGACGGCCTCTGCAGGAAGACCCAGTTGTGCCAAACCCTGACTGATGGCTTCTTCTACAGTGGGGGCGATAACTTCCAGGGTCGTTCTCTCTTCCATGGTAAACCTCCCTAGCTTTTTTTGCCGGGCAGCAGGTTTTGCCAGTTGGCGCGTCCCATCATGGCATATTGCAGAATGCCCAGCAGGTTGCTGGTGACAAAATAGATCGAAAGACCGGACGCAAAGGTCAGGGCAAAGTAGCCCATCAGGAAGGGCATGTAGATGCTCATCATGTTGCCCATGGCTGCGCCCTGGTCTCCGGGGTTGCTGGTGTTGGCGGGCATCGTCAGTTTGGACTGGATGTAGGATGTGATGACGACGATGATCGCCAGGGTGGGGATGCTGTAGCCGAGCAGTTTGACATTTTCCGGGCGGCTCAGGTCCATCCACAGGAAATGGCTGTTGAGCGGGATGATCGAGGAAATGTCCAGGAAGGGGTAGATGCTGCGCGTCAACTTCAGCAGTGAGAGCGGGGTTGAGGCCAGCGCGCGGATGATGCTCTGGTAGAGGCCGATAATGACCGGGAACTGGATCAGGGTCGGCAGGCAGGAGCTGAAGGGGCTGATGCCGCGTTCCTTGTAGATCCGCATCTGTTCCTGGGCCAGTTTTTCCTTGTTGTCCTTATGTTTTTTCTGGATGGCCTGCCACTCTTTGTCTTGCTGGAGTTCCTGCATGGCCTGGGTGCCCTTGAGCTGTTTGGTCGTCAGCGGCCAGGTGATGCCGCGGATCAGGATGGTGAACAGGATGATCGCGATACCAAACATGTGTTCGGTGCCGAAAAGCTGCCCCAGAAAGCTGTAGATGTACAACAGGGTGTTGGTCATCGGGATGACGATGAAGGTATCCCACATAATTTTTCTTCCGTTTCACTTATTTGGCAGGTGTGAAAGTCCACACCTGTTTTCCGTCGGTATCAAGGGCGGCGAGTACGAAGCCGGCTTCCATCGGGGAGACCAGGATCAGGTCTCCGGCCAGGACGGGGTTGCCGTAGAGTTTGCCGCCGATGGTTTGCTTCCAGACTATGCGGCCATCACGGTCGATGGCGTACACGGAGCCGGATTCTGTGGCGATGGCGATGGCTTCGGGCATTACCAGCGGGCTGCCGACGATCGGGCCGTCGGGCTGGATCGGGTCCCAGTTGAGGCTGCCGTTTGTGGCGTCGATGGAATAGAAATAGCCGTTCAGGTCGCCGAAGTAGAGGGTCTCGCCATCCAGCGCGGGGGCGTCCCAAATCCAGCCGTCGGTGACGGTGTTCCAGACGATCTTGCGGGTGGACGAATTCACCGCTTCCAACTCCGCGCCGAACGAGCCGAGGTAGAGTATTCCATCCGGGCCGAGGGTCGCCGCGCCGGGGATCGCGCCCTTGAGCGCCACGTCCCAGACGGGTGCGTCGTGGTTTTGCGGATCGATGGCGTAGAGATGGTGGTCGAGCGATGTGAGGTAGACCAGGTCGCCGTCGCTGACGGGCTGCCCCCAGAGCGTCCCGCCGATGGACATCGTCCACAGGGGGGAGCCGTCCAGGCTGAGCACGTAGAGCGTGCCGTCGGCGTTGGGGGCGTAGATGGCGTCTTCGGTAACCAGCGGGCTGGCGATCCAGCGATCTTCCGCGCCGCTGAAGCGCCAGTTCTCAGAGCCGTTTTTGGGGTCGAGGCTGATCAGGCTGTGGTTGGAGCCTGCGCTGCCGATGATCAGTTGACCGTCGGTTGTCAGGGCGGGCGCTGCGAAGAACGACAATTTGCTGTCCGCATCTTCGGCGGGGTAGCGCCAGGCTTCGCTGCCGTTGCCCAGGTTGACGGCATAGACGAACGAGCCATTGGCAAGATAGGCTGTACTTTCGTCTGCTGTCAGGCCGGCCCAACTGTTGCTGCGCATCGCGGCGCCGGAGCACCCGCTTAACAGCACAGACAGCAGCACGGCCATCAAAATAAGGATACTATGTTTCACTTTCATTGGGGTTAATGTCTCTCCTAAGGCACGGGGTCGAACCCGCCCGGGTTGAAGGGGTTGCAGCGCAGCACTCGCCAGGTGGCCATGAAAGAACCTTTTAGCAGGCCGTATTTGTAGATGGCCTGGTACCCGTAGTGCGAGCAGGATGGGTAGAAACGGCAGGTTCCTTCCGGCAGGCCGCGCGAGATGGTCTTTTGGTACAGGCGGATGAACGTCAGCACGACCAGACGCGGCCAATAACGCGGCCTGCGCGGCAAGTCGCGCAGGTGGGGTTCGTCCGGGTAATCGTTGGGCAGGTAAAATTCACGCATCATGAGGCGGATTCAAAAGCTGGGCGCGCTGTAAAAGCGAGACCAGGGCTGTGCGGACGACGGGCATTTTTTCCTTGATAATGGGGGAGCGGGCGATCAGAACCAGGTCCCATCCGGGAGCGATCTCCGGAAGCAATGTCCGGACGGCGGCTCGCAACAGACGTTTGGCCCGGTTGCGCCTTACAGCATTTCCCACTGAACGACCGGCAGCCACTCCGATCCGCGTCCCGGGCTGTTCGCGAGATAGGGCTATCAACACGACGAGCGGGTGGGCATAAGATTTTCCATAACGCCGCACCCGCTTGAAATCGGTTGACCGGGTCAGACGAAATTGACGCTGCACCCGTTACCTCGAACACTTTTCAGGATCGATTTGCTCAGGCGTACTACTCAAGAATAGGCAGGCCGCTTTGGGATTCCGCACAGACGGAAGGTTTACCACTGAGTCTTCTTGACGTGTTCGTTCGCCTTCACGGTTAGCCTGTAGCGGCTTTTGGCGCGGCGGCGCTTGAGCACCTTGCGCCCGCCGGCGGTCGCCATGCGGGCGCGGAAACCATGTACGCGCACGCGGCGGCGTTTCTTGGGTTGATAAGTTCGTTTCGGCATTACGTATTACCTCACAATTCGAATGATAGCAATTTTTTAGCCAGTCCTAGGCTCCAAGACTGGCACGCTATTATACCGTAACGTGCGGGATTCGGTCAAACGAGATTCGGCGGCTCCGGCAATGCTCAAGGCGACCCTGCGAGGAGTGTTTTTCGACGACCCGTACCCAAATGGTATAAGGGCTTTGCTGCAAAAGGGTTTTCGGACAGGTACCTATTTTCCCCCTCTGCTGTCTTTTGGCTGCGTGAGCGGGATCTGGAGACAGAAGGTGCTGCCTTTGTCGACCTGGCTGTCCACCCAGACGCGTCCGCCGTGCCGCTCGGCGATGGAGCGCACGATGGCCAGCCCAAGCCCTGTCCCATGTTGGGCGCGGGCTTCGCGCTGTGTGCCGCGATAGAATTTTTCGAACAGGCGCGGCAGATCGGCCGGCTTGATGCCGATGCCGGTGTCCTGGATCTCGAAGAGGATGTCGTCCTGCGTGGTGCGCGCGCGGACGATCACGTCGCCGCCCGGGTTGGTGTACTTGATGGCGTTCTCGACCAGGTTGTAAATTGCTTGATGCAGCAAGGCCTGGTCGGCTTCGATCAGGCGCGGCAGGTCGGGCGGCAGTTCAACGGACAGCGTGATGTTTTTCTGGCTGGCCTGGAGTTGCAGGGCGCTGGTCACGCGTTCCAGGATATCCAGCACGGGGACTTTCTCCACTTGCAGCCCAACGCCAATCTCGATGCGTCCCAGGTCGAGCAGGTTGTTGACCAGCCGGGACATATTCTCGACGCCGGCGATGATCTTGCGCACATACCCTCGCTGTTGTTCGTTCAACTCGCCGACCATCTCCAGCATGGTCGCGTAGCCGCGCATCAGCGTCAGCGGCGAGCGCAGGTCGTGGCTGACGGTGGCGACGAACTCGGATTTCAGCGTATCCAACTCCTTGAAGTGGGTCACGTCGCGCAGGATGCATACCCGCCCGATGGGCTGGCCCTCCGCGATGACCGATGAGGCCGTCGCCAGGAAGGTCTGTCCGTTGGGCAGGACGATCTCGGCCGATTGTTTCTCTTTGGACGAGGCCTTGAGCAGCTCGAGCAGGGCTGGCTGGCTGATGGCGTGTTCGACGGGCTGCCATTCTTCGCCACCGGCGGCGATGCCAAGCACCTGCCAGGCGGCCGGGTTGGCGAGCAGCAGCAGGTTTTGATGGTTGGTGACCAGCACCGGATCGGGCGTCGAGGCCAGGATCGATTCCAGTTGCTGGCGTCCAACTTCCACGCTCAGGAAGAGCTGTGCGTTGGTCGCCGCCAGCGCGGCCTGACCGCCCAAGGTACTGATAAAGCGGATGTCCGCTTCGGTGAACAGGTGCGGTTTGTCGTAGGCCGCCCACAGCACGCCGTAGAAACGATTCTCGTTGCGCAGCGCGAGGGCCAGCAACGCGGCCGGGCGCGGCTGGCTCTCATCGAGTTCCAGCCCGCCGCTCGTCCGGGTCAGGTTCGGCAGGACGAGTTTTTCCTGCGCCCGGGTCATCGCCAGGATCTGTTCGTCCAGGTGCGTGTACCTGTTCTGCGCCGGGCCTACGGCAAAGCGGGTGGGCATCTCGACCATCGACTCGGGGATGATCTCGGGCGAGAGCACGACTTGTACCGAGTTCGCGCCGGTAGTCAGGATGGCGTCCAGAACGGGTTGGAAGGCATCTTTCATGTCCAGGCTGGAGGCCACGCCGCGGCTGACGACCAGCAGGCGGTTGAGTTCTTCGAGCCGGTCCCTCAGGCTGACGCGCATCTGTTCGAAGGCGCGCCGCAGTTGACCGACTTCATCCACGCCGGTCGCCTTGAGCGGGCGGTCCAGGCGTCCCTGGGCGATTCTTCCGGCTTCATTGGCCAGGCTCTGCAACGACTGGGAGATCACGCGCAGGCCGACCCGCAGCGAGACCAGCGCGATCAGCGCCAGGAAGAAAATCATTATCGAAAGCGGCGCGGCAATATTGAGCGCCAGTTGCTGCACCTGCTGGGCAGGGACGGTCAATACGACCGCCCAGGGGCGGCCAATGACCGGTTGATAATAGACCAGTTGGCGCGTCCCCGTCGACGACGTATCGTCGTAGTACATCGCATTGCTGCTGCGCTGGCCCTGATATTCGGTCATGATGCGGCTGGTGTCGGGATGATAGAGGATGCGCCCGTTCTCGTCTATCAGGAAACCCGTGCCGTGCAGGGTGGACATGCTGTCCAGGCTGTTGAGCAGCGGCAGGGTGAGGGGGTTGGTGCCCAGGTCGGTGCGTCCCAGCAGGACGCGGCGGACGCTCCCGTCGCCATCCAGGATGGCTATCAGGAAGGAGACCCGCGCCGCGTTGCTCCCTTCCCGCGGTTGGATCGTATAGACCTGGCTCAAAACCCCGTCGAAGGCAAGGCCAATGCCGGTTGTCTCCTCTGGCGTGAGTTCCCGGTCTGCATCGCTGCCTGCCGGGGGGTATTCTCCCAGGATGGTCCGGTCGGCGTCTGCGACGAGCAACTGGCTGAAATACGGCACCGAGCGGATTTTTTGTCCCAGGATGTCGGAAAGTTCGGGGCCGTCGGTTGACAGGAGGCTTGGGTCGGCGGCCAGCTGCGCCGCCAGGTTTTGCCCGGTCTCCAAAAAGAAGGGCACGCTTTCCGCAGACATCTGCGCCGCGTTGGCCAGCCGCTCTGAGAGCATTTGACTGGCCGCGTTGCCCGCCACGATCCAATCGCCGATCAGCAGGGTGAGCAGGAGCAGCGTGATGAAGGTGCCCGTGCCGATCAGGAAGCGCGTCTCCAGGCGTTTTTCGGCGGGAGATGGGCGCAGCGCCTGGGCGCGTCCCCAGGCCGCCGGGAAGGCGACTGCCAGTATCTGCGCGATGATGCCGGCGACGAGCAGTTCGCCTGCCATCGCCAGGGTTGCCATGCCCGTGTTGCTCAGGGCGAAATCCAGCCGCACAGTAGCGGACGGGTCGGGCACGCTCAGAAACACGCCCGGCACGTACAGCAGGGTGAAAATGGGGATCAGGATGATGGCGCTGACCAGCGGTTGTCGCAGCACGCGGTACGAGAATGTGCGGTAGCGCTGGCGGACGGCGGCGCTGAATATCATTCCCATCAGCGCCAGTTCGATGGATGTGAACAAGGTGTGGGTATCCCAGGGCGCGCGCAGTAATCCGGCGAAAGCCCCCAGGATGAATCCTGCCGTCGGGCCGAGTATGCCGCCGCCCAGCATCCAGGGCAGCGCGGAGAAGACCATCAGCGCCGCGCCCGGCGATTCGGTGGGCACACCCGGCATTGGCATGACGGCGTCCGTGTTCAGCCGTATCCCGATGAACAGACTGGTCAGAGGGACCAACACGAACAAGCCGATCAGGACCAGCCAGGAACGTCCCTTCCAGGGCGGCTGGTAGTGCAGCCATTTGAAGCGCAGCCACACGGTCGTGCCGAGTATGCATGACCACACCAGCCAGCCAAACGGGGTGGGCCAGTTTAAATAGGGGAGGGATGAGAAGAGCGTGCCGATAAAACTCATGTTGGATGACGTCCGGAACTGCTCAGGCTGACGCCTTGCTCTGTCCATTCTGGCGGCTGGGCAGCGGCGGACGCCCTACCATTATAGCTGTAAATCTGTGCTCCCGGAAAAGGCCTCCCGGGTTTCCAGGATCTGTCCGGGAATAGCAGGCGTATCACGCCCGCAAAGCCTCCGTTTTGCCGCCAGCGCCCCATCAAATCCCGGCGGTCTCAATAAGAACCTGATCGACTGGTTTGTGTTGCGGGAAAAATGGCTGATCCTGCGTAGACGCCCCGATACTCTTCGGGCAGTAATCCGGCGATGTGCGAC
>JAADGN010000142.1 GCA_013152325.1 Chloroflexota bacterium
CACATCCTTTGGTGCCGCAACTGTCTACAACCTCTTTCCTGAAGCTGCCCGACAGTTGCACTGGCGGGTGCCCTGGTGGTGCGGGGTGCGGCAGTACAACTGCCGCACATCCTGTCTTGTAACTGCCGCACATCTCTTGGGGTCGCTGCTCCCGGGATCACGCCAGCGCTTGCAGGCCTTGCAGCAACCGCTCGGCTGCGCCGCGGGTTCGCTCGACCGGCATCGCATACGAGAAGCGGATCCATTCTCCGCCGTAGGCCGAGAAGAAAGCGCCCGGCACGACCGCCAGGCCGTGTTCTTCGGCCAGGTATTGCCCCAGGGGTTCGGTGTCCTGCCAGCCGCGCGCCGCCAGCCACGGCCCGACGTGGATGAAGGCGTAATACCCTTTGCCCAGAATGTAGGTGAAACCGTGCTGCTCCAGGAAATCGCGCAGCACGATGCGGCTGGCGTTGGTCGGCTCGACAATGGAGCGGCTGGCTGCGCGGTAACCCATCTCATAAGCCGCCATCGCAACGGCCAACCCGTAAAAGGGCGGGATGACATTGTGCGAAGCGCGGGCGACGATGAATCGGGTCACGTCTTCCGAGGCGATCAGGTGCGCGCTGCGGACGTTGGACGCGCCCAGGCTCTTGGTGAGGCCGTCCAGGAAGATGAGACGTTTGCGCTCGGCGGGGTCGAAATGCCGCAGGAACGCGTTCAGGTCCATCGGCTCTTCGTCGGTGACCTGGTGGTAGATCCAGTCGTAGAGCACGAAAGCGACGCCGGCCTGCAGCGCGGCGCGCCCCAGGGCTGCCTGACGCTCGACCGGGATGGTCTGCCCGGTCGGGTTGTCCGGGTTGGTGATGACCAGTCCGGCCGCTTTGCGGCCCGAGCGGGCCGCGAATTCGACGCAGGCTTGAATGCCCTCCTCGGTGTACGTCCAGCCGTCCCTGGCGTGACCGGGCGCCAGGATGACGTTGGCGCCAACGCCATACGGCCCCCAGTTGTACGAGATCCAGGGCACGCGCGAGACGATCAGGGCGTCGCCCTGACGGCCGTGCCCCAAAGCCAGCATGGCCCGGTAGGCTTTGGTCAGGGCGTCGCGTCCGCCCACCGTGGCGACCACGTTGGCGGGGCCGATTCCCAGGTCGGGCTCCAACTGCCAGTATTTCTCCACCACGGTCTGGCGGAAGGCGGCGGTCCCGAAAGGAGAGTCGTAGCCGGTGCCGTGTTCCGCCTGCATTTGGGCCGCGCGCGCCAATATCTCGGGCGGCGTGCCGGGCAGGCTGGCGCCGCCGTCGCCCTGGGAGGCGTCGTACACTGGACTGCCGGGAAATTTCTCCCGGTAAACCTGCAGTGATTTCTTGATGATGAACATGCGCGAGGGCGGGATGTCCACCATCCGGGAAAGGTGGTCGCTGGTCGGCACCAGGTTTTCGTCCGGGACAACATAGACCGGGGTATCTGGGGATGCAAGGGAACGCATGGGAATCTCCTTCGAATCTTGGACAAAGAAAAACGCCCCGTTGATTTCGGGGCGTTTTTACGTTTGCCTGGCTGTGGCTGATATGACATTACCTGTGCCTAACACTCACGCGTCAACGTCCCGTTGCCTCGACGGGTAGTAGAATTGCTGCTGGACATGGTATGTGAGCGGTAGGCTTTCATGTTGGGCGCAACTATACCATTGTGTGGGGAAGGCGTCAAGCCGAAAATATTTCCCGATCCCCCGCGCCGCCCTGAGCGTCAGGTGACCGGCACTTCCCAAGTGCCGGTCACCTCCGCCAATCATTTGCCGCCCCGACTTTCGATGTGTCGGGGTCTCCTGACCCCGATGGAATTGCCGCCCCGGCCAGGATTACATTTGCAAGAGCTTTGTTAGGGGGATATAATTGCTGCATCCGTGAACCTGTTCTGCACAGCCTCACGGCGAATTTTTTGTACGGATCGATACTTTTTCCCTTCTCGGCCAAAGGAGGAGCAAACATGAGTGAGCAATTTGAATTTGGGGGGGAGATCGTCTGGCGGCCCACGCCGGATTACATCGAGCGAGCCAACCTGACGCGCTTCATGCGCCTGCACGGCATTGACGGCTTCGACGAACTGATGCGCCGCTCCACGGAAGACGTGGCCTGGTTCAGCGAAGCCGTTTTGCAATTTTTGGATATCCAGTTCTACGAACCGTATTCGCGCGTGGTGGATTTCTCGCAGGGCATCCCCTGGCCGAAATGGTGTGTGGACGGCAAGATGAACATCGTCCACAACTGCCTGGACAAATACGTCGGCACGCCGACCGAGGCGCAGACGGCCTTCATCTGGGAGGGCGAGGAGGGCGCGACGCGCAGCGTGACCTACGGCGAACTCCATCGCCAGGTCAACCGGGCCGCCAACGCCCTGCGCTCGCTGGGACTGGGCAAGGGCGACGCGATCGGCATTTACATGCCCATGATCCCGGAGATCGTGGTCGCGCTGCTGGCGGTCGCCAAGATCGGCGGGGTCATCCTGCCGCTTTTCTCCGGCTACGGCGTCAGCGCGGTCGTGACCCGCCTGAAGGACGCCGACGCGAAGGCGCTCCTTACCGCCGACGGCATCTTCCGCCGCGGCAAGGCGGTGACGATGAAAACGGTCGCCGACCTCGCCGCCGCGCAGGTGCCGACCCTGCGGCACATGATCGTCGTCAACCGGGCCGGGCTGGACGTGGCCATGCAGCCCGGACGCGACCACTGGTGGCACGCGCTGGTGGACCCGCAGCCGGCCGCTGCCAAGACGGAAGTGACCGAGGCCGAAGACATCTTGATGGTCATTTACACCTCCGGCACGACCGGACGCCCGAAGGGGGCGGTGCACACCCATGCCGGTTTCCCCGTCAAGGGCGCGCAGGATATGGCCTTCGGCACCGACCTGCATCCCGGCGAGATCCTGTACTGGATGACCGACATGGGCTGGATGATGGGCCCCTGGCTGGTCTTCGGGGCGCTGCTGCTGGGCGGGACGTTCTTCATCTACGACGGCGCGCCCGATTATCCCGGCCCCGACCGCCTGTGGGCGATGGTGGCGCGGCACAGGATCACCACGCTGGGCATCTCGCCCACGCTGGTGCGGGCGCTGATCCCCAAGGGCGACGAACACTGGCAAAAGCACGACCTTTCCAGCCTGCGCTTCTTCGCCTCGACCGGCGAGCCGTGGAACCCCGGCCCCTGGATGTGGCTCTTCGAGAAGGTCGGCGGGGGGAAACGCCCGATCATCAACTACTCCGGCGGGACGGAGATCTCCGGCGGGATCGTGATGGGCAACCCGATTTTGCCGCTCAAGGCCTGCGCCTTCTCCGGCCCCTGCCCCGGCATCGCCGCGGACGTCTTCGACGAGGACGGCAACTCGGTCACGGACGAGGTCGGCGAACTGGTCATCAAGGCCCCCTGGATCGGCATGACGCGCGGCTTCTGGAAGGACCCGCAGCGCTACATCGAAACGTACTGGTCGCGCTGGCCGGACGTGTGGGTGCACGGCGATTTCGCCGCCAGGGATTCGGACGGGTTGTGGTATATCCTGGGCCGCTCGGACGACACCATCAAGGTGGCGGGCAAGCGGCTCGGCCCGGCGGAGGCCGAATCGGTGGTGGTGGCGCATCCGGCCATCATGGAGGCCGCCGCCATCGGCGTGCCGCACGAGATCAAGGGCAGCGCGCTGGTGCTCTTCTGCGTGCTGGCCCCCGGTCACCAGGCGGGCGACGAGCTGCGCGCCGAACTGCGCCGGATGGTCGTCGAGGCGATGGGCAAGGCGCTCGCGCCGAAGGAGATCCTCTTCGTCAGCGACCTGCCCAAGACGCGCAACGCCAAGGTGATGCGCCGCATGGTGCGCGCCGCCTACCTGGGGCAGGACCCGGGCGACACCTCCTCGCTGGTCAATCCCGAAGCGGTGGATGAGATCAAAAAGGCGAAGTGACATTCGTGATATGGATGTGCCCGGCACTTCCAAAGTGCCGGGCACTTGAAATTTGATGGACGAAAAAAGCGACTACCCAGTCCTGACGGTCTGGGTCAGGAAAGTCGCTACTACGCATTTCGAAGTGCCGGGCACTTGAAGCCCTCAGTCGCTCCGCTCAGGAGCTGGTTCGTTTTTGGGGTGGGAAAAATCTGCGGATTTTTGTATAATGGACGAAAGTTGTGTGGTTTAGCGTGGGGTCTTGTGCGAAAGTCGAACAGACCGCGAACTTGCGCTGGTCTGGGCGGAAAAAGACCCAAGGCGGTTGAAAATCAGGCCACGTTTAGTGCCGTCCCGCCGCACGACAAAAATGGCGGGCGGGGTCTCTTGTGTCGTCTCCCGCCGAGACGATATCGAGAGACCCTTGTCATAGACTGTAGCAGGAAAAATAGCGAAAGCCTTTTTAGGTCAATGTTGCAAGAGAGGAGAGTGTTATGAAGAGAAAAGTTCCGGCCCTGTTCTTTGCGAGTGTTATTTTGACGTTGATATTGACGGCCTGCGGCGGAGGCAATGCGACGCCCACGCCTGTGCCGGCGCAGCCTCCTGACGGGGGCGGCTCCGGCAAGTCGCCTGTTACGCCGCTTGTCCCGATCGACCTGGTCGGGGCGGACGTGGGCACCACCATGGAGTGGATAGACGGCAGCATCTTGGTGTACGTCCCGCCGGGGGAATTCACGATGGGACACGGCGGCGAGGACAACCCGGAGCATCCGGTCGTGCTGGACGGCTTCTGGATCTACCGCACCAAGGTCACCAACCGCATGTACGCGCAGTGCGTGGCGCTGGGCGCCTGCCCGCCGCCCGACGAGCCGGGGGCTTCCAAATACGAGAATCCCGAATTCGGCAACGAACCGATCGTGGGCGTCAACTGGAAGCAGGCGGACGCGTATTGCAAGTGGGTCAAGGGCTTCCTGCCGACCGAGGCCCAATGGGAAAAGACCGCCCGCGGCCCGGAGGGCAACCTTTATCCCTGGGGCGACGCGGCTCCGAACTGCGACCTGCTGAACTTCGACGGCTGCGTCGGCGGAACGACCAACGTGACCCACTACCTGACCGGCAGGTCGTTCTACGAAGCCCTGGACATGGAAGGCAACACCTTCGAGTGGATCTCGGACTGGTACGACCCGAATTATTACCGCACCTCGCCGGTCGAAAACCCGATGGGCCCGGAGATCGGCAAAGTGCGCTCGGTGCGCAGCAGCAGTTTCGCCAGCGGCCCGGATCAGACCCCCTCGGCCAACCGCTTTTTCCTGCCGCCGGAGGATACCCGTGCGGACCTGGGCTTCCGCTGCGTGATCGCCGCCCCGGTCGCGCCGCCTTTCTGCGTCGAGACATCCTATCGTCCGGGACGGCCCGGCAGGGAGCCTGACCTGCCCGGTTGTGAGCTGCCGGAGTATTCCGTGGCGGGCGCGTTCTGCCAGGGCGGCAACGGCTACGTCAACGTCGACGTGGGCGGGCCGATAACGGACGCCGGCGACTACACGGTGACGGCGGACGGCAAGGAGCTCGACTGTTCGCAGACCCAGACCAACCGCCTGACCTGCAGCGGGATCACGCCGGATTCGAAGGTGGAGATCACGGTCTGCGGCCCCGGCTGCGACGAGGGCGGCGACACGCCGGCGACCACCCCGCCGCCGAATTCCGGCGGCGAGATGCCGCTCTGCCCGACCGGCTACACCTACGATACGTCGACGGGGCAGTGCGAATACACGCCGCTGCCCGGCGATCCGACCGGCGGCGACTGCGCCCCCGGCTACCAGACGACCGAACTGGGCTGCGAGCCCACGCCGAACGAGAACGGCGACTGCCCGACCGGGTACTACTTCGATGCCAACAGCGAAGCCTGTCTGCCGGGCGGCGGCCAGTCGGATTGTTACTTTGGCTTCACGGAGTATCCCGGCCAGGAGTCCTGCGACAGCGGCTGCCCGGAGGGCTACTACTACGAGGCCGAATTGCAGTGCTGCGCGCTGGAAGGCGGCGGACCGGGACCGGGCTGCCCGGTGGGCTATTACTACGACATCGAGATGGAGACCTGCGTGCCCGGCGAGAATGGCTACGACTACCCCGACTGCCCGCAGGGCTACTATTACGACACCGGCCTGGAGACCTGTTTGCCGACGAACGACGGCGGCGACACGAATTGCTCGGAAGGCTATTTCTACGACACCAGCCTGGAGACCTGCGTGCCCTCCCCGGGCGGCGGCGATACCAACTGCCCGGAGAATTACTACTACGACACCGGCCTGGAGACCTGCGCGCCCGTGCCGGGCGGCGGTCAAACCCCGACCTGCCCGGACGGCTACTTCTTTGACACCAGCCTGGAGACCTGCATACCCAACGGCGGCGACACGAATTGCCCGGACGGTTACTTCTACGACACCGGCCTGGAGACCTGCACGCCCGGCGGCGGCAGCGATTCGAACTGCGCCTCCTTCAGCGTTTACGTGGAGGGCTGCTACGAGTCGCATGGCGGTGATAAAGAGTGTGGGCCCGCTAGTGATTACTATGGGGACCAGGCTGGCTGTCTAGCCTGCGGCTATTACTATGATAATGGGATTTGTATAGGAGAGTAGGCCGCAACAGCCCCCGTCGGGAGACGGGGGCTGTTTTTTGCCAGTCAGGTGCCCGGCACTTCCGCTTCATCTCCACTCAAAGCATCTTGTGACCGGCACTTCCAAAAGTGCCGGTCACATCCGTTACCTGGCGATGTCCGACAGTTGAA
>JAADGN010000118.1 GCA_013152325.1 Chloroflexota bacterium
CTCGGAAAAGAAGACCGGGGCGACCGCTGAGGACAGGACAAAGGCCAGGCGTGCAGCGAATTCTTCATTTTGGGGATGTCCCCTATTTTGTCCTGAGCAAAATCGTCCCGGTGTACCCATTGAGCGTGACTTCCGTCAGGGCCTCGCCATCCAATGTTTTATATGCGCCGTTCAACTGGACGGTGACAGGTTGTTTTCCCGGGTTGACCAACACTTTGGCTTGTGTGAAGTCCCGCTGATAGACGCCTTCGGCCCGATAGTAGGCTCCCGATGGTTCACCGATCTCGATTTCCCATTCAGGGTACCAGTGGACGGCAGCTTCGTTGGGGGCGTAGTAGAAATAAGTTTTGTCGGTCTGAAGCAGGAGGAAGGAAGCCAGGGCATACAGTCGGGTTTCGCGATGCCCGCCGCTGCCCGAAACTTGGATAAGGAAGGTCTTGTCTGCATCGACCAACGCTTGCATGGCCGTCATGATGGCGTGGTCGAAGTACCATTGCCGGGTCTCGTTGTCCGCGTCCATGTTCAGGTAGACGCTGAAGGCCTCGTAGGATGCGCCGTCCGTGACCCCCAGAAAATTTTGATTGGGGATCGTCAGTTCGGTGCCGGGCGCGTTGGTAACGCCGTTGAAGATGATGCTGTAATCCGCGCCCAATTCGCCCTTGACCGCGTCCAGGAATGTCGTTACTCCTCGTCTCCAGTCGGCTTCGGTGTATCCAGCGGGGAATTCGCCTTTGGGCGTGAGCGCCCAGGGAGGGATGTCTTCGGTCAGGGTATCGATAAAAAGCCCGTCCATGCCAGCGGCGGCGATGTACTGCCGCGATTGGGCAGCGTAGTAGGCTTGCCACTCCGGGGAGCGGATGTCCATCAGGGGCGGGCTGCCCCAGTCGGTGCCCTCATATGCCGGGCCGTTGTAGCGGATGATCTCCCCGGCCTCGGTTCGTAGCACCCAATCCGGTTCTACTTCTTCGGGGGAAGCCTCCCAAAATTGCTCGCCAAAAGCGAAATATGGGTTGTTGAACAGCAGGATCACGATATCGGGGTTGTGCGACCGCAGTGTGTCCACAAATTCCCGGATCGGATACGCCATGAGCACCAGGTCGTAATGGGTGGCGATGAATTCCAGGTTTTCGGGTTCCAAATCTGTTTCCCGAATGATGCTGGTGAACAACTGAATATCGCCTTTTGTTCCCGACCCAACCGGCGCAGGCGCAGCGTCTGGCGTGGCGGCGGGCGTGCTTTCCGCACAGGCCAGCAGCGCGACGAAAATTGCCAGAACGGCGAAAAGGATTCTTTTCTCGGGCGGCATAGTTTCTTACCTCCATTCCCAGGCTGGGTCGGTATCCCAGATGCTGACATCGTCAATGTAGACTGTGTTGGTATCGAACTCGTTGCCATTGGCGGTGATGCCGACCTGGAGCCGGCTGTAGACCGCGCCCGACGCGGGCAGGGTGCGTCCAACGGCATCGAGCACCAGATCGTCATCCTGCCAGACCCGCATCCGACCGTCTTTTCCGGGGGAGAGATAAAGATACACACGCAGCCGAACCCAGCGGTCTTTGGGGAAAGAGAGCGCTTCCCCTCGCGGCTGTCGAAAGGCGCGTCCCCGCCACCACTTGCCCAGGTCTGAAACCAATTCATCGCCGTTCAGCCCGCTCAGGTAAAGTCTGCGCCCCGGCGATTGGCAGGTGAACAGGATGCAGGTGTCAGGGGCTTCCAAATCCCAGAGGAACAAGTTGCCCGTATCCGTCCCGCCGACGAGGTAGACCCACATCTCCGTCCAGACTTCGTCAGCGTCCTGGAATGGCAGCCCGGAGCGGTACAGATCGGCTTTCGATGCGTTGGAGCCATCGTAAGGCTGCGCGACGAATTTGACGGCCTGGACTCCCGAATGTACCTGTTCTGTGGTCAGTTCGACGGTGTTCCCGTCCACGGTGAGCTGTCCACCGTGCCAGCGTGACAGGTCTTCAGGGCCCAGGTCGGTCAGTTCCTTGGCATCTTCAAAGCCATCGAAGAAGATCGCGCCCGACGGTGCGTCTGATGGGGGTGGTGCGACGGTCGATGCCGGCGGGGACGAACTACACGCGCCCAGCGCGATCGGGACAAGAAGGATAAGGAGGTGCCGATATAGTTTTTTGTTTTGTGTCCGCATATTGCTTCCGTTTTTTTGTTTTATTGCGTCATCAGTTGGGTGTCTACAGATACTACAGGAAAAATGCGAAAAAGTTGCGTAAAAATCCGGCGGGTTTGCAACCCCGGGCCTATCCTTATGATATAATCTCGGAAAATTAACGACGTGGGTGCACTACCACAAAAGATATCCAATTTGGATAAATAACGAAATAGGTCTTTAGGAATCTCCGTGACGGACAGGATATGTGGGGGTGTTTTGTGTGCGAAGCACGCAAAACACCCCCATACCTTCTCTCGACCTCGGTAATCCCCGGAGAACCAGCAAAATGTCTGATGCCTTCTTAAAAACACAGAGGGCGCAGCCGTTTAAGCCATAGAAACCCGAAAGGGAAACCATTCGTGACAACAGATCGTATTCAACTTCGCGTAGACAACATTTCGTTAAGTTTTGGCGGCATTCAAGCGCTGAGTGACATCAGTTTCGATGTACGGAAGGGGGAGATTTTAGCGATTATTGGACCTAACGGCGCGGGCAAGACATCCCTGTTGAACTGTTTCAATAATTTCTATCACCCTGACCACGGCCAGATTCTCCTCGACGGGCGTGATCTGACCCGTTTGCCGCCCTACCGTATCGCCCAGTTGGGGATTGCCCGCACCTTTCAGCACACTGCCTTGTATACCGGTCTCAGCACACTGGACAATTTGATGGCCGCCCGCCACATCCACATGAAAGCCGGGATGCTCGCTAGTATCCTGTATTGGGGCCGTGCCCACCAGGAGGACATTGCCCATCGGCGGGTGGTCGAAGAGATCATTGACTTCCTCGAGATCGAGCATATTCGCAAATCCGTTGTGGGCGCATTGCCGCATGGACTTCGCAAGCGGGTGGAACTGGGCCGGGCGCTGGCCATGGAACCCCGCTTGTTGTTTCTCGATGAGCCTATGACCGGCATGAACCAGGAGGAAAAGGAAGACATGGCCCGCTTCATTCTGGATGTCTACGAGCGTCAGGGCATGACCATCTTGTTGATCGAGCACGATATGGGACTGGTGATGGACATCGCTGACCGCATCGTGGTGCTGAACTTCGGTCAAAAGATCGCCGAGGGAACCCCTGAAGAGATCCGGAACAACCAGGCCGTGATCGACGCCTATTTGGGGAAGGCGGGTGTGAAATGAAAACACTCGACACGCTCCCAAAGAACCTGGTTGCCGGTTATCAGAAATATGGCGACAAGAAGATTGCCATGCGTCAAAAAGACCTGGGCATCTGGCGTTCCTTCACGTGGAAAGAATCCTACGAGCAAGTCCGGCAGTTGAGCCTGGGGCTTATCAGGTTGGGCCTGCAACGCGGCGACAAAGTCTGCATTATCGGCGACAACGACCCTCAATATTTTTGGGCGCAGCTGGCGATCCAGGCTGGCGGCGGTGTGGCGGTGGGCATCTTCACGGATAGCGCGCCGCAGGAGATCCAATATGTTGTGGACCACGCTGACGCCATTTTCGTTTTTGCCAAAGACCAGGAACAATGCGACAAACTCCTGGAAATTCGCGGGCAGGTTCCCAAAGTTCGGCATGTGATTTACTGGGACGACAAGGGTCTTTGGGGCTACAACGAACCTTGGCTGCTCAGTTATGAAAAAGTACAGGATTTGGGCCGCGCCTTGGACGCGGAGCAGCCGGGTCTCTTCGAGCGTTCCGTCGAGCAGGGGCAGGGGGACGACCTGGCCGTCTATTGCTACACGTCTGGGACGACCGGCTTGCCAAAGGGTGCGATGATCAGCCACAACAACCTGCTGGCTGGCAGCGATAACGCCCAGCGGGCGGATCCCCGCCTGGATACGGACGAATACGTCTCGTTCCTGCCTCCGGCCTGGATCACGGAAAACGTGCTGGGGTTGGCCGTTCATCTGCGTACCGGCATGGTCGTCAACTTCCCCGAATCGCCGGAAACCGTGCAGCCGAATATCCGCGAAATTACACCGCACGCCATGCTCTTCAGCGCCCGTTTGTGGGAAAGCATGGTCGGGCTGGTGCAGGTCAAGATGGCGGAGGCGACACGGATCAACCGTGCCTTGTACAAAATCTTCATGCCCGTTGGCTACAAGGTCGCCGGCTTGCGCTACGAGCAACGTCAACCAGTGGGAGCGTTTTGGCGGATACTCCATGCTTTGGGAGAATTCGCCGTCTTCCACCCCTTGCGGGACAAGTTGGGATTGACGCGCGTTAAGTCGGCTTATTCATCCGGTGCGGCGCTCAACCCGGACGTGATCCGTTTCTTCCGGGCGATTGGCGTGAACATCAAACAATTATACGGCTCGACCGAGGCGCAGGTGCACACGCTGCACATCGGCGATGATGTCAAATTCGAGACCGTCGGTGTGCCAGCCCCGGGCATGAAAGTTCAGATCGCGGAGAGCGGCGAGATTCTGGTCAGCGGGGGAACGCTTTTCAGCGGATATTACAAGAATCCGGAGGCTACCGAGAAAGCCGTTTACGTCGATGAGCAGGGGCGGCGTTGGTTCCGTACCGGCGATGCCGGTTATCTCGACAAGGACGGCCACCTGATTTATCTGGATCGCATGAAAGAAATGATCACCCTGGCAAGCGGGGAGAAATATTCTCCACAATACCTCGAGGGCCAACTCAAGTTCAGCCCTTATATTCGCGGGGTGATGACGGTGGGAGGGGAGGATAAGCCTTTCGTCAGCGCGTTGATCAATATGGATTTCGACAATGTGGGGCGCTGGGCTGAAAAGCAAGGGATCGCTTATACAACCTACGTAGACCTTTCCCAGAAACCCGAAGTATACGCGCTGATCGGCAAGGACGTGGAACGTGTCAACCGAACCCTGCCCCCGGCAGCGCGTATTCATCGTTTTGTCCTGCTGCACAAGGAATTCGACGCCGATGAGGGCGAACTGACTCGCACGCGCAAATTGCGCCGCAATCTGCTCGCTGAACGGTATCAGGATATGATCGCCGCGATGTACGATGGCAGCGACATGGTGCAGGTGCGCGCGGCTGTCAAATATCGTGATGGGCGGGAAGGCATCGTAGAGACTTCTGTGCGTGTCGCCACAATGGAGATAGATGCATGAACTGGCAATTGTTGCCTCAATTTGCTATGACCGGTTTACTGGCTGGAGGGCCGCTGGCTCTGACCGCGCTGGGCCTGGTGCTGATTTTTAAGTCGTCCTATATTTTCAACTTCGCTCAAGGGCAATTGCTGCTTTTGGGTGCGTTGATCACCTGGTGGTTCGCGGTAGAACTGAATCTTCCCTTGTGGCTGGCGATTGTTTTTGCTTTGGTCATCTCTGCCCTGATGGGATTGCTGATCGAACGGCTGGCCCTGCGCCCGATGACCGGCCAACCCTTGTTGTCCATCATTTTGATGACGCTCGGTTTGAGCCAGGTGCTGCAGGGGCTGGCTCTGCTGGTCTTTGGCGGAACCCAGCGAAATTTCCCGCAGATATTCTCTGCCGCCAATCCGTACAAGATCACCATGCCCTTTGTCTACAACGACAACAACATCGTTATCATCCTGAAACAAAATTTGGTCTGGTCTTTTGTGGTTGCTGTTCTGGGCGTGGTTATCATCAGCCTTTTCTTCCGATTTACCCGCACCGGATTGGCAATGCGGGGCACCTCGGAGGATCACGAGTTGGCCCAGAGCATTGGTATACGCATTCACCGTATTTTTGGTTTCTCCTGGGCTTTGGCCGGCGTGGTCGCGACGCTGGGCGGCGTATTGCTGGCGACTTCCAGCGGCCTCGACCTGAGTTTGTCGGTGGTGGTGCTGGCGGCCTTCCCGGTCGTCCTGTTGGGCGGGCTCGAATCCATTCCGGGGACGATTGTCGGCGGTTTGATCATCGGGCTTTCTCAAGGGTTGGTCTCGGTCTCCAAAGTCCCCATTGTGCGCAACATGTCGGAGATCATGCCTTACGTGGTACTCCTGATTGTGCTCATCTTCCGGCCTGAAGGTCTCTTCGGGCAAAAACGCATCGAGAGGATTTAGACGATGGCAGTTCTTCGCCCTGCGGGTGAATTTGATACGAGTTATGCTTCAGATATGGCCACTATTCGGCAGCGCTGGCAGTGGTGGCTGTTGCTGGCCTTTGTTGTCGCGTTATATGCCCTGCCGTTCTATGCCAGCCAGAGCGTGGTGGCGCTCGTCAACCGGATTGGCATCACCATCATTGCAGTGCAGGGATTGAACCTGCTGACCGGTTACACCGGGCAAATTTCTCTTGGACAGGCGTCCTTCATGACCGCCGGGGGGTATATTTCGGCGCTGCTGGTCAACAATCTGGGCTGGCCTTTCTTTGCCGCGATGCCGGCTGCCGCTTTGGGCGCGGGTATCGTGGGCTTGCTTTTTGGACTGCCCTCGCTGCGCGTCAAGGGTTTTTATCTCACCATGGCGACCTTGGCGGCCCAGTTCATCATTCCCTGGTTTACCCGCAACGCTTTCCCCAAAGTGCTCAACGGCGCGCAAGGGATCAACGTACAGGTCCCCGTACTGTTCGGGATCGAGTTCAACACGCCGCAGCGTTATATATACCTTACGCTGACCGTGCTTATCCTGACGACGATCGTCGCTCACAACATTTCCCGTTCCCGGCTGGGACGGGCGTTCGTCGCTGTGCGCGACCATGACCTGGCAGCCGAGTTGCTGGGCATCAACCTTTTCAAATACAAACTCCAGGCTTTTTTCCTGGCGGCCGTTTACGCCGGTATTGCCGGATCGCTTGCCGCGCACCAGATCCGCCACATCAATTCGGAGACTTTCAACCTGATCGACTCGGTGATGTTCATGGGGATGTTGGTCATCGGAGGCCTGGGGTCCAATTTGGGGCCGATTTTCGGCGCGATTGTCGTCGAAATGCTTATCGAAGGGGCCACGCTGTTTGGCCCGCTCTTTATCTCACTTTTCCCGTCTACTGCAGCCGGAGCTGTGCAGGCGCTGCGTCCCCTGTTCTTTGGCGCGGCCCTGATGCTCTTTTTGATATTCGAACCGCGTGGGCTGGCTCACCGCTGGCAGTTGTTCAAAGCAGCCTGGCGGTTGAGACCATTTTCATACTAGCTACGACTTTTCGACCAGCAAGGGATGAAAGGAGGTGGTAGCGAACGCCCATTTATTTCGCCAAGTATATCGGATTGGATGAAACAAACACTTTGGAAGTACGAACCAGTTGTTCCAGAAGGAGGAGACAACCCATGCGTAAGTCACTATTTGCTCTGCTGACCATGTTGATGGTGGCCTCGATGATTTTGGTGGCCTGCAAGCCCGCGGCACCGCCGCCTACCGAGGCGCCACCTGAGCCTACCGCCCCCCCCGCAGAAGAACCCACTGCGGAACCGCCCTCCGGTCCCCCTGACCTGACCGGTGAAACCATCACCCTTTACCACTTCGGCGATCTGTCCGGTCCCTATGCTGCCATTACCGCCCCCCTCATCCACGGCGCTGAGGACGCGGTCAAAGCGCTCAACGAGGCTGGCGGCATCTACGGCGCGACGGTTGAGATCAAGTTCGCCGACGACGGCGGCAACGTGGACGAGGCGATTGCCGCCTATGATCGCTTCACCAGCGAAGACGACAACCCGTTGATCATGATCTCTTACGGATCGGGCGAAGCCGAAGCCCTGGCGGGGCGCTTTGCCGAAGACAAGATCGTCAACATCACCGCAGGTTTGAGCGCCAAGGCTTTCTATGGCGAAGGCTCCGGTTACACCTTCGGACTCGGCCCCATCTATCCCGACCAGCTGGCCTACACAATGGACTTCCTGTCGGAGAATTGGGATACCTACAAGCCTGCCGAGGCCGGGGATGAGATCAAACTGGCCTACATCAGTTGGCCGACCGCTTTTGGTCAGGGCGCGCTGACGGACGAGAGCCGGGCATATCTGGCAGACCTGGGGATCGAGATCGTCTCTGAAGATACCTACGATGTCTCGCCGACCGCCGACACCACCACGGCCATCCTGAACGCCCAGGCTGCCGGCGCCAACGTGATCTGGACCAACACGCTGGCCTTTGGCCCCGCCGCCATCCTGAACGACCTGAACGCTCTGGGATTGCGGGACCAGTTCGTCGTTGCCTCTGACAACTGGGCTATGGACCTGGCGACTTACGCCTTCCTGGCCGACCCGGCCTACGGCGTGGGCCTGATCACCCCGTTCCCCTACCTGTGGTGGACGGATACGGATAACGCCGGCGTCCAGTATACACAGCAACTCTTCGACGCCAATGAGCGCAGCGCTGCTGAACACAATGTTGGCTATATGCTCCTGGTGACAGGGGTTGACATGGCCGCGAGAGCCATCACACACGCCATTGATACCGTCGGCTACGAAAACCTGAACGGTGAAGCGGTGCATGATGCGCTCATCGATATGAGCCCATTCGAACCGCTGGACGGCGTCATGAAGGCGGATTATTCTGATGGCAGCCGCTCGCCGCACATGTCCCAGATCCGCATGATCCAGGGCGGCCCGGATGCGTTTGTCGTTATCCAGGATTGGACCGAGATCCCCGATCTGCGACCGAGCAAGTAAACAAGTCTGTTCCCAGACAAAGGCCAGTCACCGGTTGGCGAATTCGTCAATCGGTGACTGGCGACCAAACCATATGCTCAAACTCAACAATATCGAAGTCATTTATAGCGATGTCATCCAGGTGCTGCGGGGGGTGTCCTTTGATGTGCCGGAAGGCCAGATTGTCGCCCTGCTGGGCGCGAATGGGGCCGGGAAGACAACCACCCTCAAGGCCATCTCTGGCTTGCTGCGCACCCAGGAAGGGGAGGTGACGCGCGGTAATATCGAGTTTGACGGTCAACGGATCGACCGTCTCCCTCCCGAGGATATTGTGCAATTGGGGATCATCCAGGTGTTGGAAGGGCGTCGTCTGTTCCAGCATCTCACCGTGGAGGAGAACCTGGTTCTCGGCGGGATAGCCCGCCGCCAGAGCGCGGCGCGCGCCTCCGTCAGCCGGGATTTGGAGCAGGTATACCATTATTTCCCCCTGCTTAAAAAATTACGCAAGCGCATCAGCGGCTATCTCTCCGGCGGCGAGCAGCAGATGCTGGTGACCGGGCGCGGTTTGATGGCCCATCCCAAGGTGATGTTGCTCGATGAGCCGTCGCTGGGATTGGCTCCGCTGCTTGTCGCCGAGATTTTTGAAATCATCCGCCAGATCAGCGCGGGGGAGGGCATGTCCATTTTGCTGGTCGAGCAAAATGCCCGCATCGCCTTGGGCGTGGCCAATTATGCCTATGTGATGGAGAATGGCCGTATCGTGCTGGATGGCTCGTCCGAACAACTGCTTGAGAATGAAGACATTAAAGAATTTTATTTGGGGCTGACCCAGGTTGGGGAACGCAAAAGTTACCGGGACGTGAAACATTATCGCCGCCGCAAACGATGGCTGGGGTAACAGGAGTTTGACCATGACATCTTCTCATTTTGAGCAACTTCATCACATTCTTCGACATGCTTACGACAACGCCCCGGCAGTGAAGGCCATCCTGGACGGGGCATCTCTTGTCCCTGACGACATCCAGACGTTGGCCGACCTGGACAAAATCCCGGTCACCAGCAAGGACCGTTTGGCCGCGCTCCAACAGGCAAACCCGCCCTTTGGCGGTTTTTTGGCTGTACCGTTCGACCAACTGGAGCACGTTTTTCTCTCCCCCGGCCCGCTCTACGAACCCCATGCCGGCGACTCGCCAGTTTTGGACAGCATTCGGGAAATGCTGACGATTGCCGGATTCGGCTCTGGGGACGTGGTGCTCAATACTTTCGGCTATCACCTGATCCCCACTGGCCTGGCTGTGGACCAGACGCTCCGCGACATGGGCGCGACCGTGATCGCCGCTGGCGTGGGCAACGCTGATTTGCAGGTCAAGATGATGCTGGATTTCGGCGTCACAGGCTACGTCGGTACGCCGTCCTGGTTGATGGCCTTGATCCAGAAAGCCGGGGAGATGGGGCTGGATTTCCGTGAACGACTCTCCTTGAAAAAGACCTTGGTCTCTGCTGAACCGATGCCGCCCAGCCTGCGTCAGGCCTTTGTTGAGCAATACGGCCTGGGCGTGGCCAACGCCTACGGCACGGCGGAACTCGGTTTCCTGGCCTACAACACCGAGGGTGGTCTGGCCATGCGCTTGCTGGAGACGTCGATCGTTCAAATTGCCAACCCCGAGACCGGCGAATCTGTCGGCCCCGGCGAAGTGGGCGAGGTCGTGGTGACGACGTTTAACGAGACCTATCCCTTGATCCGGCTGGGCACGGGCGACCTGGCGATGAACGTGGACCCCGCGCCCGGGCAAAGTCGCCAGGGCGAGCGTTCCGTCATCCTGGTGGGGCGCGTGGGCGACGCTGTCAAAGTGCGCGGCATGTTCGTCCACCCCAACCAACTGCGTTTCGCCGTTGGCCAGGTTCCGGGCGTGACGCGCTTCCAGGCCGTTGTCACCCGTCCGGGAAACCGGGACGAGTTCACCCTGCGCGTGGTCCCGTCCGATGTCTCGATTGATCAGGAGGCGCTGGCTGCCGGGTTGTCGAAGGCGATCCAGTCCGCTTGCCGGGTGAAAGTGGATCGTTTTGAGTTCGTCACCGAGTCTCTGGGCGAGGATGCGGGGATCATCCTGGACGAGAGAGTGTGGGAGTAGGGCTGACGTTTTTTCGGATTAACGCGTGCGAAATCGCAAACAGTCTCGTAAGAGCAGGACACCCTGCTTTTACGGGACTGTCTGTTTAACCGTGGGAAGGTGCGTTTCCTGGGCGCGGATCGGCGCAGTTTTTTATCGAAGGGCCTCCTTGGTCGCCTTGAAAAAGACGACCAGCCCAAAGATGCCTCCGCCAAACCAGGCCGCCATAATGACGGGAGCAGCCCATGGGGCCAGCAGGGCCTTGGCCGTGACGGCGGTTGCCGTGAAAGCCAGCGCCAACAGGAGCCAGGTTTTTACGCTTATCTTGGCGGGAAGATTGCTTCGACCTGCTCCGCAGGTCTCGCAACGACATCTGGCAATTTTTGTGTAGTAAGTTCGAATCTGTTCATTATTTGTTGCTCAAACGAATGATGATTTCGTCATCCTGCTGTTCCCGGACGTGGATGGTCTCCTGCCGGGGTCAGGCCAGGTTGAAAATTCCCAAGAAGAGGATCAAGACCAACAAGTAGACGATAAAAGGGATCAACCACCGCAGCGGCTTGAGCGCGTCTCGCCAGGCCGGGGTGGTTGGCGGTGACGGGGGCGGGACAGTCGCGATCAGCCACGGGGGGCAGCACCATCGAACTGTAGACGGGGATGAAGGCCCAAACACCGGCCAGGCCAAGCAGCAGCCAGTATTCGAGCGTGAAAATCTGTGTGTCGCCAAAGAGCAGACCGATGAGCGGGCCAACGATCCCGTCGGCGCCCAGTTCGTACACCGCGCCCAGGAGCAACACAACAGCCGGCGCGAAACGCCGACGGTGCTGGACCTTTACGAAGGTGATCACCATCATCACGTACCAGGGCATGGTCATGATCAGATCCAGCAGCAGGTTGGGGTGTGCGGCCACGCCTTTTGCGCCAGTTATTTTTTCGATCACAAGGAAAAGCGTCTCGATAGCGGCCGCGTTGAAGATTCCCAGCAGCGCTGCATTACGCAGGGGACGCCCGGACAGGAACGGCAGCCAAATGGGGCGCGTGACGAACAGCCCCAGCGTGTACAGCCCGCTGGCCGTGATGGAGAGCAGCAGAGTCAGGTTTTCCGGCGTCGGTTCGGTGACCGCGCCGATCGCCATAAACAGCAACCCCCAGAGTATCGCCAGGACAATGCCCGGGTTGAGCCATCGCTTCGACCGAGGGACAGGCTGGGAGAAATTGTTTTCCATTGTTTTACCCGTACGCCTTCCAGAAATGGTTTCTACGAATAATACAGGGAACGAACAGGAAAAGTTGCACCGAATGGTTGCAGGCGAGAAAAAAGCCCGGAGTGCGACCTCCAGGCTCTTTTCTTTCGTTTGCGTGATGGTGCGCTAAAACTGCCGCGTCCATTCCTTGAACCAGCGCTCGACGACCACTTTGGTCTGGGTGTAAAACTCGACCGCGTGTTTGCCTTGCGCGTGCAGCGTGCCAAAGAAGCTGTCCCTCCAGCCGCTGAAGGGGAAGAAGGCCATCGGCGCCGCCACGCCGATGTTGATGCCGATATTCCCGGCCTGGGCCTCGTAGCGGAACTTGCGCGCCGCCGCGCCGCTGCTGGTAAAGATGCAGGCCATGTTGCCATAGTTCCCGCTGTTGACGATTCCAATCGCCTCGTCCAGCGTGTCTGCGTGCATCAGCCCCAGGACCGGACCGAAGATTTCCGTCTGGAAGATGGCGCTGCCGGGCTGAACGTTGTCCAGGATGGTGGGATTCAGGAAGTTGCCCGCCTCGTGCCCGGGGACGTTTGCCTCGCGTCCGTCCAGCAGCGGATTCGCGCCCTCGGCGATGCCCTGCTCGATCAGGCCGACGATGCGCTCCTTGCTCTGGGGTGTGATGACCGGCCCCATCTGCACGCCCTCTTCCAGTCCGTAGCCGACCTTGCGGGAAGCCGCCGCCTCGCGGATGGCCTGCGTGAAGGTTTCGCGCGCCTCGCCGACGGTGACGACCAGCGCCGTCGCCAGGCAGCGCTGACCGGCGTTGCCAAAAGCGCTGTCGGCCAGGATGCGAACGGTCATTTCCATATCCGCGTCGGGCATGACGATGGTGGCGTTCTTCGCGCCGCCCTGCGCCTGGACGCGCTTCCCGTTGGCGGAAGCGCGCGCGTAAACGTGCCGCGCTACCGGCGTCGAGCCGACGAAGCTGACCGCTTTGACGTCCGGATGGTCGAGCAGCGCGTTGACCGTATCCGCCGCGCCGTTGACCAGGTTGATCACGCCTTTGGGGAATCCGGCCTCCTCGACCAGATCCATGACGCGCTGCATGGTCAGCGGGGTGCGTTCGGATGGCTTGACGATGCAGGTGTTGCCGGTCGCGACCGCGTAGGGCAGGAACCAGAAGGGAATCATGCCGGGGAAATTGAAGGGCGCGATGATGGCGGCAACGCCGACCGGCTGGCGGATCATGACCTCGTCAATGCCGCTGGCGATGTCTTCGGAGAAGTCTCCCTGCATCAGGGATGGGATGCCGCAGGCCATCTCCACGTTCTCGATGGCGCGTTTCATCTCACCTTTCGATTCGCCGAAGGTCTTGCCGTTTTCCTCGGTGATGATGCGGGAGAGTTCGTCCATGTGTTCGTCGAGCAGGTATTTGAGTTTGAACAGATGCTGAATGCGGTCTTCCGCGGGAACGCGCTGCCACCCGTCAAAGGCTGTCTGGGCGGCTTGCACGGCTTTCCCGACTTCGGCGCTGGGTGAGAGGGGGACTTCGGCCAGCACCTCGGCGGTGGCCGGGTTGATGACTTCCAGATAGGTCGCGTCTTCGGGCGCGCGCCATGCGCCGTTGACGTAGTTCCGCAATCGCTTTGCCTTGCTCATCGTAAAATCTCCTTGGAGTGTACGGTCTTTGTGAAAATCCTGTTTTCGTTGAGATTATACCTGTTTTGTGTGTAAGCGGCAATATTTTCTTGAATAACTGTGGATGTCGTGGTATAATGCGCAGAACGTTACGAAATTCGTATTTATAATGGGCTGGCCCAATGGACCAAGTTGATCTCAACATCATTACCATCTTACAGCGTGATGGGCGCACACCCTTTACCGAAATTGCGAAGGAACTGGGCATTTCAGAGGGCACGGTGCGCAACCGTGTGGCGCGGTTGATGGAAAATCAGGTCATCCAGATTGTTGGCCTGATTGACCCCTACCAGTTGGGCTTTGACGCCCCGGCGATGATCGGCGTCTCGGTCGAGCCGCGCGCCATCGAGAGCGCTGCGGCGCAGATCGCGGCCTTTCCGGAGGTCAGTTACCTGATCATGGTTTCGGGGGAGTTCGATCTGATCGTTGAAGTGATGTGCCGCGACCGGGCCAGCCTGGCCGTTTTCCTCAACCAGAAACTGCGCCAGGTTCCGGGCATCACCAAAACACAAACGTATCTCATCTTGCGCACATTCAAAATGTCTTATGGCGCCAGGCCGACGATGGGCCTGGATACATCTTCGCTGTCGGGAGGTTTGCATGAGTGATGGGCTTGCGGTTGAGCTTCGCCAAGTTGTTAAACGGTTTGGGGAGGTAACAGCCGTCGAAAGCGTCTCTTTACAAATTCAGCATGGAGAGTTTTTCTCCCTTTTGGGCCCCAGCGGATGCGGAAAAACGACCACACTGCGTTTGATCGCCGGTTTCGAAATGCCCACATCGGGAGACATCATCATCAATGGGGAAATGCAAGGACATCTACCGCCTTATCAGCGTCCGGTCAACACGGTTTTTCAGCACTATGCGCTTTTTCCGCACATGACGGTCGCGCAGAACGTCGCCTTTGGGCTGGAGATGAAAAAAGTTTCCAAGGATGAAATTACCCGCCGGGTGGGCGAAGCGCTGGAACTGGTGCATTTGGGCAAGATGGGCAGCCGTCGTCCAAAACAGCTCTCAGGCGGACAACAACAGCGCGTCGCCCTGGCCCGCGCCCTGGTCAATCGCCCCAAAGTGCTGCTGCTCGATGAGCCGCTGGGCGCGCTCGACCTGAAACTGCGCAAGGCCATGCAGGGGGAGTTGAAGGCGCTGCAGGAGCAGGTGGGCATTACCTTTATCTATGTTACACATGACCAGGAGGAAGCCCTCACGATGTCCGACCGCATTGCTGTGATGAGCGCCGGACATGTGTTTCAGGTTGGATTCCCCGAAGACATTTACGAGAATCCGAATACTCGCTTTGTGGCCGATTTTATCGGCGAGACCAATTTCCTCCATGGAACGGTACATCGCCGCGGACCGCTGGCCGAGATTGCCATTGCCGAGAATGTGATCTTGCCTGCCAGATGGGCCAGTGACGAACTGCCCGCCGGTTCGTCCGCGACCCTGTCCATTCGTCCGGAGAAGATTCTTATCGCCTCCGGCGACGAGAAACCGCCCTCGGACGGGGAATTTGTTTCCGTCCCCGGACAGGTTGCGGAAGTCGTCTACCTGGGCACGGACACGCGTTACGTTGTCCGGATTGTGGATGGCGTGCAGACTGTTGTCCGCGTCCAGAACCTGGAAATGGGAAACAAGCGTTTCAAGGTCGGCGATGCGGTCATGTTGCATTGGCGCGTTGAACATGGCCGTATTCTGAAGGAGTAGATGATGCAGCGTTTATTTGCACGTTACCCCGCACTGCGCGCCTGGTTGCTCCTGCTTCCGGCGGCTACCTGGCTGTTTATCTTCTTTATTGCGCCGCTGTTCATTGTGCTGGTCTACAGTTTCCTGGAACGCGGTACATATGGGGGCGTGGTATGGCAGTTTTCACTTGAGAATTTCCGGCGCACTTTTGACTCGCTCTATTTTTCCACCTTCCTGCGCTCGTTCTATATCGCCGCCGTCACAACTTTCATCTGCTTGCTTTTGGGCTTCCCGCTGGCGTATTACATTTCTACCCGCCCGCCGCAGCGCCGCAGCACGCTCATCCTGGCGTTGATGATCCCATTCTGGACGAATTTCCTCATTCGCACGTATGCCTGGCTGACGCTCCTGCGGACAAACACTGGTCTGATCAATGTCTCGTTGATGTCGCTGGGCATTATCGATAAACCTTTGCCGCTGTTCGGGAATGATTTCGCCATCATTTTGGGACTGGTGTATGGCTGGTTGCCGGACATGGTGCTGCCCATCTACGCGACTTTGGAACGCCTGGATACCAGCCTGCTCGAAGCGGCCAGCGATCTGTACGCCTCCAGCTCGAAGGTCTTTCGGCGGGTCATCTGGCCGCTCTCTTTGCCGGGGGTGGTGGCAGGCTCGATGTTGGTCTTCATCCCTTCGCTGGGCGCGTTTGTCACGCCTGCCATCCTGGGCGGCGGCAAGTCGCTGATGATCGGGAATATCATCAGCAATCAATTCCTGGCCGCGCACGATTGGCCGTTTGGCTCGGCGCTGTCCTTTGTCATGATGGCGGTCATGCTCCTGGCGACGCTGATTTACTTCCGCTCAACGACAAGTGAAGAACGGATGCAACCATGAGCAGCGAAAGCATCACACAGCAAGTTCCCTCGATGTCCCGGCGCAGCCGGTGGGCGCGCGTCAAAAAATCTATGGGCGAGTTCTCACTCTCCTTGTATGGCTGGGGCGGGTATTTCTTCCTGTATTTGCCGATTGTGATCTTGGTCATCTTTTCTTTCAACGACTCGCGTTCCACCGCACAGTGGTCTGGATTCACGTTTGATTGGTACGGTGAGATGATCCATGACAGCCAGATTATTCTCTCGTTGTGGAACAGCTTGTTCGTCGCCGTTATCTCGACCATAATTTCTGTCGTTATCGGGACGCTGGCGGCCATGGCAATGGAACGTCACGTTTTCCGCGGCAAGCTGCTGATGGACGCGGTGCTTTACTTGCCCATCATCATTCCCGATATTGCCATGGCGATCATGCTGCTGATCTTCTTTGATATCAGCGGTATCGGCTTTGAACCCTGGAAAGTGTCCTTGTTCGGCATTCGGCTGGCCGTGCCCTATTCGGTCATCATCAGTCACGTGGCCTTCAACATTTCTTTCGTCGCGATTGTGGTGCGCGCCCGTCTGGCGCAAATGGACCGCACGCTGGAAGAAGCCGCGCAAGACCTGTATGCGGACACTTGGCAGACTTTCTGGAAAGTCACGCTGCCGATGATGATGCCTGGCATCATGGGCGGCGCGCTGCTGGCTTTTACCCTCTCCCTGGATGACTTCGTGATTACGTTCTTCACCAGCGGGGCGGGCTTCAATACTTTGCCCGTGCGTGTGTTTAGCATGATCAAGAAAGGCGTAACGCCAAAGATCAACGCAGTCTCCTCTTTGATGTTGGTTTTCTCTCTGGCACTGATTGGCATTTCGCTCTTGTTGAGAAAAGGAGGTGATGAGGAACCTACGATTGGTATCGGTCTGTAAATCGGATTCGCCTATTGCAATCTTAATGCAAAAGAAGGAGAAGTGAAGATGAAATACAAACTTACTATTCTGTTTTCTGCCTTGGTCGTTTTGGGCCTGGTATTGACAGCTTGCGGCCCCAAGCCTGAGCCCGCGCCTGCGCCTGCTCCGGAAGAGACCGAAGCGCCAGCCGCCACGGAAGCTCCCGTTGCGGAGGCTGTGGAACCCGCCAAAGAGATTGTCTTCTTCAACTGGTCTGAGTATATTGACCCTGAAATCTACACCCTTTTCGAAGATGAGACCGGCATCAAGGTGGTCGAAGATAATTTCTCCAGCAACGAGGAAATGCTGGCGAAATTGCAGGGCGGCGCAACGGGCTATGCCCTCATTGTCCCCTCAGACTACACAGTCAGCATCATGAAGGACGAAGGAATGTTGGCGAAATTGGATCATGCCAACATCCCCAATCTGGGCAATCTGGCCGAGCAATTCCAGAATGTGCCCTATGACCCCGGCAACGAATACTGTGTTCCCTATCAGTGGGGCACGACCGGCATTGGCTATCTGGACAGCGAGGTGGATGAACCCACCAGTTGGGCTGTTTTCTTTGATCCCGATCCCACTGCGCCTTACTACGGACGCATGACCATGCTTGACGACGCGCGCGAGGCGTTCGCTGCCGCGTTGGTTTATCTGGGCTACGACATCAACACCACCGACGAAGCGCAATTGGAAGAGGCCAAGGAACTGCTCATCAAGGCCAAGGCCGCACTGGCTGGCTACGACAGCGACATTTTCGAAGACTTGATCGCTTCTGGCGAGAACCTGATGGCGCATGGCTGGAACGGCGACTTCCTGGTCGCCCAGGAGGAAAACGAGAACGTTGCCTACACTATTCCGCAGGAAGGCGGCGTGGTTTGGGTGGATAACGTCTGCATCCCGATTTCCGCGACTCCCGAACAAAAGGCTGCGGGTGAAATGTTCATCGACTTCCTGCTGCGTCCGGACATCGGCGCTATGCTCTCGGATTACAACTGGTACGCCACACCGAACGCGGCTGCCGAAGCGAATTTGGACGAGGAATTCCTGAACGATCCCGCTGTTTACCCGCCGGCAGAAGTGCTTGCCAAATTGCAGTACATTGAACCTGTGGGCGAAGCAGAAGCGATTTACCAGCGTCTGTGGGACGAGGTTAAATCCGCCCCGACACCGTAACATCGCATGACGATGCAGGGGTGTGGCGGATGGGTTGCCACACCCCTGTCACAATCTGGTGGAGAATCTCCTCCTATGAAGATGTACATCAACGGCGAATTTACTTCGGGTAAAGCCAAAGAGCGAATCACCGTTATCGATCCCGCGACGGAAGAGACGCTGGGCGATGCGCCCCGCGGGACTTCCGAAGACGCCCGCGCCGCGGTCGCGGCCGCCAGCGCATCGTTCCCGGACTGGAGACGTGCTCCCGCCAACGAACGCACCGCGGCCCTTCACCAGATTGCCGCCAAAATCCGCGCCCATCACGATGAACTCGTCCGTTTGCTGACCAAGGAAGAGGGCAAACCCCTCCCCGAAAACGATGAGGAACTTTGGTGGGTGGAGGAGACCTTCGACTACTACGCCGAACTGGCCCGCCACGAACGCGGCCGCGTCATCCCGCCCGGCGAGCCGGGACAGTTCAACTTTGTGCTCAAGGAACCGTATGGCGTGGTGGGCTGCATCGTCCCCTGGAATTATCCTTTGCTGTTGTTGGCCTGGAAAATGGCCCCCGCCCTGGCGGCTGGCAACACGGTGGTGATCAAGCCGTCCGAATTGACGCCGCTTTCCACCTTGCGGCTGGTCGAGGTCGCCTGCGACCATCTGCCTCCCGGCGTGGTCAACGTGGTGACCGGCTACGGCCCCGAGACCGGGGAGCCGCTGGTAACTCACCCCGACGTTCCCGTGATTGCCTTCACCGGCTCGCTGGCCGTCGGTCAGCGCATTGCCTCCCTGGCCGCGCCGATGATGAAGAAACTGCACCTCGAGCTGGGCGGCAAAGACCCGATGGTCATCGCTCCCGACGCAACAATGGACATGGCTGTCAGCGGGCTGGCCTACGCCGCATTGATCAACGCCGGTCAGGTCTGCACCAGCACCGAGCGGGTTTATGTCCACGAGAGCATGTTCGGGCGGTTCAGCGAGGAGCTGGCCGATTTTGTGGGCAAACTTCGCCTGGGGAACGGCCTGGACGAGGGCACCGACATCGGGCCGATGATCCGGGACAAGTTTCGTGAAAAGGTCGAGGGGCAAATGGCGGATGCCGTCGGGGCTGGCGCAAACATATTGACCGGAGGCAGGCGTCCCTCAGAGTTCGGACGCGGTTTCTTCCTTGAACCGGCGGTTGTCACCGGGGTTGATCACACGATGCGCCTGATGCGCGAGGAGACCTTCGGTCCGGTCATCCCGATAATGCCCTACAAGGATTTCGATGAGGCCATCGCCCTGGCCAATGATTGCCAGTACGGCCTGGGCGCGTCGCTGATGACCCACGACGCGCGGCTGGTCAAGCGCTTCTTCGAGGAAGTCAAGGCCGGTACCATCTGGATCAACGACCCGCTGACAGACAACTTCGCCGGGCCGTTCGGCGGCATGAAGATGAGCGGACTGGGGCGCGAGCTGGGACAGGAAGGGTTGGACGAATACTACGATGTCAAGCACGTCCACTGGGACGTGGAAGGCGGCGTGAAGGAATATTGGTATCCGTACTAAAGCCTCAGCCGCGGCGTTGTGGCTACTCGGGCAAGGAATAATTTGGAAACCTGGCGGCAAAACGTGCCGAGGCGGTCAGGACGTTCACAGGATTTATCAGGGCTGTTCATAATCAAACGAAATCATGGATCTGGAGGCTTGCAACTTGAAGCTAACATCTTTCTGGAGCGACAACTATCCCAAACCCGATCTTCCTGTCTCGGAAAGTCTCCCTGGCGTTGTTGACATCGCCATCATCGGCGGCGGCTACACCGGCCTGAGCGCGGCGCGCACCCTGGCGAGGAGCGGCGCCTCGGTGGTCGTGCTGGAGCGCGAGACCATAGGCTGGGGGGCCTCCTCCCGCAACGGCGGCATTACCGGCTGCGGCTTGAAGCAGGGCATGCCGACCATCTTCAAGCGCTATGGCAAGGAATATGGGCGCATCTTCTGGGATTCTTCCCTCGAAGCCCTGAATCTGGTCAAGGAGCTGGTGGACGAAGAAGGCGTGGACTGTGATTTCCGGCAGAACGGCGACCTGTGTGTGGCCTACAAACCGTCCCATTTTGAAGGCTTCAAGGAGAGAATCGCCTGGCACAAAAAACACCTCGATCATGAACTGTACCTGGTCCCGCCCTCTGAGCTGCGCGCCGAAATTGGCGGTGACGCCTACTTTGGCGGCGTGATCGATCCGCACGGCGCGGGCCTGCATCCGGCCAAACTGGTCTTCGGTCTGGCGGAAGTGGCTGCCCGCCGCGGCGCGCGGCTGTGCGAGCGGACGGGCGTCACCCGCATCGAAAAAAATGCTTCCGGCTACGATCTCCATACGACGCGCGGTGCGCTGCGAGCGGGCGAAGTGCTGGTCGCCACCAACGGCTACACCGACCGGACAGTGCCGGGGCTGCGGCCAAAAATCTTCCCGGTGGGCAGTTACAGCATTGTCACTGAACCGCTCTCGGAAGACCTGCAAAGGGAGATCAGCCCCAAGGGGCGCGTGTTCTGGGATTCCAAATGGTTCCTGAATTATTTCCGTCTGACGCCCGATGGGCGCATGTTGTGGGGCGGGCGCAACAACCTGAGCACCACGCTGGATTTGGCGGAATCCGCCCGCACTTTGCGTGCCCAGATGGTGCGCGCCTTCCCCGCCCTGGCCGAGGTCGCCGTGACGCATACCTGGAGCGGGCAGTTGGGCCTGACCTTTGACCTGATGCCCAATATTGGCCGCTTGGAAAACGGTATCCACTACGCCTTTGGCTTTGGCGGGCACGGCCTGCACATGGCGCTCTACGCGGGGCGCGCGGCGGCTCGTCTGTTGACCGGCGAGACGACCGGCAGCCCCTTCATGGAGATTTCCCACCAGACCTACTTCTTCTATCGGAACAAGCCCTGGTTCCTGCCCTTCGCGGCCAGTTACTACCGCTTCCGCGACTGGATCTCCTGAGACGACATCGCCCCCCGTACTCATTACTTTCCGCTCCTCACTCACTACTTATTTCTCGAAACCATGACCAACAACTTTCCCCACCTTTCCCCTGTCTGGACGCATCTAACGGACATTCAGCCTGTCCGCGCGGAAGGCATCTATCTCTACGACGCCGCCGGCCGCCGCTACACCGACTTTACCTCCGGCATCGGCGTGACCAGCACCGGTCACTGCCATCCGAGCGTGGTCAAGGCGGTCCAGGAACAGGCCGAAAAACTACTTTTCGGCCAGATGAACATTGTCATCCCGCCCGCTGCGGTGGCGCTGGCCGATGCGCTGAACGAGGTCACCCCGCCCGCGATAGACACGTTCTTCTTTTCCAACTCTGGCGCGGAAGCGGTGGAGGCCAGCGTCAAACTGGCGCGGCAGGCCGCCGGCAAGCGCAACATCATCGTCTTCCAGGGCAGTTTCCACGGGCGCACCGCGCAGACGATGGCGATGACCACGTCCAAGTATGTCTATCGTCACCACTACCAGCCCCTCCCGGCGGGCGTCTTCGTTGCGCCCTTCCCCTACGCCTATTACTACGGCTGGGACGAAGAGACCACCACCGAATTTTGTCTCAAACAACTGGACCACCTGCTGCACGGCCAGACGCCCCCCGACGAGACGGCGGCCATTGTCATCGAGCCGGTGCTGGGCGAGGGCGGCTACGTCCCCGCGCCGGATGGGTTCCTGCGCGAACTGCGCCGCATCTGTGACGAGAACGACATCCTGCTCGTCGCCGATGAAGTGCAATCCGGCTTTGGACGCACGGGCAAATTCTTCGCCTTCGAGCATGCAGGCATCGAGCCGGACATTATCGTCATGGCGAAGGGACTGGGCAGCGGACTGCCCATCTCCGGCATTGCTGCCAGCGCAGACCTGATGGCAAAGTGGGAACCCGGCACGCACGGCGGGACGTATGGCGGCGGCAGCACGGTCGCTTTGGCGGCAGCCCTGGCGACGGTGCGCACCCTGCAGGAAGAGCGTCTGGTCGAGAATGCCGCCCAAATGGGCGCGCGCCTGATGGACGGCTTGCGGGGGATTCAGGAAAAATACCCGGCCATCGGCGATGTGCGCGGGCGCGGCCTGATGGTGGCGACTGAAATCACTACAGACGGCAAACCTGACAAGCCGCTCGCCAAAGCTGTTCAGGATGCCTGCCTGGCGCGTGATCTGCTCCTGCTGACCTGCGGAACCTACGGCAACGTCATTCGCTGGATTCCGCCGCTGGTGGTGAATGCCGGGCAGATAGACGAGGCGCTGGCGATCTTCGGGCAGGCGATGGCGGCTGTTTGAAATCACGAAGAACACGGAGCAACACAAGGGGAATCTTTGTGATGAAAAAGGATGAAACCATGAACGTTTGGAGAATCAACACCCGTACCGGTGAGCACAACGCCGAACCCGCCCCGGAAACCTGGGCGCATCTTGGCGGACGCGGGCTGGTGGCGCGCATCCTGGTGGACGAGGTTGAAGCCGCCTGCGAACCGCTCGGCCCGAAGAACGAGCTCATCTTCGCCCCCGGATTGATGGTGGGGCACATGCTCTCCTCCTGTGACCGCATCTCGATTGGCGGCAAAAGCCCCCTGACGGGCGGCGTGAAGGAATCCAACGCCGGGGGCAGCACCGGCCTGGCGCTCACCCACCTGGGCATCAAAGCGCTCATTCTGGAAGATAAGCCGGCCGGGGAAGAATGGAAAATCATTCATCTATCTGCGGATGGCGTGCGCTTCGAGCCTGCCGACGACCTGGTCAGCCTGGGCGTCTACGAGGCGGCTTCCCGCCTGATCGAGCGGTACGGCAAGAACGCCGCCATGGCCCTGATTGGACCGGGCGGCGAGATGGGCTTGCGCGCGGCGGGCGTCCAAAACCTGGACAAGGACCACACCCCCGCGCGCATTGCGGCGCGCGGCGGACTGGGCGCGCTGATGGGCTCGAAACGGGTCAGGGCGATTGTGATCGACGCCAGCGGCGGCCGGAAGCCGCCCATCGCTGACCTGTCAGCCTTCCGCGCCGCGCAGAAGGTCTACAACAAGGCGCTGATGGGACATCCGCAGACGACGGTCTATCACGACTACGGCACGGCAGCCATGACCAACATGTGCAACCACTTCGGCGCGCTGCCCACACGCGGCTTCTCGGCGGGGCGATTCGAAGGCGCGGAGAAACTCAGCGGCGAGCACATGCGCCAAACCCTGCTTGACCGCGGCGGCGCGAGCGAGACCTCCCATGCCTGTATGCGCGGCTGCACCATCCAGTGCTCCAACGTCTACGGCGGCGGGGACGGGGAGGTCATCGTCTCGCCGCTGGAATACGAGACCATCGGCCTGATGGGTTCCAACCTGGGCATTGACGATTTGGACGTGGTCGCGCGCATGAACTGGGAGGCCAACGACCTGGGGCTGGACAGCATCGAAGTCGGCGCGGCGCTGGGCGTGGCGGTGCAGGCCGGTTTGATGGACTGGGGCGACGGCGAACGCGCCCTGAAGTTGATCGCCGAAATCCGGGCCGGGACTCCGCTGGGGCGCATTCTCGGTAACGGCGCGGCGACGGCGGGACGCGTGCTCGGCGTTGAACGGGTGCCTGTCGCGAAAGGACAGGCCATGCCAGCCTACGATCCGCGCGCTGTCAAGGGCACCGGCGTGACGTATGCCACCTCGCCGCAGGGCGCCGATCACACCAGCGGCCTGACTATCCGCGCCAAAGTGGATCACACCGATCCGGAAGGGCAGGCGGAACTCTCGCGCGGCGGGCAGATCAGCATGGCCGGATACGATACGCTCGGCGTGTGCATCTTCGCCGGATTTGGCTTTGCAGCTGCGCCGGAGACCATCCGCGACCTGCTCAACGCCCGCTACGGCTGGGATGTGGACGCGGGCATCCTGAAAGAATTGGGCCGCGAGACGCTCAAACTGGAGCGTGAGTTCAACAAACGGGCGGGCTTCACCCCGGCGGACGACCGCCTGCCGGAATGGATGACCCGCGAACCCCTCCCGCCGACCGGCGCGGTCTTCGATGTGCCGGAGGAGGACCTGGACAGCGTGTTTGATTGGTGAACCAGCACATTGACAACCAATGTACCGATGTACTCATGAACTTTTATAAGGAGAAGACTGATGAGCATGCAAGGCAAGAAAACCCACGAAATTTTTGAAAAAGCGTTGAAATATATTCCCCATGGCGTCAACTCGAATTTCCGCTACTGGGGCGATGACGACACCCTGGTGATCAAACGCGGCCAGGGGGCCTATATCTGGGACATGGACGACAAGCGCTATATCGACTATCGCCTGGCGTTTGGCCCGATCATTTTGGGACACGCATATCCTGCCGTGACGGAACGGGTGCAGCAGGCCATTGAGGGGGGGACGCTTTTCGCCTGGACAACGCCTCTCGAGGTCAGCGTCGCGGAGCGGATCTGCCGCATGACCGGCGTGGACAAGGTGCGCATCACCAACACCGGCAGCGAGGCCACCTTCCACGCGCTGCGCATCGCCCGCGCCTACACCGGCCGCGAGAAATTCGTCAAGTTCGAGGGGCAGTACCACGGCATGATCGACTATTTCATGTTCGGCACCGCCTCATCAAAAGAGAGCAACCTGGGGCCGCGTGACGACCCGCGCAGCGACCCCATGAGTCTGGGCATTCCCAAGGGCATCTCCGAGTACGTGCTCAACCTGCCCTTCAACGACTTCGAGATCCTCGAGAAGACGCTCGCAAAACAGGGCGAAGAAATTGCCGCAGTTTTCGTCGAACCCATGCTGGGCAACGTAGCCAGCATCATGCCCAAGCCGGGCTTCTTGGAAAAAATCCGCGAACTGTGCGACAGATACGGCATCGTGCTGGTCTTCGACGAGGTCAAAACCGGCTTCCGCATCGCCAACGGCGGGGCGCAGGAGCATTTCGGCGTCCGGGCCGACTTGGCGACCTATGCCAAATCGCTGGGCAACGGTTTCCCCATTGCGGCCTTCGGCGGCAAGGAGGAGATCATGATGACCATCCAGCCCGGCAAGACAGCGCACGGCGGCACGTACTCTGGCAACACAGCCGGGGTTGCCGCCGCGGACGCCACACTGGAAATCCTGGAAAATGAGCCGGTCATCGAAACCGTCAACGCCCGCGGGCGCGCCTTGATGGACGGCATTGGCGAAATCCTCAGCGAACACAGCATCCCGCACGTGGTCACCGGTCTGCCGGCCATGTTTGGCATTCTGCTGGGCAGCGACGAGGAGCCGCGCGAGTTCCGCGAGTACCTGCGCAGCGACATGGACCTCTACGAAGAGATCGGCATGGAACTGATCGCACGCGGCATCCAGCCCGATGCAGACGGGCGCGAACCCTGGTTCGTATGCTACGCGCTCAGCGAGGAAGACGTGGCCGAAACCCTGACCGCCTTCAACGATGCCGTCAAGGCCGCCAAAAAATAACCTGCACCCCCCTGGAGGTGACCCATGCCCTACGGTTATCACGGCAAAATCCTGCACGTCTATCTGGACGACCAGCGGCTGGAAGTGGAAGAGCCGCCGGAAGCGTTCTACCGCACCTATATGGGCGGCAGCGCCTTCGGCGCATACTACCTGCTCAGGCACACGCCCAAAAACGCCGACCCGCTTGGCCCTGAGAACACGCTCACCCTGGCGCTGGGCGTGCTGACCGGCGCGCCGATTTCCGGGCAGAGCCGTCTGACCGCGGTGGCAAAATCCCCATCCAGCGGCGGGATCGGCGATTCGCAGTCGGGCGGTTTCTTCCCGGCGGAGATGAAATTCGCCGGTTTCGACGCCGCCGTCATCCACGGTCGGGCGGAGCGACCGCTCTACCTGTGGCTGCACGACGGTCAGGCGGAGCTGCGTCCTGCCGAACACCTGTGGGGCAAAACCACCGGCGTGGTGGAAGACATCCTGAAAAACGAATTGGGGGACGAGAAAGTCCAGGTTTTGCAAACCGGTATCGCCGGGGAAAACGGCGTGCGCTACGCGGCGATGATCAGCATGGCCACGCGCGCCAACGGGCGCACCGGCATGGGCGCGGTCATGGCGAGCAAGAATCTCAAGGCTGTGGTCGTGCGCGGCAAAAAGCGTCCCGCCATCGCCGACAAGAAAGGCCTGAACGAACACGCCCGTTGGGGGGCGAAGAACTTCCCCGAATCAGACATCTGGGGCATGGGCCTGTACGGTACGGCGGAGGTCGTCGACTCGCAGAACGAGGGCGGCGGCCTGCCCACCCGCAACTGGGCCAGCGGCACCTTCGAAGGCTGGCAGGCCCTGGACGGCAAGACGATGGCGAACACCATCCTCACCGGACGCGAGACCTGCTACGCCTGCACAGTGCGCTGCAAACGGGTGGTGGAGGTCACCGATGGGGAGCATCCGGTAGAGCCGCGCTACGGCGGCCCGGAATACGAAACCGTCTCCACCTTCGGCTCCTACTGCGGGGTGGACGATCTGAAAGCGGTGGCCTACGCCAATCAATTGTGCAACATGTACGGCCTGGACACGATCTCCTGCGGGGCGACGATCGCCTGGGCGATGGATTGTTTCGAGCGCGGTCTGCTCACCACCGCCGATACTGACGGCCTGGAACTGCGCTTCGGGAACGCCGAGGCGATGCTGGCGCTGGTCGAGAAGATCGCCCGCCGCGAGGGGTTCGGCGACCTGCTGGCCGAAGGCTCGGCGCGCGCCGCACAGAAGATCGGGCGCGGCACCGAGGAACTGGTCGTGGCCGTCAAGAATCAGGAACTCCCGGCGCACATGCCGCAGGTCAAACGCTCGCTGGGGCTGATCTACGCCGTCAACCCCTTTGGGGCCGATCACCAGTCCAGCGAGCACGACCCCTCCTACAACTGGTATCCGGAGCGCATGGCCGAAATCGGTCTGACCGACCCCCAACCCAACGACGTGCTCAACGAAGAGAAAATTCGCTTTGCGCTGACCACGCAATATCTCTACTCGGCGCTCGATTCGGTCAACATGTGCCAGTTCGTCTTCGGCCCCTCCTGGCATCTGTACAGCACCAATCAACTGGTCGAGGCCATTCGTCTGGTCACCGGCTGGGAGGTGGACGTGGAGGAACTGCTGCGGGTCGGGGAGCGCCGCCTGAACCTGCTGCGCGCCTTCAACGCCCGCGAGGGCTTCACCCGCGCCGACGATAAACTGCCCAGGAAGATGTTCCAACCCCTGAAGGGCGGTCCCACCGACGGTGTGGCGCTGACCGAAGAAGAGATCGAGACTGCCAAAGATATGTATTACCGCATGGCCGGCTGGGACGAGAACGGCGTCCCCACGCGCGGGAAACTGGCGGAACTTGGCCTGGAGTGGATTGAATTCAACCACTGAGACGCGGAGCACACCGAGATGAAGGTGAAGCCACGGAGAACTGGTGAATGACACCCCGGCAGAATCTCCTCGAAGAATCCCTGACGCGTGAAATTATTGGGGCGTCTATCGAAGTGCATAAAGCCTTGGGGCCGGGTTTACTCGAATCAGCCTATCAGGCTTGCCTTGCGCACGAGTTGACTCTGCGCGGTGTTCAATTTGAACGCGAGGCGGCTTTCCCCGTTACTTACAAGGGGAAGAAGTTGGATTGTGGCTATCGCGCAGATTTCATTGTGGAGGGCAGAGTTGTTGTTGAATTAAAAGCAGTTGTCAGACTCGAATCTGTCTATGAAGCCCAACTGCTAACCTATCTCAAACTTTCGGGCTGCAAGGTTGGGCTGCTCATCAACTTCAATGTGCCCGTGCTCAAAGACGGTATCGTCCGACGGGTGCTTGGATAAACACCACTGGAATGCGGAGTATACGAGGATGATTGTGCATGCAAACGACTTTCTCCGTGCATATCAAAAATGCTCTGTGTTCTCCGTGTCTCCGCGGTTCTTTTATGGAGGATAAAATGCGTATCGTTGTTTTAGGTGGGGCGGGAAAAATGGGCTGCATCGCCGTGCAGGCCCTGGCTGGCGATCAGCGCGTGGACGAGGTGGTCATCGCCGACTTCAACCTCGAGAACGCGCGCGTCGTCGCCGACTACATCCAAAGCCCAAAGATCAAGATCGAGCACGTGGACGTCAACGACCACGCCGGTCTGGTGAACGTTCTCGCAGGTGCGGACGCCTGCCTGAACGCCACCGTCTATTACACCAACCTGCCCATCATGGAGGCTTGCCTGGAAGCGGGCGTCTCCTACACCGACATGGGCGGGCTGTTCCACACCACGTTGAAGCAGCTCGAACTCAGCGACCGCTTCGCCGAGCGCGGCATCAGCGCCGTGTTGGGGATGGGGTCTGCGCCGGGCGTGCCGAACCTGCAATCCCGCTACGCCGCCGACCGGCTGGACACCATCGAGTACATCCGCATCTACGACGGCATCAAGCCGCCCGCGCCGGATGACATGCGCTTTACCTACGCTGTGCCCACCATCCTGGACGAGATGAGTCTGGCGCCGATGGTCTACCGGGACGGGGAGTTCGTTGCCGAAAAGCCGCTGACCGGTTTCGAAGACTACTGGTTCGCCGAGCCGCTTGGCCTGCTGCCGATGCACCTTTCCCTGCACTCCGAGGTGGCGACCATCCCGCTCTCCTTCCAGGAGAAGGGCGTCAAAGAATGCTTCTTCAAGATCAACTACTGGGGCATGGCCAAAGAGACCGTCGAGAAGGTGCGCGTTCTGGCCGACTTCGGCTTCGACAGCGAGGAGCCGGTGGAGGTCAAGGGCGTCCGGGTCGCGCCGCGCGACGTGATGATCGCCATGATGGGCAACTTCGTTCCGCCGGTGACGGATTTCCTCGCCCCGCCCAAGAACGAGCCGCCCGACTGGGTCAAGGAGATTGTCACCGAGGTCAAGGGGACGAAGGGCGGCAAGACGGTCACCTACCGCCTCGGCACGCTGACGGTGAAAGGCGCGCTGCCGACGGGCACTGCCCCGGCGATTGCCGCCATCTGGCTGGCGGAAGGACGCATCCAGCCGGGTGTCTATCCGCCCGAAAAGGCGCTGGAGCCGGAAGCTTTCTTCGATGAACTGTCCAAGCACCAGATCATGACACGAGTCACTGTGACCGAGATGCTCTAGGGACAGCTTTGAGGCCAAACAAAAACCGGAAGGCGATGGAGCGCCTTCCGGTTTTGCTTTGCATTGTTGTGCGGCGGGTTAGTCGTCTCCGGTACTTACCACGCTGACTGCTGCTGTACGCTGTCCCCACAAGTGTTGGTAGTAATGAATACTCGCGCCGATGCCGATGTACATAACGGCCAAATAGGTCTTTGGAATGGGGGCGTGCAGGCGCAGGAAAATTCCCAGGGCGATCATAAGCGCGACCAGAGGGTAGCTCTTCCATTCCTGGAAAGCGAAGAGACAGGGCTTTTCGTGCTCCAGGTCTTGAATGCGGCGAATATTTTTCTTGGCCAGCTTGGAGAAGCCGAGAAAATAAATTGCGAAGGCCAATAAAATGCCCAAAAAGGTCATGGAAGCTTGCACGCTCCAGTGAACGGGAAGCAGCCAGCCCACGGCAAATTTGGTCAGGAAAATTCCCACGCCAGACCACATCACTCCGGCGGTGAGATGAAGCCATCTTTTGTCTGCCCCGGTTTTGAATTTTTGCCAAAATGTCATCTTAACTCCATTGATTTTTATGTTGATGCGACGCACATTGTATCATTTTTTAGGAAAACCCCGGAGGCGTCTTGCACCTCCGGGTGTTATTTGGTAACGGCTTCGCACACACCCTGCAAGGGTTAGCTGTCGAAAAGCGGCTGTCCAGACCAGACGGCCTGGGTCAGGAAGGTCGCTGCTGTGCAGTTTTCAGAAGAGTCTTATGCTGCGTTACGTGGGAGACGGGTTTCTTTTGCCTGGCTTGGTGTTGTTGCCGGTATTCCCACTGTGCCGCGTGTACGCAGAAGCGAAAGGATGCCGGCGATCACCAGCGTGGCGCCGCCTATCGTCAGCGGGACGTCCAGCACGTGGACCAGGTTGTATCCGTTCAGCATATGGGTAGAACCAACCCAAATTGGGGTGGTGAGTGTGACCAGGCCGCTCAGGATCATGGCTGCCCCGGCGGCGATATTGTTGTCGGATGAACCGTTTTTCCCGGAGCGCGTCAGGTCTACTTTTTGCCAGATGCCCGGTATTCGCAGCAACAGGAAAACGATCAACGTGACGATGGTCATGTTGAACCGGATGTTGGTCGGGGCTACACTGCCGCGCAACATGCTGGAATAGTACATTTTCGTTCCTGCTGTTGCCAAACCGACCAGCAGGGCGATCAAAACGCCGCGATAGGCCCATTTTTTGCCGCGGATCAGCGCGACAGTGGCCGCGATCCCCAGCATGGCGGCGGCCAGGGTGAAGATGGTTGCGGTCTGGTAGATGAACTTGTACGGGACGAGGACTTCAAAGTCGTAGTTCTCAGGAAACCAGGCCACGCATATCGTCCCTATGCCTCCCAGCAGGGTGAAGGCTGCTGTCAGGCCCATCATAATGATCGCGATGACACGTAAAATTTTTCCCATGTTGGCACCTCCGTGTGTGGTTGTGGGATGGGGTTGCGCTTATTTTACCTTGCTGTGAATAAAAGCACAAACGGCGCGGCGTATTGGGGGAAAATACCGGCTGCACAACCTGATGATGCAAAAACGCCATCCCTGAAAATCAGAGATGGCGATGACGTTTCCTTACCCGGCGGCGAACCCGGCCACGAAGGCTGCGGTCATCAGCAGAAGAAGCGCGGGCAGCACGGTGAGTATCGTCTTTTGCGGGAGAATGGGTTTCCCGGCTTTCAGGAAGGCGAGCAGCAACCCGCCCACACCGATCAGCGCGCCGCCTATGCCGACCCAGGCGAATCCACCGGGGGCGACGCCTTTCATGCTTAGAATGATGGGCAGCAAGAAGATGGTCATACCCGCAATCCCATGCACGATGGCCAGGGGGAACACCGCCATCGTTCCTTCCATTTTGTAACGGGAGTAGACAACGAGCAGAAATCCTACAATGACGAAGATCAGGTAGGCTGTCCCCCACTGGGGAAGGTGTTGGGAAACGAGACCCAGCGACAGACTGAGCGGGATAATGGTCGAGACGATGACCACGATGGGATTTTCAAGCGGTTCGAAGCCCAGGATAATGAGCAGCAATCCGGCTACGAGCAAGACGCCAAAGGCGACGGTGTAGGCCCAGGTCGTCAGCGTTCCCAGCCCGTTCACGCCGACCACAATCTGGTACGCGGCCAGCAGGCCGGTGATCAGGAGCAGGACACGGTCAAGAACGGTCATTTTTTTCATGATGTCCTCCATGAGAGAAAGGTATTGCTAAACCGTCAGCAATATCATGGCGCTTAGCATGTACAGTGAAGCGTATTTGAACAACCCAAAATTAACCCGTTCTGACGGGCGCACCATGCTCGAAATGGCCAGCAGGAATAACCCGCCCGAAAGGACGATCATCAGTCGCAAGTAACCCCAGGTCAGGCCAATGCCGTAGGCGGCGACGCCCATTGTTCCGGCGGCGATGATGCTTGAGATGGCAATCGTGGCGCGTGTGACGGCAAACCCGTAGGTGGAGGGGAAGGTCGGTACGCCGGCGCGTTCGTAGTCGTCGTGGAAACGCATGCTGAAGGTCAGGATATGGGTCGGGATCCAGAAGAGGATCGCCATCGTCAGCGCCAGCCCGATCCAGTCGATGTGTCCGAGTCCGAGCACGCGTCCGGCCAGGATGGGCATCCCGCCTGAAATCCCGCCCCAGACGATAGACCAGGCTGTGCGGCGTTTGAGCCACAGCGTGTAGACGACCACGTCGAAGAACAGACCGGCGAAGACGATCAACCCATACAGCGGCGATATGGCGACGGCCCAACCCACCCCCAGGATGGAAAGCGACAGTCCCAGCCGGAGTACTTCGCTGGCGCTCACTTTCGATGCCGGCAATGGGCGTGTTTCGGTGCGGCACATTTTGGCGTCAATGTCGCGGTCGTACCACATGTTGAGCACTGTGCTGCCGCTGATTGCCAAAAAGAGACTGCCGCCCAGGCCCAGCAGGGTGGAAATGGAAAAGACCGGGCAGCGGGCGCTCATGTAACCGGCCAGCCCGGTTGAAAGCAGAAGGCCGGTTTGCAGACTCTTGGTGAGCGGCCAGTACAGGCGGAGTTTTGTTTTTATTTTGCGGATCGCGGATCGTGGATTGTGCATGGCTGCTTCTCCGAACCGGTAAAGTAGGGATTAGCGACGGAAATGGTCTCTAATCCCTACCTTGATTTTTGGCGCTTATCTTGCGCAGCGGAACCCAACGGATGGACTATAGAATTGTGGCCCCGCGCTGTTGTTCTTCCAAACCCGCAAATCTACTTCGTAGGAGTAGAAACTGCCGCCGCGCATGTAGCGGTAGTGCTGGTCCGGGTAGTCGTCTCCCGTCCATTGCCAGACGTTGCCGGCCATGTCGTAGAGGCCGTAGGGGCTGGCCGAATCGAGCGTCTCATAGCCCTCGTAGGTCTTGCCGTTGTAGAAACCGACCGGGGTTGTGTCCCCTAATTTACCATACATCTTCTCGAAGAGATCGGAAGAAGAGTAGTAATTGGCATTGTTGCCCTTGATCTCCTCGCCCCAGGGGAAGGGGAGACCATGGCCGTTCACGATCTCGGTGCCGCGGGCTGCCTTTTCCCATTCGATCTCGGTCGGAAGGCGGTAGCCGTAGAACTCGCAGTAGGCATTGGCGCCAAACCAGGTGACCATGGTCATGGGGTGATTGGCGTATTCGGGCATGGCGGAGAATGCCTCTCCATCGAAGACCAGGCGTAGGCTGCCCTCGTCCAGAGGAACATAAAGTTTTTCCCCTGCCTTGATCTCTACCTCGTGGTCATAGCCATCGAAGGGATCGCCGGGGTAGTAACCGGCCACACCTTCCACAAGCCGGACGTTTTCTCCGGCTTCGACCTCCACCGCGCCTATGCTGATTCTGCCGGCGGCCAGCGCGTCATTAAGGAAATTCGCGTACTGTTCATTTGTCACATCGGTGACCATGATCTCATAGTCGTAGTCGACCATGGTCATGTGGTCGTGCTGCCCGTAGGGGAATTCACCTGCCGGGACTGTGGCCCAGGTTTCAGGATCGACGCCGGTGTCCACGTAGGGCGGCGTGAGATTGCCAATGTCGGGGGCCGGCGTGCAGGCAGCGGCGAACAAGGCGATCAGGACAAGGATGAAGAAGATGCGCTTCATTCTGACTCCTCCTCTAGGATTGCAGTGAGTTCTTCCAGTTCGCGCTTCTGCTCCTCGATCCCGGCCTTTGCGTTCAGTTTCCGCTCGGTAGCCAGTTCATGTGACCAGTATCCCTTTTCCTGGAAGAGGTCGTACAGTCTCCAAATCATAAAGAGCGCCAGCGCAACCAGGACGAGCGCCAGGCCAATGTCGGTTAGCAGCATTGTCCAGTTGACGATCGTCTGTTGTTCTGCTTCGGTGACGAACAGACGCTTCATCGAGAAAATCGTCACCGAACCGAAAGCCAGGTCTGACATAATGATGACAGTCCAGCCAAACCATTTGCGGACTTTGCCCTTCAAACCGGAGAGATCGGCGAAGTAGAACAGGATGATTGTGGCGATCAGCCCGGAGAGAATGTGCCAGTGGCCGGTCAGGGTAATACGTTCCTCCCGGTGCGGCCAGACACGGAAGATTTCTTCCAGTTTGATGGCCAGGAAGATGCCCACGCCGCTGACGGTGAAGTTCATGAAGACCATTTGCCAGCCCGGCCCAAATTTGAGCGGGTCGTGCAGCAAGGCTTTGAATTTTTGCCAGCCGTTGGGGTTTTTGATGCCCAGCTCGGCGATTCGATCTTTGATCAGTTTGTCCCACGAGTAGATCACGTACATCAGAGCGGCCAGCATGACGAAAACCGAGCCGAAATAGATGGTTATGTGCGCCCACTCCAGCCAAACCACGGACAAGGCTCCAATTGTGATAATGATCGTGCCGGAGATCATCAGCGGCATGGCGATTTTTTGGAGGATGCCTTTGAATTTCATCCAGCGGCCTACGATCAAGGTGATGGCCACGGCAATCAGGGTCAACATAATGTGCAGGTGACCGATGATGGCTTTTTGCAGGACGGTCTTGTTGGGGGTGCGGATCAGGTCTTCGGCCAAAAAGGTCTCGTGACCGTTGCCCCAGTAGGATCCGGTTACTGCGCCAAAAGTGGCTGAGAGCAGTGTGGCGACGGCCATCACGAAGAAGGCCATCCGTTCCAGGTCAACGCCTTTTTTGGTATGTGTGAAAGGGGAGTCTTTTTCCAGCCGGTACTCTTTCTTCCAGGGCCAGAGCGCGGCTGCCAGCAGGATGCCGGCGAAGAAGACCAGCGACTGCCCGAGGAGAAACAGGCCGTGAAAAGCGAAATTATGTCCCCAGTAAGCGAACAGCAGACCGAAGATGACTGCTGTCAGGTAGCCAACGGTGATCGTGGCGTTGATGACTACCTGCTCGTAGCGTTTCATGGGCAGCATTTCGGTCATAAAGTACACTTCGATGGTGATGACGGTCATGGCGATGGTGTGGTAGAGCATGATGATGCGGCCTTCGCGTTCGGCTTGCACCAGTTTCATCCCCAGCACCTTTACCGTTATGTCCCTGATGCCCCATTCCACCATCGGACCGGAGAGCGTGCCCCAAATAGCTGTTATCAGAGCGATCACCGCGATCGCTACGAGTGTCAGGCCTCTGGTGGAGCGAAAGAGGTAATTGAACCGTTTTGCTAGTGCCTTCATAGAGGGTACCTCCAAAATTTTTTACGGGTTCAGTAATAGGCTGACCCGCATTGTGCTATTTTCAAAAATATATCACAAAGCGGGTCAGTGGTCTTTGCATAAAAGCAAATCCTGGCGAGTCTATTTAGGCCTTGATATCCTTGACGAAGCCCCAGGCGAAAGCCAGGGTCATAAGCAGCAGAAGGGGAGCCAGGATGGTGAAGACAAAGTCGGCGCTGAAGAACAGAAGCTGTGAACCGACCGAGAGGAATGCCAGGGCAATGCCGCCCAACCCGATCAACACACCGCCGATGCCGACCCACCAGAAGCCCTTGACCTCTTTGTTGGCAAAGAATGGCCCCAGGAAGATGACCAGCCCGGCCACACCGTGGAAGAGCGGTACAGCGAGCTTCTTGAGCGGCGACCCTGTGAAGCTGGTGATGGCAATTGCCAGGAAGCCGATCAGGGCAAACCATTTGAAGGATTTTTTCCAGGCCGGGAAGAATTGCTCGGCAAGGCCCATGGAGATGCCCAGCGGGATCAAGCTGGCTACGGTCAGCACGTAGGGGGAGGCCAGGATGCCATAGCCCAGGAAGATGAGCAGCAGGCCGGAAACCAGCAGCACGACAAAACCCATCATGTAGTAAATGTCATAAATGGCTTTGTTCTTGCTGTAGCGGCCATAGAATTGCCAGGCCAGGTACAGGGCCACCAGGCCGGTGATAAGTAGAACGATTTTGTCGAACATGTGCATTCTCCTTTTGAGTGTAGGGTAGAAGGCTTGTACTTTAGATACTATGACGGAACAACAAGCGCTGTGAGTGAATTATCGCACATTCGAGGCGGCAATTCTGTGACATTTGTCACAGAATTTTTCTGCATGCCCGTTTTCTGCCCAGCGACGGACAGGCGGGATAGAAAAATGGGTGTGGGATCGTATGTTTCCACACCCATTTTAGGGTATCTTCCTGGGCTGGTTTTTGCCCGGGATCGTGCAGTGTTTCTTACTCAGGCTGGAACGTGGCCTCGACCGTCATGCCCCAGCGCAGACGGGGATCGCTGTCGTTCAGATGGATCTTGACGGTGTAAAGGATGTCGCCGGCCTGGGCTTTGAAGGATTGGCTGATGTTCTCAACCGTTCCAGACAGGACGAGGTCGGGCAGCGCATCGGGGATGATCTCGACGGCCTGTCCCTCGCTGATTTTGACCACTTCCAGTTCGGTCAGGTCGCTGGTTTCCACGTACCAGGTCTTGAAATCGGCCAGTTGCACAGCCCATGTTTCCGGGCCGACCAGTTGCCCGACTTTGACGTTGATGTCGGCGACCGCGCCTGTGAAAGGCGCTTTCAACTCGTAATTGGCGAGGATATTTTCAGCCGCGGCGACCTGCGCCTGCGCGTTTGCCAGACGGGCGTCCAGCAGGGCTTTCTGGTCGGGGTCCAGCCCGGCTTCGGCCATGGCTTCGTATTTGCGTTTGGCCTCGGCCTCGGCGGAGAGCGCCGCATCCAGCGCCGCACGGACAGCGTCCTGCTCGCGTTGTGCTTCTTCCAGTTTGCGGACAGCTTCGTTGTAATCTTCCTGGGCTTTTTCCAGGTCATCTTCGGCATTCTTGCGCTTCGGATTATCCTTGTCCAGGTCTTTGTATTTGTCGAGGGTATCCTGGGCGTCATTCAGGTCTTCTTGCCTGTCCTTGATTTTTGCCTCGGCGTCGTCGATTTTGTCCCGGATGTTGTCGGTGTTCAGCGCTTCCCATTTGCGCCCGGCCTGGGCGCGCACGATCTGCGCGTTCAGGTAGGCCTGCCATGCATCGGCGGTCGCCAGTCCGCCCGTGCGGACGAATTCGTCGTAGGCTTGTTGGGCGCTGGTCAATTCGAGCTGGGCGGCCCGCAGGGCGGCCTCGGCTTGTTCCTTGTCGGCCAGGCGGATGAGCACGTCGCCTTTTTCGACGGAGTCCCCCGCCGATACCAGGATGTCGGCCACGGTGCCGCGCACCGCAAAGGACAGATACACCTCTTGCGCGGGGACGATATGCCCCTCCGCCACGACGTATTCGGGCGGCAGGGCGGTCATCGCTTCGGGCGTCGGGGTCGCCTGGCTGCCGCAGGCTGTCAGCGCCCAGGCCAGCAGGATGACCACAAACAGAACTATTGGGAATTCACTCCGCATTTTTTTCATTGTTCACCTTCTTTTTGAGAATGCCGTCTATCTGGCAGTCGTTCGTTTTTTTATTCATACGCCAGCACTTCGCGGATGGTCAGCCGCGCCGCGTTGCGGGCCGGCAGTGCGCTGGCCAACACAGACAGGATGACGACCAGCACCATCCAGATGATGAAGCCGGTTGGCGTAAAGATGACCTCGATGGGCGTGCTGAAGACGGCCAGGCTGACGATGGTCGCCAGCAGGTACGTGAAGGGGATGGACAGCAGCGCGCCCAGCACCCACGAGATCAGCCCGATCAACATCCCCTCGGCGATGACCATCCGCATCACTTCGCGGTCTACCGCGCCGATGGCGCGCATGATGCCGATCTCGCGCGTCCGCTCCAGCACGTTCATGCTCATCGTGCCGGCCAGCCCCATCGAGCCGACCGTGGCCGTCAGCAGCGCCATGATCAACAGGAACGCCACCAGGATATCCAGGCTTTCGACCGCCGCGTCCAGCGTCGAAAGGCCGGGCTTCGCCTCCCGCAGGTGGAATCCGTTGTCGCGGAAGAACGCGTCCACCTTTTCGGCCATCATTTCCTGGTACGGCCGGTCGTGCCGCTCGGTGACGATATAGTACGAGTAGGCGCGGTTCGCCAGGTTTTGGTCGAGAGAAATATACTCGTACGGCGCGTAGGCCAGCAGTCGCTGGCTGCCGACGAACTTGAAAATGCCGACGACCTGCCACGCTTCGTCCTGCCGGTTGATGCGCAAGGTCAGGTTGTCGCCGACCCGCAGATCGGGGAACAGGTCCAGAATGGCGTCGCTGACGGCCAGCTTCTTTTTGTCGTCGGGATGCAGCCAGCGGCCAGCCACCAAAATTGGCGAGACCAGCTCGCTTTCTGCGGGCGGGGCCAGGATGCTCATGTTGTCGGCTGTCGAGCCGTCCGGGTACAAGATCTCTGCATTGGCGAAAGCCCAGCCCTCCACGGTCACCACGCCCGGCACCTGCGCCGCGTACTGCTTCACCTCGTTCAGGCGGTAGGGGCGGTCGAAATCGAGCGTCACGTCGGCCAAAAAATAATTGCCAATCGCGTTGATGTAGTCGTGCAGCGTCACCCGCACGTTGAAGACCGAAATGAAAATCGCGCCGCCCATCGTCAATGTGAACAGGGTCAGCGCCAGGCGTCCCCGGCGGCGGAACGTGTTTCTCAAGGAGATCAAAAGGGGACGTGGAATCTGGATGCCGCGCCGGTTGAGCATTTGCGTGAACCGGAGTTGCAGCCGCTCCAGGCGCGATTCCCGTTTCGCGCCCCCTTCAGCCTGGTCGCCCGTTCCCTGGACCAGATTCCCGCTGATGGCTTTCAACACCGTCACCCGCGAGCCGTTGATGATGGGCACAAATCCGGCCACCAGCGGGACCAATAAGCCGATGGCGATTTGAATGACCAACGCGATGGGGACGATGCGATACCCTTGCAGGGAAAAACTCATCTCATCGGCGGTGTAGCGCGCCAGGGCATACGCGCCCTGTCCGCCGAGGGGCACGGCGATCAGCAGGGCCAGCGCGCTGAAGGACAGGATCAGCGCCAGGTACATGCCGAAGATCTGCCGGTCGCGCGCGCCGACCAGTTTCATCACGCCGATATGCCGCAGGTGCTGGTTGAGCAGCGCGCTCAACGTGTTGGCGATCAGCGAACTGGAGAGGAAGACGATCAGCACCCCCAGCGCCATCAGGATGCCCAAGATCGCGTTGACCGTCGCCGCCAGGGGATGTTCGTGGGTCTTCGAGCGCCAGGTGCTGTGGACAGCGTGGCCGCTCTTTTCGATCTTGTCCTTCAAGGCTGTGGCGACTGCCCGGATGTGGGTATCATCATCCTGGCCGCTGTCTACGATGGCGTAGACGCGATTGTAGTTCTCCGGCTGGTGCAGCGCGGGCAGGGTGCTCATCGTGATATAGGCCGCGGGCGGGGCCAGAAAGTCGTCCATGTTGGTGGCCGGGTCGCGTACCGTGCCGACCAGTTGCAGCCTTTTGATGGTCCCGTCGGACAGTTGGAATTCGAGTACGTCGCCCACCTGTGCGTCGACTTTGTCCAGCACGTCGCGGTCCACGATGACTTCGTTTTTGCCGAGCGCGCCTGTTTCGCCGATGGCGGTCAGTTGGTTGATTTCGATCTCTTCGAAATCCTGCACGGCGACGATGTTGAGCATCGTCCACTGTGTGCCGCCCACCGAGCGGACGCGCATCCCGAAAACGCGGCGGCCTTCGGCGTTGGCAATGCCCTCGAAATTTTGGATGGCGTTCAGGAAGTCGTCGTCGAAATCGTCCATGCGGATTTCGATGTTGGCCGGATGGCTGGCGGCGTAACCAGCGCTCATATCGTTGGAAATGATGACATAAGCCCCGGCGATGACGCCGACAGCCAGCACCCCGACCGCGATCGAGCTGACGACCAGGATTGTACGGGCGATATTGTCTACCAGGTCAGAAAGTACTTTTCGCCAACGAGGGCGCATGTCTTGCTCCGTTTTTGCCTTTTTACCTGAACCAACGCCGACGTTTTCGCCGGTCGCTGGTGCGGTTCTCTTCCAGCCGACTCTGGATGATGCGCGTCATCGCTTCGCTGGTCAGCGGGGATACGTTCATCAGCCAGTTGAAATCATCGCGTGAGAGCGCCAGCAGTTCGACCGGCCCCTCCGGCGTGACGCGCACGCTGGCGATGGACTTGCCGCCGCGCGTCAGTTCGATTTCGCCGAAGAACTCCCCGGGGCCGAGCCGGGCGATGATGGTATCGTCGGCTTTGCGCCCTTCGAGGACAACTTCCACCTGCCCGCTGGCGATCATGAAGAATTTGTCCACCGGCTGTTTGCGCTGGATGATGGTCTGGTTCGGGGGAACGGTACGATGCTCCACCTTGCGGCTCAGTTCGCGCATCAGCCGGTGGGAGAGCAGCGGCAGCGCCTTGGCGATGGTCTCGTCCACCAGTTCGCCGTCGGAGATGATGATGGTGCGCGAGGTGCGCCGGGTCATCGAGGGATCGTGGGTGACCATGACGATGGTCTTGCCGCGCTGTGCGAGCTCATCGAACAGGTCGATGATGTGCCCGGCGGCGCGCGAGTCCAGGTTGCCGGTCGGCTCGTCCGCGACCAGGATCGGCGCGTTCGTGGACAGGGCGCGGGCGATGGCCGCGCTCTGCTGCTGCCCGGTCGAAACGGCCAGCGGGAGTTTGTGGGCCTGTTTTTCCAGCCCGACCAACTCGAGCAGTTCCATGGCGCGCTGCGGCCGTTCGTCGAAAGCGTACATGTTCACGTAGTCCATGGGGAGCATGACGTTTTCGAGCAGGCTCAACATGGGCAGCAACTGGAAGAACTGGAAGACGATGCCCAGGTTGCGCCCGCGCCACAGGGAACGCTCGCTCTCGGTCATGGCGTAAATGTCCACGTTGTCGACGACGACCTGCCCGGAAGTGGGGTGGTCTATGCCGGTCAGCATGTTGAGCAGGGTGGATTTGCCGCTGCCCGACTTGCCGACGATGGAGACGAATTCGCCGCGCTGCAGGGTCAGGTCGATGCCTTTAAGTACGGTAAATTCTCCGGCGGCGTTCTTGAAGGTCTTGACGATCCCCCGCATTTGGATGATGGCATCCGCCTGTTCGACGGCGGGCAGGACGGGGGGCGTTTGACTCGTCATGCGTTCGCCTCCTCCGTCACGAGTTCGCCGTCCGCAATTCTCAGATAACGGGAGAAGCGCGGCATCAACCCGTGATCGTGGGTGACCATGAGGATGGTTTTGCCCGTCTCGACCAGGCGTTCGAACAGGTCGAAGATATTGTCGGCGGTGACCGAATCCAGGCTGCCGGTCGGTTCGTCCGCGACGATGACCGGCGGGTCGTTTGCCAGGGCGCGCGCGATGGCGACGCGTTGCTGCTGTCCGCCGGAGATAAAGGTCGGGAGTTTGTAGGCGTGGTCTTCCAGTTCGACCATTTCCAGCAGTTCGAGGGCGCGCTGGCGGCTCTCGCGCGGGCGATACAGACCGCACAGGTCCATGGGCAGCATCACGTTTTGCACCAGGGTCAGCATGGGCAGCAACTGGAAGGATTGGAAGATCACGCCCAGCGTGCGCCCGCGCCACAGGGCCAGGTCGTTTTCGTCGAGTTCGTGGACGGAGACGGCGCGCCCGTTCGTTTGCACGATGACCTCGCCGGAGGTCAGGTGGTCTACGCCGGTGATCATGTTGAGCAGGGTGGACTTCCCCGCGCCCGATTTGCCGAGGATGCCCAGGAATTCTCCGGCCTGGACGGTCAGGCTGACGCCTTTCAGCGCGGTGAAACTGCCTGCTGCGCTGACGTAGGTTTTGACCGCCTCGCGCAGTTCGATCAGCGGCGGGTTGGAGGAAGAGGGTGGAGGGGCGGGGGACATGGTGTCGTTGTTCAGTTGGCGCCTGCCTGCGTGATGGCCTGCCAGGTGGGATGCATGATCAGGTTGGCAAAGATGCTGCCCATGCGTTTGGGCGAATAGGGCATGTCGTTTTCCAGCCACCAGCGTATCAGCGCAAAGGTCGCATCGACGAGATGGTTGGCGGCAATGGCCACGGGGATGTGGTCGTCCGCCAGCCCGGAGAAGAAATCCTCCGCCTGTTGACGGGCGTTGTTGATGACCGGCTCCAGGCAGAAGCGGACGCCGCGCTCCAGCAGCAGCACGCGGAAAATGTCGCTGTTTTCCCGGATATATTTGAAGAGGATTTCGCCGTTCTCCTCCGGGTAGACTCCCAAATTGGCTTGACCGCTTCCGTTCAACGGGATTTTGAGCAGTTCGTCGAGTTCGTCCAGGCTGGCTTGGGCGACGTCCACCAATAGTTCATCGATGCCGGAGTAATGCCGGAAGTAGGTCCGGTAGCCGACGTCTGCCCGCTCGGTCACGTCCTGGATGGTGATGTGGTCGTACCCTTTTTCCAGCGCGACGGCGATGAGGGCCTGGCCGAGCAATTTTTGTGTTCTGCGGACGCGGCGGTCGGTTTCTTCCATCTTTGGTTTCCTGTGGTCTCCCTGATCTGGAGTTGGCAGTTTGTGTGCGTTATGGCGTACAGACCGCCGTAATCTATCATGGCTTGAAGGTTATGTCAATGGGTCTGGCGGCACGGCAGCAGTTCTCGGGATGACGTATCGCTGCGAGCCTGCATGGGCGCAGCACTCTCCCGGGCTGCTTCGTCGCGAAAAACGCTCCCCGCGGCGGCGCATTTGTGATCGCCGGCGGTGCGGGTATGCGGACGAGGCCGGGAATCAAAAAGAGCAGCCTCGAGGCTGCTCTCCCGGTTCGTAAAGATCACTTCTTGTGGATGTGTTCATCGCTGCCGTACAACCAGGCGCGTCCGTCGCGGGCCAGCAGTTCGTCCGCGGCTGGCGGCCCCCATGTGCCGGGATCGTAACTTGCCAGCGGCGGTTCGTTGGTCTGCTCCCAGGCATGGATGATGGGATCGATCAGGCCCCAGGCCGTCTCCACCTCGTCGGCGCGGGTGAAGAGGGCCGCATCGCCCTGCAGGGCGTCCAGCAGCAGGCGTTCGTAGGCTTCCGGGATGGCGGTCAGGCCGAAGGAGTCCGCGTAGTGGAACTCCATGTCCACGGAGCGCATCTCGGCGACCGTATCCGGCACCTTGGCCTCGAAGCGCAGATGGATGCCCTCGTCCGGGTGCAGGTACAGCACCAGCATGTCGGGCGTCATTTGCTTGCCGGGCGGCAGCGGGAACATCGTGTGCGGCGGTTCCTTGAACTGGATGATGATCTGGGTCAGTTTTTCGGCCAGCGCCTTGCCGGAGCGCAGGTAGAACGGCACACCCTTCCAGCGCCAGTTGTCGATGACGAAGCGCAGCGCGGCATAGGTCGGCGTGATCGAGTCGGGGGCGACGCCCTCTGTTTCGCAGTAGCCGCAATACTGCGCCCGCACGGTCTCGCTGGCGACTTCATCCGGCGTGATCGGATCGATCGCGCGCAGCACTTTCACTTTCTCGTTGCGCAGCGCGTCGGCGTCGAAGGAAGCGGGCGGCTCCATGGCCACCAGCGTCAGCAATTGCATCAGGTGATTCTGGAACATGTCGCGCAGCACGCCCACGCCGTCGTAGTAACCGGCGCGGTGGCCCACGTCCACTTTCTCGGCCACGGTGATCTGCACGTGGTCGATGTAGTTGCGGTTCCAGAGCGGCTCGAAGATGGTGTTGGCGAAGCGGAACATCAGGATGTTCTGCACGGTCTCTTTGCCCAGGTAGTGGTCGATGCGGTAAATCTGGTCCTCGCCCAGCACCTGGTGGATCTGGACGTTGAGCGCCCGCGCCGATTCCAGGTCGGTGCCGAAGGGCTTTTCGATGACCACGTGCCGCCAGCCGCTGTCCTCGCGCACCTGCCCGGTCTCGCCGAGCAGGCCGATGATCTCCGGGAAGAGGCTGGGCGGGATCGCCAGGTAGTAGAGGCGGTTGGCCGTACCGGATTCCCGGGCGCTCAGGTCGGCGTCCAGTTTCTCGAAGTCGCTTTTGACGTCGTAATGGCCCTGGTGATAGGAAATGTGCGGCGCGAAGGCGCGCCATTCCTCTTCCTTGAACTCGTAGGGAGCGAACTGATCCAACCCCTCTCGCAAGTGGACCTGGAACTGGTCGTCTTCGAACGGCGTTCCGCCAAACCCGACGATGTGCAGGCGCTTCGGCAGGCGTCCCTTGCGGAACAGGTTGAACAGCGAGGGGATGAGTTTGCGGCGCGTCAGGTCGCCCGACGCGCCGAAGATGACGATGGAGGTGGGGATGTCGTTGTTTGGCATGTTTTTAAGCCTTCTTGACGGCGTGCCCGCCGAACTGGTGGCGCATGGCGGCCAGCAGACGGGCGGCGTAATTGTCCTCGCGGCGGCTGACGAAGCGCGCCTGCAAGGCCAGCGTGATGACCGGCGCGGGGATGTCCAGGTCCATCGCCTCGGCCACGGTCCAGCGGCCTTCGCCTGAGTCGGCCACCCAGGGTTTGATTTCCGACAGCGATTCGTCCCCGTTCAGGGCGTTGGCGGTCAGGTCGAGCAGCCAGGAGCGGACGACGCTGCCGTAGCGCCAGATTTCGGCGATCTGGTGCAGACTGAGGCCGAATTCCTCTTTGGCTTTCATGATCTCGAAGCCCTCGGCGTAGGCCTGCATCAGGCCGTATTCGATGCCGTTGTGCACCATCTTGACGAAGTGCCCCGCGCCGTTCGGCCCGACGTACCCCCAGCCCTTGTCGGGCGCGGGCGCCAGCGTCTCGAAAATGGGACGATGCCGCTCGACGGTTTCCGGCTCGCCGCCGATCATCATGCTGTAGCCCTCGGCCAGCCCCCACACGCCGCCGCTGGTGCCCACGTCGATGAAGTGGATGCTTTTCCCGGCGAGCGATGCGGCGCGGCGCATGGAATCCTTGTAATTGGAGTTGCCGCCGTCGATGACCGTGTCGCCCGCCTCCAGGGCTTCGGACAGCGCGCTCACCGTGCTCTCGGTGATCTTCCCGGACGGAACCATGATCCAGACCGAGCGCGGCGCGGCGAGCTTGACGGTTATCTCCTCGAGACTGCGTGCGCCCTCGGCCCCGGCTTCCTCGGCGGCGAGGATGGCGGCCTCGTTCACGTCGTACGCCACCACGCGGTGACCGCCGCGCAGCAGGCGGGTTGCCATGTTGCGTCCCATTTTGCCCAAACCGACCATTGCTATATCCATGTTTTTCTCTCCTTTGTGCCTGTCATTGCGAGAACGGCAGGATTCGTGCTGTTTCGGGGTCTCCTGACCCCGAAACACATTTGACCGCAGGTCTCCCGTTCCGTTATTTTTGTTCTGTTGTCAGCTCCCGCACGACCTCGGGCAGGCGGGAGGCCTCGTCCACGATCCAGCGTTTGGCTAATCCGCTGCTGGCATGGACGGCCCGCCGCGTGAGCGGTGTGGTGACCGCGATACAGTGCATCCCGGCGGCCAGCGCGGCCTGTACGCCGCTCGGCGAATCTTCGATCACCAGGCAGTCCCGCGGGGGGACGCCCAACTCGTCCGCCACCAGGTGGTAGATCTCGGGGTCGGGCTTGGCGTGTTTGACGTCATCGCGTGAGGCCACGAAATCGAAGTCCTTTTGCAGGTCGAGGATCCGCAGGATGCGCGTCACCTGCGGGCAGTAGGACATGGTCGCCAGGCCGACCTTGCAGTGCGTGCGGCGGGCCTCCTCCAGCAGGGCCACGGTGTGCGGCCAGACGTGCGCGCGCACCACGTCGGGATCGGCGATCATCTTGCGGTACATTTCCAGACGGATCTGTGTGTAGGCCTGCCAGGGACGGGCGACGCCGAACTCGTCCATGCGGGCGCGGGCGGCGGCCTCCAGGCCAAAGCGTTCCAGCAGCGTTTGCGAGACCGCGCGGCGCGACAGGCCGACCACGTCCTTGAAGGCCTCCAGCACGTCGGCCTCGTGCAGCGCGGGCTTGAGCGTCACCGCGGCGCGGGCGTAGGCCAGCGCCTTCATTTTTTCGGTCTGGACGAGCGTGCCGTCCAGGTCGAAGATCATGGCATGGATCAAGATGCGCTCCTGTCGTTGAGTTGACGCGCCGCGGCCTCGTCTGCCAGCCAGGTGACCTCGCCCTCGCGAGGCTGGATCCGCTGCGCGGGCCAGCGGGTGGGGTCGTGCGCTCCCCGCAGCGTGGCGGCCAGGGCGTCGGCCTTTTCCGCGCCGCTGACCAGGAAGAAGACCTGCCGGGCGCGGTTGAAGACCGGCGGGGTGAGCGTCACGCGCTGGGCGGGGCGCCCGTCGTAATCGGCGGTCACGGCCAGGGTGGGGGAGGCTGCCCCAGCGTCCGGGGGCGAGCCGGGGAAGAGCGAGGCGGTGTGTCCGTCCGCGCCCAGGCCGAGCAGGACGAGGTCGAAGCGAGGCCAGTCGAGTCCTGCATCCGCATAGGCGCGCAATTGTCTGGCGTAATCCTGGGCGGCCTGCTTGGGAGGCAGTTCGCCGCGCATCCGGTGGATGTTTTCCTCCGGCGCGGGCACGCGGTCGAAGATGATCTGGCGCACCTGGCCGTAGTTGCTGCCCGCGTCATCCGGCGGGACGCAGCGCTCGTCGCCCCAGAACCAGTGGATATGCGCCCAGGGCAGGCTGTCGGCGAGGGGCGGCGCGGCCAGCAGTTGATACAGCCGGCGCGGCGTGCCCCCGCCCGCAAGCGCGACCAGGCAGCGCCCGCGCGCCTTCACGGCCCGGGTCGCGATCTCGGCGAAACGCGCCGCCGCCCACTGGCTGAGTTCCTCATGGTTGGCAAAAATTTCTGTCTTTGATGTGTTCATAGGCTGTCTCATTATACGCCTCATGGATAAGGATAAAATAAGTTGCGGGGGTGGTCGTCACTTTGGGGGCGAGGGTCGCGGTTCGTTCGACTCTCGCGCAAGGCTCCACGCTTAAGTACCGTGACGCCTCTTGCAGAAATCCCCGATTTTCACCCGCCAACGCCAAGAAAAGCCATTTTGCACAAGATGTATTATATGACCAGATGCCGTTTGCGTGGGAATGCTTACGCTGGGATGATAGAATCGACCCATGTCTGAACTTTCGATGGAACGATTGCAGGCGCACCGCGCCCGGAGTTTTGGCCTGCTGGCCGGGACCCGGGTCGCTACCCCGGCCCAGGCATTGGATTTTGTCAATGCGCGCGGCTTCGCTTATTTCTGGCCCATCAAGGGTGTGACCCTGCCCTCGCTGTGGACGGCGGTCGCCGGAGACCGGCCCGTGCCCAACAATCACGATGACCCCGGTCACGTCACCTGGCGCTGGAAGGACGAGGCGCTGGGAAAGCGCATCTGGTATTACGCCAAAGTCTTGCGCAAAAAAGCGACCATCATCTCGCTGGAGGCTGCGCCCTATTTCTATGCCCTGAGCGAGAATTACGGTTCCCCCGAGGAAGATTACCTGATCGCCTACCAGGAAGGACGCCTGACGCGGGCCGCCAAACTGGTCTATGAAGCCCTGCTGGACGAAGGCCCGCTCAACACGATCAACCTGCGCCGCGCCGCTCGTCTGGCCAACGCCAAAAGCTCGGAGTTCAACCGCGCGCTGGAAGTGTTGCAAGCGGATTTCAAGGTCCTGCCGGTCGGCGTCTCGGACGCGGGCGCCTGGCATTACTCGCATATCTACGACCTCGTGCCGAGACATTATCCCGACCTGCCCGGGCAGGCCCGTCACATCGGCGAAGCGGAAGCGCGCGAGAAACTTCTGGAACTGTATTTCCAGTCCGTGGGGGCGGCGCAAATGCGGGACGTGGACAAGCTGTTCCGCTGGGGAAACGCGGTCACGGAACGGGCGGTCAGGCGGCTGGTGGAAAAGGGGATCGTCTTGGAAGGGCTGACGCGGGAGGACAAGCGCGGGGAGTGGCTGGCGCTGGCGGAGTCAGACCTCGGAGGTCTTTAAGACCTCCGAGGTCTGGCGATCTTTTGTTCCAACTTAAGGATTGTTTAAATAGCTTCTTAGATTCAAGCCCAGGTTGATTTTGCCAATCGGGTTGTATGCGCTGCCAATTCACGAATAGAGAGTACTTCCTTGCCCTTGATATAGGTTTCCAAGCGGTCGTTGAGGGGGTTTGCCCATTTCTTTGGCACACCATGCATAATCCCCAGGATGGTGCCAACCAGGCCAGCATTGCAATCTACATCGTTACCAGCCTTCGCCAGCAGCGACATGCTGTGTGTGAAATCGCCCTCCCCGTACCACAGCGCGATAATGTCGGCGGCAATATTCGGATAAGCGTGAATCCAATTGTAGGCAGCGAATCGTGTCTGGGAAAATTCCAACGCGGCGTATGCATCGCTTTCCGTTGAGACTCGGTCCAAAATTTCCCTTATGACGGTGACATATTCGCTTTCCTGGGGGAGATACGCCAATCCGTCCAGCAAAGCAGCGCGCGGGTCATCACACACAAACGCCAAGGCGGTCAATACAGCAGCAAATATTCCTCCACATACGCCATTGCGTGCGTGCGAGACCACGCTATCAGTATAGGCCAGGCGCGCGGCTTCAAGCGGGTTCCCCGGCGCCAGCAAGCCGCATATCATGGTACGCATCTGCGCGCCAATCCAGTCCGAATAGGGGTTGTGCCAAGCACCCGATTGCGGCGGCATAATGCCCAAGTTCAGGTTGCGCAGCGCAACCCACTCTGCAGACCAACCAAATGGGATCTGCCGCACCCATTCCAAGCCCAATTCCCTCGAGGTCAGCCCCCGCCCCATACGCTCAAACACATCCAGAAGTATCAGTTCATAGACAACGTCATCGTTGGTGGTTTCTGGGGTAGTAACATAACCATCGATTTCCCCATAAACCGCGGCAATCTGCTTGCCGGTATAGCCTTCGATGGCAGTTCCAAATGCTCCACCTGCCAGTTGTCCCACCCAGCCTTGATAAATGCGCGCCTCATAATCAGCTTGCCATGTGGGTTGGTGATTGGAAATACGCGCCGTTTGCATAGCAGCAACAACCGCTTCCCAGCTATCAGGATAGCGAAACTGATGGTAAGGATGTTCTGGTATCAACGGCGCTTCGTAGAGAGCTGCCTGTAACCTTGCTGTGAGAACGCGCAAACCATCTTTATCGCCAGCCTTGTGCAAGGCGATGCCCTCTTCGAGCAAAGCTTCCGCCTCCGATACATCATAACCTTGGTTGCCCTTAGCCTGTATCATTTCCTGGTAAGGTATCTCTGGCGCGCCAGAGCCTGGTACATGTGCAAACCAGAACAGGTTGATCAGGGCATCGCCATGGGGAACTTCAAAACCCGCATCATACCACTCACTGGGGTGCACGCGTCGATCAAATGGGACAGCGGTATCACGCAGATTTCGCTCTAAAAGCCAGGCCGATTTAATCATGAGAGCACCGTCTCCTTCCTGCGAATCGAGTACACAAATAAGGCGATCAAAGTCGCCACGTATGGAACCATGGAGGTAAACTGGGAAGGCAAAACGCGTTGCAGGAACAATCCCAACCCATCCGAAAAGCCAAAGAGGAGAGAGATCAGGGCAATACCCCAGGGGTTGCCATTTACCAAAATTACCGCTGCCAGGGAAATCCAGCCACGCCCGGCGGACATGTTTTCGGAGAACAGGGTGACATACCCCAGCGAAAGATACGCCCCCGCCAGCCCGCACAATGCCCCACAAATAATCAGCGACCAGATACGTACGCGATCCGCAGGGACGCCGCTGGTATCCAAGCAGGTTGGATTGTAACCCGCGGCGCGCAACCGTAGCCCAAAACGAGTCTTGAAGACCAGATACGCCACCCAGATGGTGATGATCAGCGTCAAGTAAACAATCAGGTTGTGCCCGCTGAGAATCTCGCCCACGAGAGGAATATCCTTAATGAGCGGGATTTCAATATTTGGCACACTGACGATCCCAGGACCGGAAAAAGCGCCTTTCACCTTAAATATTTGCCGCAGGAAATAAGTTGTCGCTCCGAGCGCGAACAAATTCAAGCCAATGCCAGTGACAAACTCATCCGTTTTCAAGACTACCGAGAAGAGGATAAAAATCACCGCCATCACCAGCGAAGCCAGAACGGCGAAGAGGATACCCATAAGCCATGAGTTGAAAAAATACGACCCGATGACGGCGAAAAAAGCGCCCGCCAGCATCATGCCCTCCATGGCAATATTGAAAATGCCAGCATAGAAGGTAAGCGTCCCGCCAAGTGCTGCCAACAGGATAGGCGTAGCAGCTGTGATCATGCCATTGATTAACCCGATTGCAATTTTCATATTGCCCTCTCACGCATTTTGCGCCTTTCAGCCAGCTTGCTCGCAAGAATCTCCAAGTAACCGCGCCCAGCGACAACCACCAGTACAATCACCGCTTGAATGACCATGATCAATTCGCTTGGTACGGCAGTGATGAGCTCCATTCCCAAAGCACCGGTTTGCAGGATAGCAAAGAACAAGCCATATAACAATGTGGCGACGATACCATTGTTCGCCACCATAGCGATCATGACCCCATCCCAAGCATAATTTGCCCCGATATCCTTGATAAAACGGTGCGGGCCAGCCAAAACGACCAGTCCACCTGCTAGACCGGCAAGCGCGCCGGTCAGGAGCATGACCCACATATAATTGCGGTCAATTTCAACGCCGCCCAGGCGAGCAAAGAGATTGTTTTGTCCAGAAATACGCCATTCATACCCTGCCAGGCTGCGGGTAAAAATAAACCAGACCACCAGGACCGCGATGAACATAATGATCACGCTGGTGTTGAAATCGCCCCATTCTGGCATCCAGCCGTTTTGATTTATGGGGGGTGTCATTGGCGAGTACGCGGCTTTATCAAAAAACCAGTAGGAGATCGCCCAGTAGGTGAAAAAATCGGCAATCATGTTCAACATTAGGGTGGTGATAAATTCGCTCATGTTGAACCAGTATCTCAGGAGCGCAGCCACGCCTGACCAAAGCGCGCCACCGAGCAATGCCAGAAAGATCAATATCGGCAGTAGCATTGCGGGGGGTAAATCCAGGTAAAGACCTCCAACTGTAGCCAACAGTGCGCCCATCAGAAGTTGTCCTGGCTGACCCAGATTGACCGGACCGGAAGCGAACGCCACCGATGCCGAGAGGCCGGTTAGCACCAGCGGTACGGAATTGCGCAGGGTGGTGGCAATTGAATACCAGTTGCCCAGGGAATAATTAAACAGCGCCAGGTAGGTTTCGATGGGCTGGTAGCCTTGCATGACCATGACCCCAGCACCCAGTAGCATGGCAACAAAGATACCAACCAGACCGTTAATCAATTTTTGTCGCATTGGGCTTCCCTTCCAGCATGAAATATCCAACTTCAGTAATGCTGGTCTCTGCCGTGATCAGATCAGCGACGATGCGTCCGCGATGCAGCACAACGATGCGGTCACTGATGCGAAAAAGCTCGTCCAGATCGGACGAAAGCATCAACAAGGCATAACTCTCAGCGCGCATGCGTAAAATCTGTTGGTGCACGTATTCGATTGAACCCACATCTAGCCCGCGCGTGGGTTGGTCGAGCAAAATGAAAGGCGCACCCAACGAGAGTTCACGTCCCAGGATCACCTTCTGCTGATTGCCACCCGAGAGGGAGCGAAACACAGCCTGGCGTGAATCCATTTGCACATCGAGCTTCTGACGTACTTCTTCAGTAAATCGATTGGCCTGAGCATAATCCAGCACCAACCCACCAAATTTGGAAAAGCGTTTGTTGAGACGATGATGGGTCATAAGCACATTTTCCATAATCGAGGCGCTTAGACACGCGCCCATGGAGGCGCGGTCCTGAGAGACAAAGGCGATCTTCTTGCGCCGATCGAGGATGGAAGCATGCGTCAGGCGCTCCCCGCAAACGAAAAATTCACCGCTGGTAGGTTTGAGCAGGCCCATGAGCACATTCACCAGCTCAAACTGTCCGTTGCCCTCCACGCCAGCAACGCCTACTATCTCGCTGGCGCGCACGCGGATGGAAATATCCTTCAACCGCTCACGTTTCATAGCATCGATATAGGTGATGCCCTGGATGTCAGCGACGACATCCCCAATCTGCTGTTCCTGACGCAACGGGCTGAAAATGACCTCTCGACCAACCATCATCTGCGCGAGTTGTTCCTTTGATGTGTCAGCCGTGTCCACAGTGCCTATCTTACGCCCGCGCCGCAAGACTGTGATGCGGTCGCTCAACTCCATGACCTCGTCCAAGCGGTGGGAAATGAACAGGATTGTATGCCCGTTATCCCGCAAGCGCCGGAGTTCGTTGAACAGCTGGGGGATCTCTTGGGGGGTCAGTACGGCTGTGGGCTCGTCCATAATTAGAACAGAAACATCGCGATACAGTAGTTTGAGGATTTCCACCTTTTGGCGCGCAGCCACGGAAATATCGCCCACCTCGGCATCCACAGCCAGATTGAAATTGAACTCCTGGATGCGCGCCTGTACCCTCCGGCGGGCTTCTTTCTCGTCAATGCGCCCAAACAACCCAACCGGTTCCACTCCCAGGACGACATTCTGCCAGACAGTGTACTCTGGGATGAGAATGATCTCCTGATGGACCATTCCTATGCCGTTTGCAATTGCCTCGCCCGGGTCATGGAAGATTGCATCCTGCCCGCGATAGCGAATCCTGCCAGAATTGGCGGGCTGCATGCCGTAAAGGATTTTCATCAGCGTTGATTTCCCGGCGCCATTCTCGCCTACAATGGCATGAATTTCGCCCTCCCTAAAATCCACACTGACGTCGTTCAACGCCACCACATTGGGCGGAAAAACCTTGACAATGCCTTGCATCTCGATGATTGTATTCATTGGCACTGGTGATTGGGAGAGGAAAGACCCTGAGAGACAGGCAGTCTCTTAGGGTCTTTCGATCAATTAGATGAGCTTTATGGTACGTAACGTTCGATTACCAACGTGCCGTCGATAATCTGCTGACGGGCCTCGGCGACTTTGTCGATGATCGCCTGCGGAAGCACCTGCACCTGGGCGTCAAAGACCACATCCACTGCGCCAGATTTCAAGCCATATTCCAGGACCTCACCAGGCTTGTAGCTGCCATCGTTGATGCTGTTATACACATTCCAGATTGCCAAACCGACATCCTTGATATCGCTGGCGACCACATGACCAGGCACGATGTCATTTTGGTTGGTATCCACACCAATGGCGTACAACCCGCGCTCACCAGCCGCCTGCAAAACGCCCATGCCTGCCGCGGCAGCGATCTGGAAGACAACATCGGCGCCGATGTCATACAACTGAAGCGCGGCTTGCTTACCCTTAGCGGTGTCTTCCCAGTCGCCTAGGTACTTGGTCTCTACAACGACATCGGGGTCAACCGATTGAGCGCCGTTGGTGTAAGCAAATATGAAGGCGCTGATGACCGGATCCACATCGCCGCCGACAGCACCGATGATCTTTTCCGGGTTGATGTTCGGAACGCTGGTATCCAGGGTAAGCATTCCGGCGGCGATACCCGCCAGATAGGCGCTTTCCTCTTCAATGAAATCCACGGAAGTGATCGTGTTTTTACTGTTTTGTACGACGGTATCCAGGTTGACGAAGATCTTGTCAGGATACTTGTCGGCGATCTCCTTTAATTGGTCTTCAAAACCGTAAGAAATCACAAAAATCACATCCGCATAACCTACCGCGGCTTGCAAGGAAGGCTCGTACTGCCCGGCATCGAAATTGCATTCGATCGTACGCGTCTCAACGCCAAATTCCTCGGCAATGCGATCGATGCCAGCCTGCCCGGAATCATAAAAGGCGTTATCGCCCAAAGCGCCGTTAATCAGATAGACGACTTTGTCGGCTGTAACCTGCTCTTCTTTCGGAGCGCATCCCCCCGCGGCAATCGCGATCATGCTTACCACCAAAAGCAGGCTAATCAATTTTGCGTTTTTCATGGGTACTCCTCCAAACTAAATTCGTTTAATATATTAGATGCGAAATTCTGCACGGGTTTGGTATATCATTAATGATGATAGGCACCTCCTCTCTGGCTCCATCGGATAATTCGAGATTTTGGTAAAACATCGATAACTGCATCTTTATCTGGGATAGAGAGCTGTGCACCCAGTTTTGTGACCGCCAGGCAGCCATCACAAACTGCATATCGCAGCGCGGTTTCCAGAGCGTAGCCTAGCACCAGACAGGCAGCAAACCCACCCACAAAGCTGTCGCCTGCGGCGGTGGTATCCACCACTTTCACCGGGATCGCTGGGACATGAAACCGTTCGTTTGGTGACGTCAGGATAGCGCCGCGCTTTCCCAGCGTGAGTATCACCGTCTTAGCGCCCTTCATGAGCAATTTTTCCGACGCCAGGAAAGCATCCGTCAGTTCCTTGATGGCAACACTGGCAAGAAAACTGGCTTCGCTTTCATTCAGGATGAGCACATCCGTGCAAGCGTACAACTCCGCCGGAATAATTCTGGCCGGCGCCGGATTTATGATCACCTTTACCCCGTTTCGATGGGCGATTTCAGCAATGCGCAGGATGGTTTCTATCGGAATCTCAAATTGCATAACGATCGCGCTGGCATTCTCGATAAGCCCCTCAATATCAGTAACATCATCTGGCTGCAGACAGGCATTAGCGCCGGGGACAACGATGATGCGGTTTTCACCCTGTGCATCCACCAGAACGGTAGCCGTGCCGGTGGAGACGCTCTCTAGCGCCAGGATTTGAGTGACGTCCACCTGGCTGGTTGCCAATGAATCCAGTAACGCCTGCCCAAACACATCCTGACCAATACGCCCCACCAAGGAGGTTGCCACCCCCATACGCGCAGCTGCGACTGCTTGGTTGGCTCCTTTGCCGCCCGGGATGAGGTGGAACTCCTTTCCGGTGATCGTTTCTCCTGCATCGGGCATGCGCGCGGCGCGCACCACCAGATCCATATTCAAGCTTCCGACGACAACGATCTCACTCATGATGAGTGTCCATCTGCTGTGTGGATTGGCGCACGATCAATTCTGCATCCAGGACAATCCGGCGGTTTTCACAATCTGCGTCTCGGACATGCATTTTTTCGATCAGCATGTTCGTCGCCCATTCTGCAATTTCCTTGATTGGCTGGGAAATAGTGGTTAAAGGGGGGTCAACCAGCGCGGCAATCATGATGTCATCGAAGCCCACCACGGAAACGTCTTGCGGCACGCGCAAACCGGCGCTTCGCAGGGCAGAAATGGCGCCAAGTGCCATCATGTCGTTCAGAGCGAAGACCGCAGTTGGCGCGGGCATCAGGTTGAGCAATTTTCGCATGGCTTGTTCGCCGCCAGATATGCGGAAATCCCCCCGCACAATCGTTTCCGGAGGGTATTTAATGCCTGCCTGTTGGAGAGCGCGTTGATAGCCTGCGACTCGCAGCATGCTCGGCGAAAGATGCGATGGCCCTGTGATGCAGGCGATGTGGCGGTGCCCCAGACTGATAAGATGTTGGGCGGCCTTGTAGCCAGCCTTCTCGTTGTCCAGCATGACAACATCGGCCAGATGCAGCGGAACATCGCGGTCCGCCACCACAACGGGAATCCCGCTGGCGGACAGGCGGGAGAGATCTTCCAGTGATTCGCCCGCGGAAATGAAAATGATGCCATCCACCTGTTTCGCCAGCAAGGTGTTGACATACTCGTGCTGTTTCTGCAAGTTGTTATCGCTGTTGCATAGGATAACGCTGTACCCCTGCTGATATCCAAAGTCCTCAATCTGGCGGGAGATCTCTGCAAAGAAGGGATTGGAAACATCTGGGAGGATCAATCCGATGGTTTTTGTAACCCCCATACGCAAACTGCGCGCGACTGAGCTGGGCTGGTACCCCAAAGCATGCATGGCTTCCTCAACGCGTTCGCGTGTCGCCTGGCGAACACGCCGCGTCTTGTTGATGACGTGTGAGACCGTAGTGATAGAAACCCCAGCGGCAAAAGCGACATCTTTCATGGTGACACGCGGCATAAAGCATCACTCCTGAAAAGCGCAAACGATTGCGCAATCGTTTGCGCGATTGTAACACATCCATTGTGCGGATGTCAAATCAAACCAGGCAGTTGATGTGGTTTACTTGTTAGGGGAGAGGGAGAGACTGGTGGCGAGAATATCCTGCTCGAATTCGGCCCGCCGCAGCCGCGTCAGGAAGTCGTTCTTTGCGCCCATTACGACGGCAAGACCGAACTGCTGGACCACCGTCAGCGCACCTTTTTCATCAAGCACATCCTCACCGGCATTGCCCTGAGCCTTCTCGGCCGGCTGCCTCGGCTCCCCCTGGGATTCCGGCTGGGCGCGGTGCTGAGCGTCCCGTTGCTGTTCCTGGCCTGGGGCGCTGGGTGTCCCCCTGACGACAAACCCATTATGGAAGAAAAAAACCAGACCTCGGAGGTCTTTAAGACCTCCGAGGTCTGGTTGGCTGGTCCTATCCCGTCACCCGCGCCGCGACCAGCGCCCGCTGGCGGGACAT
>JAADGN010000004.1 GCA_013152325.1 Chloroflexota bacterium
CCCAGTCGAACATCTCCTCGGCGGTATCGGCGCGAAAAACGCCCGCTTTCTCGAAGGCCGCGTCGAAGGCGGTCTCCGCGCCGGCCAGCGCGCCGGTGTGCGAGGCGGCGGCGCGCTGGCCGCTGGCGAAACGTCCCACCTTGAGGGCGACGACGGGCTTCGATCCCGCCACCCGGCGCGCTTCCTCGACGAACCGCCTGCCATCGCTGACGCCTTCGAGATAGAGCGTCAGGACGCGCGTGTGTTCATCGGCCGCGACCAGGGGCAGCACGTCGGTCTCGCTGACGTCGGCCTGGTTGCCCAGGCTGATCAGCCGCGAGAAGCCGAAGCCCTGGCGCAGCGACCAGTCGATGATGGCCGCGCAAATCGCGCCCGAATGGGAGATGAAAGCCACCTCGCCGGATTGCGGCGCGGGCGGCGGCAGGAAGGTGGTGTCGAGCGGCAGGTGGGTATCGAGCAGACCGATGCAATTCGGGCCGATCATGCGGATGCCATGGTCGCGGGCGGCGCGCAGCGTCTCGGCTTCGAGCGCCGCGCCTTCCGGCCCGGTCTCGCGGAAGCCGCCGGAGACCAGGATGACGGCGCGAATGCCGCGTTCCCCGCAGGCGCGCAGCGACGCGGGCGCGGCGGGCGCGGGCACGACCAGCACGGCCAGGTCGAGCGGATCGGGGATCTCGGCAAGCGAACGGTACATACGGCGGTTGAAGAGCACGCCGCCCTTCGGGTTGACGAAATAGACCGCGCCGCGGTAGCCGCTCTGGATCAGGTTGCGGGCGACGCCGTAGCCCAGTTTTTCGGGATGCGTCGAAGCGCCGACCACGGCCACGCCGCGCGGCTGGAAGAAGGGGGTCAGGGAGTTGTCAGTCATTGGTGTGCAGTTATCGGCGAACGGCTCCAAATAAGGTGCGCCCTTTGTTGGATGGCGCTGCGGTTTTCGAGCGCCGAAATCGGCGCGTCCCGCCCGCAGGCGGTATCGCCCGATTATAACCCCTGCGACGGATAGAAGGCGCGCCATGCCCTGGGGTATAATTTTGTCACACCAATGGAAAAAGATGCCCACCTTTCTTTTCGGCCTTATATTGCGCCCACACTGATCCTGCTCTTCAGCGGATGGGGCGGGCTGGCATTGCTGGTCAACTTCACCCTGCCAACAGTCTGGCCGCGCTGGAGTTTCTTCGCCCTGTGCACCATGGCGCTGACCGGCGCGGCGCTGCCGGTAACGTATTTCCTCCACCGGCGCTTCTCCGGCGGCCCTCCGGCCGCGCCCAACGTGATCGTCCGGCAGGCCATGTGGGTCGGCGTCTACGGCGCGACCCTGGCCTGGCTGCAACTGGGACGCGTGGCAACGCTGTGGGTCATCTTCGGTCTGGCGGGCGGGCTGTTCGCGGTCGAGTGGCTGATCCGCCTGCGCGAACGCAGCCTGTGGGTCCCGCCTGAACCGCCCGAACCCGCACCGCCGCCCGAAGCGGACGCCTCGTCCGCTCCGCCTTTTACTCCTGACGTCTGACAAGGATCACATCCTGATGCCCGACTTACGCGCACTCCCCTCCGTCGAAAAACTGCTGCAGACCCGTACGGCAGCCGAACTGGTCGCCGCCTACGGACGTCCCCTGACGCTGCAAGCCATTCGCACCGCGCTCAACGACATCCGGGCGCGGCTGTCCCGGGGGAGCGCCGTCACCATCCCCAAACACGGCAGGATGCTCAAAAAGGCGCAGGCCCTGCTGGAAGACTGGACGACGCCCACCCTGCTGCCGGTCATCAACGCCACCGGGGTCATCCTGCACACCAACCTGGGACGCGCCCCCCTCAGCACGGCGACGCGCCAATCCATGGAGGTCATCGGCCACGGCTACTCCACCCTCGAGTTCAACCTGGAGAGCGGCAAACGCGGCTCGCGCCTGATCCATGCCGAAGCGGTGCTGAAACAACTGACCGGCGCAGAGGCCGCGATGGTGGTCAACAACAACGCTTCGGCGGTGCTGCTGACGCTCTCCGCGCTCGCCCGCCGCCGGAAGGTGGTCATCGCCCGCTCGCAACTGGTCGAAATCGGCGGCGGCTTCCGCATCCCGGACGTGATGAAGCAGTCCGGCGCGAAACTGGTCGAGGTCGGCACGACCAACAAGGTGCACCTCGAAGATTACGAAAACGCCCTCGAAGAGCCGACCGCGCTGGTCATGCTCGCCCATCGTTCGAATTTCAAGATCATCGGTTTCACCGAAGAGCCGGCCCTGAAGGAAATCGTCAGGGTATCCCATGCGGCAGGCGTCCCCGTCGCAGACGACCTCGGCTCCGGCACATTTCTCGACACCGAACGTTTCGGGCTGGTCCACGAACGGACCGTGCAGGAATCCCTGGCCGCAGAGGCGGACGTGATCTGTTTCTCCGGCGACAAGCTGCTCGGCGGCCCGCAAGCAGGCATCATCATCGGACGCGCCGGCCTGATCGCCAAGATCAAGAAACACCCGCTGGCGCGCGCCGTCCGCGCGGACAAGGTATGCCTGGCCGGGGTTACAGCCACGCTGATGCACTATCTCAAGGACGAGGCGTTGCGTGAAATCCCCATCTGGCGCATGATATCGACCGCGCTGGAGCACATCGAAGCCCGCGCCAAAAACTGGGTGAAATCGCTCGGCCAGGGCGAGGTCATCCCCGGGAAATCAGCCATCGGCGGAGGCAGTCTGCCCGGCGAGACGCTGCCGACCTACCTCCTGGCGCTGGACGTACCCAGCCCGGATCGTTTCCTGGCAAAACTGCGCGCCCAGCAGCAACCGGTCATCGCCCGCACGGAAAACGACCGCGTCCTGCTGGACCCGCGCACCGTCCTGCCGGAGCAGGATGGCGCGTTGCTGGTGACCTTGCAAAACACGTTGAAGTGATTCGTCTCCTTCGCACCCTTTGCGTTAAAAATCCAGGAGCCCCCCTTTCGTGAAATCCGACCTCGACGCCCTCATGCAAGCCCGCGGTTTCGACGCCATCCTTGTCCTCGGCGATACCCGGCACAACGCCCCCATGTACTACCTGACCGGCGGCGGGCACGTGAGCGACGCGACGCTGATCAAGAAGCGCGGTGATGAAGCCGTGCTCTTCCACAAAGACATGGAACGCGACGAAGCCGCCAAATCCGGGTTGAAGACCATCCCCTACAGCAGATATCCGCCGAAGGAATTGCTCCAGCAGGCAGAGGGCGACGCCGCCCTGGCAGCCGCCCTGCGCCTGCAACGCATGTTCGCCGATCTGGGCGTCGCCGCCGGGCGCGTCGGCGTCTATGGCCATACCGACCTGGGGCACGCGTTCGCCGTCCTGACCCATTTGCAGCGCCTCGCGCCGGACCTGACCATCATCGGCGAGCCGGGCACCGACTCGCTTTTCATGCGCGCGATGGAGACCAAGGACGAGGCCGAGGTGGCGCGCATCCGCGCCATGGGACGCATCACGACCGAGGTCGTCGGCATGACCGCCGATTTTCTCACCTCGCACCCCGTCGGTGCAGACGAAACCCTGCGCAAGGCCGACGGTTCCCCGCTGACCATCGGCGACGTCAAGGCCAGGATCGACCTGTGGCTGGCCGAACGCGGCGTGGAGAACCCCGAAGGGACGATCTTCGCCATCGGCCGCGATGCGGGCGTCCCGCACTCGGCCGGGAATCCCGCCGACCCCATCCGCCTGGGACGCACCATCATCTTCGACATCTTCCCCTGCGAAGCGGGCGGCGGCTACTTCTATGACTTCACCCGCACCTGGTGCCTGGGCTACGCGCCCGAAGACGTTCGGCAGCTCTACGATCAGGTGCGCGCAGTGTACGAGGAGGTTGTGCAAAGCCTCGAACCGAACGCCTCCTTCAAGGACTACCAGCGCCTGGCCTGCGAACGCTTCGAAGCGCAGGGTCACCCCACGCCGCTCAACACCGAAGCGCCCATTCGGGGCTACGTCCACAGCCTGGGACACGGCCTCGGCGTGAACGTCCACGAGCGTCCCTGGTCGAAGCTGCAATATCCCGACGACAATCCACTTGCGCCAGGCGTGGTCTTCACCATCGAACCCGGCCTGTACTATCCCGAAAAGGGAATGGGCGTCCGCCTGGAAAACACCTACTGGGCGCGCCCCGACGGGAGGTTCGAAGCCCTGGCCGAATATCCGCTCGACCTCGTCCTGCCGATGAAAGGCTGACGCCTGACCGCCCATGACTGAACAAGAAACCCCTCCCGCCCGCATCCTCGCCATCGAATCGTCCTGCGACGAGACGGCCGCCGCCGTACTCGAAGACGGACGCGCCATCCTGGCGTCCACCGTCGCCTCGCAAATGGAAATGCACGCCCGTTTTGGCGGCGTCTTCCCCGAAGTGGCCTCGCGTCAACACGTCCTGAGCATCACCCCCGTCATCGAGCAGACCCTGGCGCAGGCGCATCTCACGCTGAACGACATCGACGCCATCGCCGTGACGCGCGGCCCCGGTCTGGCCGGATCGCTGGTCGTCGGGGTGAACGCGGCCAAAGGGCTGGCGCTCGGCTCAGACCGCCCCCTGGTCGGCGTCAACCACCTGGAGGGACATCTCTACTCGGCCTGGGTCTACAACGCCGGAGACACGCCGCCGCCCGAACCACAGTTCCCGCTGCTGGCGCTGCTGGCATCCGGCGGACACACCGAACTGAATCTGATGACCGGCCACCTGCAATACCAGCATCTCGGCGCGACCCTGGACGATGCGGCGGGCGAGGCCTTCGACAAGGTGGCGCGCCTGCTGGGGCTGCCTTACCCCGGCGGCCCGGCCATCCAGGAGGCCGCCGTCAACGGCGACCCGGATGCCTTCGACTTCCCGCGCGCCCGGCTGGAGGGGACGTGGAACTTCTCCTTCAGCGGACTCAAGACCGCCGTCCTGCGCGAGGTGAGAAAACTGGAAAAAGCCGGCCGCCTGCCGGTCGCCAACCTGGCGGCCAGCTTCCAGGCCGCGGTCGTGGATGCGCTCTTCACCAAGACCATGCAGGCCGCCCGTGAATTTGGCGCAAAAGAAATCCTGGTGGCGGGCGGCGTCTCGGCCAACCAGGCATTACGGAGCGCCTTCCTCGGCCAGGACGAATTCCAGCTCAACATCCCCGCGCTCTCGCTGTGCACCGACAACGCGGCCATGATCGCCGCGGCCGGGTATCAACGCTTCATCCACGGTCATCATGACTCGCTGGACATAGACGTGCTGCCCACCTGGCCGCTGTCCTGACCGGAACACCATGTCCGACACACGCCATCTCAACCGCAGAGACTTTCTCAAGGTCGCCGGCGCGGCGCTGGCTGCAGGCCTGGCGGGGGTATACGCGCCAGCCGTCCTGGCCGCGGACGATGATCATCCGCCCGAGTTCTGGCATGGACGCCGCGACGTCCCCGCCATCGCGCTGACGTACGACGATTGCTACCTGGTCAAAAAACTGCAAAGCCTGGAAAGGACGTTGGCAAATTATCCCGAGGCCAAGATCACCTTTTTCCCCGTCGGCGAAGCGCTGCTGAGCACCGACGCCAAAGACCCCGGCATCTGGCGGCGTTTTCACCAAAAGGGATACGAGATCGGCTGTCATTCCTTCGACCACACCAATCCAGGCGTGCGCTCGGTGAGAGGCATGATCGAGGACTACGACAAATGGCTCGCGGCCTACACGCAGGTCGTGGGAGAAACGCCAACCGTCCGTTTCGCCCGTCCACCCTTCGGGTCGCTCAGCGCTTCGTTCCGCCAAATGTGCGCGGCGCGCAACCTGGTCGTTGCCATGTGGTCGGCCAGTTGGGGCGGCCCGCTGGACCAGGCGCAGAAGCACATGAATGACGTTCGAAACGGCGACATCGTGCTGATGCACATCAGCACCCAGGACGTGGAAGAGAACACCGACGCCGCGCTGCCCTTCCTCGCAGCGCGGGGACTGCGCGCCGTGACAATGTCTGACCTGTACTTTGGAACACTGAAAGAAGAGCTTGGCGCCGGGAACTGCACCGCCCCCGCGTACCCTTACCGAACGCGCGCCTGCCCGGAATGAGCTTTTCCGAATACGACACAATTGGCATATTCCCCTGTTGGGCAGGACGGCACTTAAAACGGGGCCTGATTTTCAACCGCCAATCTTCGCGAATCTCCGCGAATGTTTAAGTGCTTCGGGGCTTTCCTCGCGAAGATCAGCGCAGGTTCGCGGTTTGTTCGACCCTCGCGCAAGACCCCGCGTTCAAGCACCGTGAACCTCCTATTGACATCTCCCCCGATTTGTGCCATACTACCCGCACGCGCAGGGAAACCTGCTCAAAAC
>JAADGN010000114.1 GCA_013152325.1 Chloroflexota bacterium
GGCGCGGGCGGCAGTGGCAGAAGCGGTGGCAACGGCGGCGATGGCGGCGCGGGTGGCGATGGGACTGTTGGAGGAGGCGGCGCGGGCGGCACGATCAAGCTGTCAGGGACAATTGTCGTTGCAACCGGCGCCACCTTTGATGTGTCTGGCGGCGCAGGTGCAGGGGGCTCTCCGAATGGCGGTAATGGTCGCGTAATTATCATTAGCAATGCATCCTATGGAACGCCTGCTGTAACACCCACAAGTGTAGAGATAGAGAAGTTCCCTGCTTCACGTCCGCGCGCTGCAAATACTTATGTCTTTGGCTCTCCCTCTACACCTTACATCGCCGGGGTTCCTTACATTCTAGGAGTTTCCAGCGCGCTTCCTTTCTCTGGCGAACTGGCTGGCGTCACTGCCAGCAATGTTCCCGGGATCAATCTGGCGTCCAACCCCAGCGCATTGGCCGCAGTGGTACGGCTGGGAACTGTCAAAGTGGGGTCATATGACGATACCTACACCGGTTTTGATGCCGTGCTGTTCGTCAACCTGACAAATGGCTACCTGCCCACGCCCAGAATCGGAATAGATGGCGATGCCCAGTACCTCCGGAACTTGCCCGCTGCACTCAGCCCCAAGGCGGTCTGGGTCACCCTGTTCCCTGAAAGTGCCGGCTCGGTTAAGATCAACGCATCCATTGGCGCTTCAGTTGAACCGATCTCAACTGATTTCAACAACACTAATGTGCACTATATCCAGGCTGTACAGCCAGCCACGCTTGGACCCAGGCAGGCCTCAGGCTTCGATGCCGTCGCGGTCAGCCCGGACGGGAACCAGATCTATGGCGTGGATGCAGCAGACGGCGTGCTGCTGGTGGTGAATACCAATGATCTCAGCCTGCGCCAAACTTTTAAAGACAACATGGGTGGTGTGGATGGACTGGAGGGCGTCAGCGATGTGGCCATCAGCCCTGATGGGTTGCATCTTTACATTGCCAGCCCGGCGGAAAGTAAAGTGACCTTGTTCAACCGCGATGCTTTCGGCAATCTCAGCTATGTGCGCACAGTCAGTGAGCCAAACGTCAACTCTCTGGCGGTCAGCAATAACAATGTATTTACGGCCTCCAGTAATGGTGTGGCAGCCTTCAATCAGTCCCTGTTATCTGAGACAATTGCCACCGGTACGCCGGGCGGCTACAGCGGATTTTCAAACATCGCTATTGGCAACGATGGCACCCTGTTCACGGTCAGTGAGAGCAATGACAGACTTTTGATGCTCTCCTCCAGCCTTGCTTTGCTCGATCAGGCCAATGGTCTGGATGGGGCCAGCGCGGCGGCGGTCAGCAGTGACAACAGCTATGTGTACGTTACTGGGAAAGCAGGCAATACCCTGTCCATGTTCCAGCGCAGCGGAAACAGTCTCTCTCTGCTTCAGGTGCTCCAAAATGGCGTGGATGGTGTCTCCGGCCTGGCAGCGCCCGGCGATGTGGCCGTCAGCCCGGATGGGCAGTATGTCTTTGCCACCGGTCAGGATGCCAATGCCATCGTGGTATTTGAACGGTATACAGATACGGCCACCGGAGAAGAGCGTCTGCGATTTGCGCAGATTTTACGCAACAACGTGGGCAGCGTCAGCGGGTTGCAAGCTCCCAGTTCCCTGGCTGTGGCCAGCACACAAGTGTTTACAAGCAGTCTCGGTCAGAGCAGCATCTTGGGCTCTCTGTCCAGTTTCGACAACCTGGCAGCTCTGGGCACAATGCCTGCTCCGGTCAGCTTGCTGACCAGTTTTGATCACATGGAAGCCCTGACCGTCACCACAGCCGGCGGTGCCGATACGATCCTGCTGCGCACTGCTCCCGAAGCAGAAGTGCTCACTACCACGATCAATACTGGCAACAGTCTCGATACTGTTGTGCTCCAGGATGCCAGCGCCACCACAACCGTGAACCTGGGCGCCGGCGATGATACTGCTTCGCTCCAATCGGATACAGTCGGTACCAGCGTGTATGTCTACGGCGACGCTGGACAGGACGCCATCAATGTGTACTTTGCAGGAGCGTCAACAACGACAGAAATCTTTGGCGGGGCGGATGCCGACACCGTGATGGTGATGGGTGCGCGCATACCGGCTACAGCCAGCGTGATCGCTCATGGTAATTTACTCAACCCGGCCATCCCGGCCAGCCCACCTTGGAATGTTGGGGGCGATACCCTGCTCTTCAACCCGGAAAACCCATATCGACAAGGTGCGCCTCTCTATGATCCCCTCGATCCCGACAAACGCAACTACACGTATGGCGATGATCACACGTATCCCGAACCGCCGCATCCGCGCGGGCAATGGATCCAGGTGGACGCACGCGGTCAGGTGCAGTACGATACCTTTGAAGGCATCTACATCGTCGACGCGCCGATCGTAACATTTGTTGGGCCAAACCCAATCGATGAAGGTGATTCTGTCACCTTGCAAGTCAATGTTTCTCCTCTGGGAGCGACCAATACCTTGAAGGGAGATGTGGTCTGGGACCTGAATGGCGATAACGCTTTTGGGGACGCAGTAGGGTCTTCCGTAACCCTGACTTGGGCGCAACTCCAGGGTTTTGGGATCAATGATGACGGCGTTTATCAGATCGGAGTGAGCGCCACCAACGAAAGCGATTTCACCACCCAGGTCTTTACTTCGCTGACAATCAATAACACGCTGCCTGTCATCACAATAACCGGCAATGCCCAGGCATACGTCAACACCCCGTACCAGATCGATTTCTCGGCCTTTGATCCGGGAGACGATCACATCACGACTTGGGTAGTGGATTGGGACGATGGCCAGATTGACACATTGGGCAGCACCAGCGCCCTGGCCATGCACACCTACCTGCTGCCGGGGTCGGCGACCATCCAGCTTACGGCAACCGATGAGGACGGCACGGCGCAGGCCACCCACAGCATCGACATCTGGGTGGATACCGCCGGGGTCAGCGCGGGCGGCCCCTACCAGATCGCCGAGGGTCAGTCCCTGGGCCTGAACGGAAGCGCGGTGGGTACGCCAACGGCTTACAGTTGGGACATCAACGGCGATGGCACGTTCGGAGATGCCGTCGGAGCCAGCCCCACGCTTACCTGGGCACAGCTCCAGGGCTTGGCGCTGAATCCCATTCAGGATAACGGTACATTCAACTTGCAGGTACGAGTGTCATACACTGGCATCCCGGCGGCCGTTTCCAATGCAGTCAGCTTGACGGTAACCAATTCAGCGCCAAGCGCCAGTTTGATCAACAATGGGCCGGTAAATGAAGGCAGTACGGCAACAGTTTCCTTCATCGGTGTGTCTGACCCCTCCAATGTAGATAATTCCAGCCTGACCTTCAGCTATGACTTCGATGACGATGGCAGCTTCGAGCAAACTGACATTGCCTCTTCTTCTTTCACAGTGCCCGCCGCCTACCTGGATGATGATGGCACATGCACAGTGCGTGGCCTGATCAAGGACAAGGATGGCGGTTACAGTGAAGTATTTACGACGATCACAATTCAGAATGTCGCCCCCACACTCAGCATTATTGGCACAGGAAGTTCGCTTGAAGGCAGCAGTTATGCTTTGAGTTTGAGCGCCAGCGACCCCGGCGATGATGCGATTGACCAATGGATCGTGGACTGGGCCGATGGGTCAACAGATGTGTTCGTCGGCCCGTCTGCGTCGCCCGCTCACGCGTATGCCGATAATGGCTTGTATACCATTAAGATAACAGCCGTTGACGAGGATGGCGTTTATCAGGGGACGAAGACGGTCAGCGTTGCCAACGTGGCTCCGGCGCTTCAAAATCTTTCCATCGCGGACGCGATGGAGGGCAGCTTTGCCAGGTTGAGCGGTGAGATCGTCGATCCGGGAACTTTGGACAGCTTCACCCTGGATGTGGATTGGGGTGATGGTTCGGCGGCTGAGACCTACAATTTGGGAGCAGGCACTGCCACCTTCCTTTTGGACCATCGCTACATCGAGGACGATCTGGGCGACTCCGGGATAGGCATTTACACGGTTTCAATTTCATTGATCGATGATGATGGTGGTAACACCACAGGCAGCACGACTGCGACTGTACACAATGTCGTACCGTCCGTTGCCGGAATGGACGTTTCTACCAACCCGATTGGTGAAACGGGTATGATACTTTTCTCAGGCGGCATCCTGGATCCTGGCATTCTTGACTCGCATACCCTGTTTGTGGATTGGGGCGATGGCACAACAAGTGCCAATGTGGCGGTAGATAAAAAATCCCGGGCATTCTTTGCAACCCATCGGTATCTGGATGATAATCCCACAGCAACCCCAATGGACGATTATCGCATCGCCGTCACAGTATACGACAATGATAAAAGCAGCAGTGATGCCGACATGGTTGTGACGGTCGAAAACATGGATCCTGCCGCTATCGATTTGAGTTTGGGGTCCCCGCAGATCACAGGTTTGGGCTTCGTCACTTTGACTGGCAGTATCATAGATGTCAGTAAGGCTGATACGCATGCGGTGGATATTGACTGGGGGGATGGGACGACCTCGGCAGCGTTGGTTGATGGCGCGACAAATGAGTTCTTCGCTACTCACCAATATTCGGATTATAGATATGTCCATGGTAGAAGGGGTGGGTATTTGATCACTGTTACGGTGACAGACGATGATAGCGGTGATGGAATATCTACGATTACGGTGCCGGTTGACTATAAGACGAAGAAGTACAGATGTAATGTTTTGGTCATACCTGTTGTAAGTCGACAAAACACCTGGATCGCTTATGGTGGCTGTACAGCGGTCATTCTGCGCCTCCCCGATGGGAATCAGGTCAACTTTGGCCCGAGCCATGGCAATTTTAATTTTGCCAGCCTGACAACGCTTTTCGAAGCGGATCTGCCTGGATCGCTGCCGGTTGACATGTCGCTGTTGTATGGTATGGATGTCAAGCTGTTCCACGATACCCAGCCGGTGAGTAAAACCACGGGCCCGCTCGTTGTCTCCTTTGTTGTGCCAAGTATTCTGCCAAGGGATAACTTGGTGATCCTCTTCTGGGATGAGACGCTGAATGGCGGTCAGGGCGATTGGGTGGAAATGCCGACCTATTTCACCGAGGGAGGAAAACGCATCAACACTAGCGTCACTGCCCTGGGCACGTATGTCCTGGCGGTGCGCAACCAGTTTTCGTCGTTGATTTGTGCCGGTGATGGTGATGCAGATAACGTCATGTTGCATCTGTCCGACGGGAGCTTTGTGCAGTTGCCGTGCGGCGCGGGAGAGAATGCCAGCCTGCTTCCCATCGTGGCTTGGAATTTGCCCCAGGCGCTGCCGGAGCTGCGTTCCTTCCTTTCAGGCATGCGCGTGAACGTCTACGCTGGCGATACAGTTTTGAATACGCTCGTGGCTGGAGGGTTGTTGACGGTCAACTTCCTGGTTCCAAAGGCTTTCAAAAATAAAGACCTGGTTGTTTTGCGCTGGGATGGAACTCGGTGGGTGGAACTTGAAACCGTGGTTACATTGGGCGGGGATATTTGGGCGAGCGCAATGAACAACAATACCGGCACGTTCATTCTGTCTGAGCGATTAAGGCCTGTACCCTGACATTCCCCTTTCTCCGGAACAAGCCTTCACAACGATCTTCTTCCCCTTATTGAGCGTGAACTTCAATACCAAAGCCCTGCCCCGTTTTTGCGGAGCAGGGCTTCGATGTTTTGCTGTTCGGCAGGTTACCGAATGACTTGCTCGGTTTCAGCGTCGAAAATGTGGAAACCGTTCATGTCGAAAGCGAGCTTGACTGTATCGCCGACGCTGAATGTCGAACGCGGATCGACCCGGGCTACAAATTTATCATTACCATTTACCAGGTGCAGGAAGATCTCATTGCCCATTAGTTCGATCACATCTATTTTCGCTGGGACCAACTCGGTATGGGTGTTGGGCGGAACAAAGTCTGGATTGTGAATGTTCTCCGGGCGAATACCGAGAACGACACGTTTCCCGGCATAGCTTTCATATACGCCTGCACGCTTGTCCGGAATTGAGATGGAGAATTCGTCTCCATCAACATACATTTTTGCACCCTCTTTGCGCAATCTGGCGGGGAAGAAGTTCATCGACGGGGAGCCAATGAAGCCAGCTACAAAAAGGTTTACAGGTCTGTCATACAGCCTTTGGGGAGTGTCGATTTGCTGTACGATGCCCTTGTTGATGACCGCAATACGCGAGGCCATGGTCATGGCTTCGACCTGATCGTGCGTGACGTAGACAAAGGTGGCCTGCAATCGCTTGTGCAGCTTGTTGATCTCGGCCCGCATCTGCACGCGCAATTTGGCATCCAGGTTGGAAAGGGGTTCATCGAAGAGGAAGACCTTTGGCTCACGCACGATGGCGCGTCCAACCGCAACGCGCTGACGTTGACCGCCAGAGAGTTGCCGGGGTTTGCGATTGAGCAGATCTTCGATGCCGAGGATTTTGGCGGCTTCGTCAACGCGCCGCTTGATCTCGTCTTTGGGCGTCTTGCGCAATTTCAGGCCAAAGGCGAGGTTGTCGAAGACGGAGAGATGGGGGTAAAGAGCATAGGATTGGAAGACCATGGCGATATCGCGATCTTTGGGCGCGACATCGTTGACGACTTTGCCGTCGATGGAGATTTCGCCGCTGGTGATCTCCTCCAATCCGGCCAACAAGCGCAGGGCCGTTGTTTTCCCGCAACCCGATGGGCCGACAAGGACCAGAAATTCCTTGTCGGCGACCTCGAAGTTCATGTTGTTGACAGCGGTCACATCACCAAACCGTTTGACCACATTTTTATAAGTTACGCTAGCCATATTTGCCTCCAGAGATTTTTGTTATTTAGGTCCAAGCCAGAGAACTTCGTAAGGGGCAAGACAAAGTTGAAGTTTTTGGTCAATGATCGAGAAACGTTTGTTGCTGATAATATCGATGACCGAATCAGCCTGATTGAACGGGAGCGGGCTGAGGTCAAGAGTGATCTCGTGACTCTCGTGCGAAATATTTTGCAGGCAGAGCAGATGCTCATCCCCATCCGGCGAAGTCCGCAAAAGGGAGAAAACCGCGGGGTGTATCGGGAGGATCTCTTGTTCGCCAAAAGGATGAAAAGTGGGGTGCCCCTGGCGGACGTCCAGCAGATGATGGAATCCCTGGTAGACGTGGTGGCGGAGGGACCGGGGATCGGCAAGTTCGGCCTCGAGTTCGTCGAGCTGCAATTTTTGGCGGTTGATGGTGCGATAGCGGCCGGTCTGGGCCACACCCTCCTCCCAGTTCTGTGAGCCAACGAGGCTGTGGAAATAGATTCCGGGAACGCCGCGCAAAGCCAGCATGATCGCCTGGGCTGCCAGGAAACGGTCGGCGATGATGGCTGGATCGGTGGCCGGATTTTCCGGATCGTCCAAGGCGTTGAGATAGTTGATATTAAGTTCGTAGGGACTTTGGCTGCCGTCGCCGTCATTTTTGTAGGCGATATTCCCGCCAAGTTGACGGGTGCGTTCGATGGCTCGCTCAATATCTTCGGGGCTGAGAATGTCTTTGACAGGGGTCACGCCGATGCCATCGTGACCGGCGAGGAAATTGAAAAAGGTCGCCCGACAGGATGGAAGTTCAAGCGTGCTGGCCCAGTTGGACAGCGTTTCGGCGTTGCCGCTGTGGAAAGTGTGCAGCACAAGCATCGACAATGCGAAGTTGTAAACCATCTGGGCTTCGTTAAGACCGTTGCCGAAATAGGCAATATTGTCCTGGTGGGGGACATTGGTCTCGGTGATCAGGGCGACGTTGGGAGCAGCGAAATCGAGCACGAGGCGGATGAGTTGAATGATGCAATGCGTTTCGGGCAAATTGATACAGTTGGTGCTGAGGTCTTTCCAGAGATACGTGACGGCGTCGAGACGGATGAATTCCGCGCCATGCGCAACGTAGAAAAGCAGGAGTTTGATGACTTCGATCAGCACGACGGGATTGGCGTAATTGAGATCGACCTGATCTGCGCTGAAGGTCGTCCAGACGAACTTTTCGCCATCGGTGGTTTCGAACGGCGTTAGCAGGGGCGACGAGCGTGGACGAAAGACCTGCGAGGTGTCGGTTTCAGGGTCTACGACGATGAAGAAGTTCTGGAATTTGGGGTCGCCCTTGAGAAAGCCTTGAAATTCTGCGCTTTGGACAGAGATGTGATTGACAACCGCATCGAACATCAGGCGAAAGTTTTTTCCCAAAGTGGCGATGTCATCCCATGTGCCCAAATCGGGATTGACCTGGCGGTAGTCGATGACCGAAAAACCATCGTCCGAAGAATAAGGGTAAAAGGGCAATATGTGGACAGAACTGATCACATCGCCGAAATATTTTTGGAGAAAGTCCGCTAAGGTTTTGAGCGGAGCCTGCCCTTCTTTTTGCACCATGTTCCCATAGGTGATCAGGATGATGTCCTTTTCACTGACCCTTCTCTCAACCGAGGGGACGGCAAGATCAGGGTGTTCTGCCCTGAAATCTTTCAAAATTTGGGTGATCTGCTCTGTCAGTGCAGGCGCATCTTCTTCGCCATAGAGAAAAACAAGATGTTCGGAAAGTTTTTCACTGAATTGCTTCATACGGCTTCCCAAACACTGAGTTCTTCTTCCAAAAGTTTTCGCAGCACATCCATGGAATAATATCTTCGTCCTAGCTCAAGATTTTTATGCACCGTTTTCTGATGCAGCTTGCAATTGGTCAGTATTTCAACCGCTTGGTCGGCGGCGCGCTCGATCACTTCGGCGGGGACTTGCACCAAGCCCGCCGTATCCCGTCGCTGAATTTGGAAACCAAGCGAGATCACGGCGAAGCCTTTGTCGCCAATATCTGCACGATACACGGGATATTCGAAGATCACAATCGGCAGTTCGGCGCGCACCGCTTCCAGAAATTGGTTGCCCCAGCCTTCCCACAGGCTTGGGTAGGTTACCAGGTCGGCGAAAACGTAGGAGTCCCACAAAGTGTAGATTTTGCGTCCGGCGATGACCTCCCGCTCGTTGGCGATCCACTCTTCGATGAAGAGCAATTCCACGCCCTCGGCTTCAGCCTTTTCTTTGAGTTTGGACACATACTCGCCCGCGACATCGTCCCGTGTGTAACCTGCCAGGACCAGCACGATCCGGTTCTCCGCCGTAAACGGGCGTCCGTCATGGAGGCCTGTCGCTTCCAGGCTCCTGCGCCGCGCCGCGATCGCTTTCGTCAGGTCAATGGCCAATTCGATGCCCTTGCGCGCCACGACCCGTGTCGCCTGCAAGATCAGCAGGTCGCTGTCCGTTAAGCCGATCGCTTCCCGAAAGTCCTTATTGTACTCGTCTTTTTCCCACGCCGGAGCGTCAAAATCGAAAACGTTGGGGATGATCGTCGCCGCCACGCCCTTGCGCTCTGCCAAGTTAGCCTGCGCCAGACTGTTGATGACCACATGCCGGATCTTCGGATCGCGCGGCGGGAGATAATTTTCCGCCAACTCGGCCGCTGCCGCGCAAGTCAGTGTTCTGTCGTCGCCGCGCTCCCAATAAAAATCATGATGATGGGCTAACGCGGGCAGATCAAACTCCCGGCGGACTTTTTCGAGCGCGACCGCGACCCCTGGGTTTGTTCCCACGCACCAGACATTCTGCGCGACGATGAGATCGATCTCCCGCTCGACGACAAACGCTCTAAAGTGTTCCGCCAAAATTCCGCTTTGACGGTCGAGTTCAGCCTGATAACCTGCCTCGTCGAAGTCGTGCAGTTCCTTGAAGGTGTTATACGCCAATCGTTCCACTTCAGGGCGATGATGATACATCTCCGGGATAAGTGTCCCATCGGCAGAGCCTAGATCCCCGGCACAGAGGTGGACGTGATGTCCCATCTCCTCGAAGATGCGCTGCCACTTTTCGATCTCCAGCGAGACCCCGTCCGTGTGTCCGACTTGATAATGGAAGATGCCAATATTTTTTGGCTTCATTGTGGTCAACGGATGTTTTCTTGTGTTTATCCTTTTACGCCGCCTGCCGTCAGGCCCTCGGTGAGGAAGCGTTCCATCGCGAGGAAGAGCATAATGATTGGGATGGTCATGATCGTCGAAGCAGCCATGACCACATGCGGGCGCGGGGTGGGATCATTGAAGATCGCGTTGATTTTGATTGGCATGGTGAACATGGCGTGGTCGTTCAAAAAGACCAATGCATAGAGAAATTCGTTCCATGCGATCATGAAAGTGTAGATGCTGACCGAGACCAGCGCCGGGATTGCTAAGGGCAGCGTGATCCGCCAGATGATCTCAAAACGGCTGCACCCGTCGATCAGCCCCGCTTGTTCAATCTCGTCTGGGATGGTGCGGAAGTAGTTGGTCAGCATGTAGAGGGCAACGGGCAGGGTCTGTGCCAAATAAGTGAAGATCAGCACGCCGAGATTGTCCTGCACATTGAAGCCCAATTTGTCGCCAGCCTGTGCGAGCATGGCAAAGAGGGGAATGATAAGCAGTACGCCGGGGAAGAGATAGATCATCAAAATACTGTTGAGCAAGGCTTCCTTGCCTTTGAATCTCAAACGGGCAATGGCATAGGCGCCCAATATGGAAAGGACCACGGCGATAAATGTCGTCGGGATCGCCACTTTGAAGGTGTTGAGGATGTTTTGTCCAAAGTCTTGATAGCTCTCATGCGTTGGGGAAAACAGCTCTTTGTAGGCATCGAGCCGCAGTGTCTCGGGAATGTAGACGGGCTGTCGCCTGCCAATTTCCGCGCGGCTTTTGAAAGAGGAGCTGACCATCCAGTAGAAGGGGAAGAGAATCCCGGTCAGGAAGAAGATCAGGGTCAGGGAGAAAATAAAGCGGGGCCAATTGAGCCATGCGGCCAAGTAGCCGATGAAGGTTTTCTTCTCTTGATTCACGATTACTCCTCCACGTTCCGCATGACGAGGGAGATATAGATGGTGATGAAGACGACAAGAATTGTCAGCAGGATCATCGCCGTCGCCGCGCCGCGCCCAAAGTCAAAGAGACGGAAACTGAATTCATAGGTCAGGACGGGGAGAACCTTGGTGCCAAATCCGCCGCCGGTGAGCAGGAAGATGTCGTCGAATTTGTTGAAGGTCCACATCAGGCGCAGGAGAAAGATCGCGCCAAGGATGTACCGCAACTCAGGGATGGTGATATACCAGAATTTTTCGATGGTGTTGGCGCCATCCACTTCGGCGGCTTCGTAGAGTGTATTGTCAATGGCCTGCAAGCGGGCCAAGATCATCAGCATCGCAAAGGGGAAGTACCGCCAGCTTTCAAACAGGATCACGATCAGCAGGGCCAGCCCGCGTTCGGAGAGGAAGGCCATTGGCAGATCGATGATGTTCAGGCGCATGAGAATATCGTTCAGCACACCGGATGGACGCGGGTCCAGCAGCCAACGCCAGACGAACACGACGCTGACGACCGGGGCAACGTAAGGGAAGAGGAAGATCGCCCGCGTGAGGCCGCGTCCGCGGAAAGGCCGATTAAGCAAAAGGGCAGCAACCAGGCCCACTACAAGAGTGAGTATGGTCGCTGCAAAAGAGTAGACGATGCTCGTGACCGCTGCTCCCCAGCTTTGCATCCCCTGGAATTTGAAGGCAAAGTCATTGAAGACTTTTTGGTAGTTCTCCCAGCCGACAAAAGGGGCGTGAAAGACGTCGTTCAGGTTGTGCAGTCCAACGTTGTGGAAACTGACCCAGACGCTGAAAAAGGCCGGGAAGATCACGATTCCAAAGACGATCAGCGCAGTGGGGGAGATCAGCATCCATGCCAGGCGCGTTTCTTGCGCTTGTCTGCTTTTGTAACGTTGCCGCAGCGATGATACGAAGGTTGTCATCAGGTCGCCTCCTCTGAAAAGCCAAAGCTTGTACAAAAAATGGGGAGGCAGGATAGCCTGCCTCCCCAGAGTTGTAGCGTAACTTACTCGCCCTGGCGCTCTGCGTAGAGCGCTTCGACCTGTTCTTGCAGCCATGCGGCGGCAGTCTCAGGCGTCATGGTGCCTTCGAGAGCGATATTGCTGATGACCTGCGGGATCAAGAGGCGGCCTTCGATGTCGCCGATAACGGCGCGTTGGGTGGCGTCGTAGTCGGGGCGGAAGAGCCAGCGCTGCATGGTGTCGAACCCGTTGCCAATCTGCATCAGGGTTTCTTCAGAGTAGTTGGCGAAGTAATCGCTCAAGCCGCCCCAGCCTTCCACTGCGCTCTCAAGCACAGGAACCTTGCCAAAGGGAGCCAAAGCCAAAACTTTGAGGTAGTTATCGCCGGTCATGAAGTATTTGACGACTTCTTGCGCCATCGGGTCCGCGCCTTGCATGATGCCCAAGGTCACGAGTTGGCCGTAAGAAGCTGACCCATTGGGACCAGCCATCTCATAGGCGAAGCCGGTGTTCCCGGCCAGATCGTCGATAGCGAGTTCTACATTACCGCCGCCTTCAAGGCCGGAGCCGTCAACGAGGTCGTCCATGATGTAGGTGCTGTAGAAGAGCATGCCGGCTTGACCCAGCTCATAGGCTTCGCGGGCGCCGCGCCAGTACTGCGGGCCGGGAACGGCACAGCGCTGCAGTCCGGTGTAGAAAGCGAGGGCTTCGATCATCTCGGGGGTGTTCATGGAGACGTTGCCTGCTTCGTCGAAAGGCCAGGCGTTGTTCGAGATGGCGACCTGTTCGAAGACCTGGTGGGGGTAGTTCTGGCCGGGGTCGGTGCCGAGGGTCAAGCCATAGAGCAGGTTGTCGGTGCCGGGCAGGGTGTCGCAGGCGGCGTTGATCGCGTCCCAGGAGAGGGGAGCGTCGAGGCCGGCGTCGCTGAAGATGTCGGTGCGGTACCAAATTGCCTGGATCCAGCCATCAAAGGGGATGGCGGAGTAGGCGCCAGTGGTCGGATTGACGACCATCGCGAGGGGGCCGGTGCGGAAGTCGTCTTCACCGATGCTGGCAATGGTTGCGGTGGCAGCTTCCTCGTCCAGGATGCCGTCGGCGGCAAAGGCGGAAACACGTTCAATGCCCATGCGGACAATGTCGGGCAAACGGTTGGCAGCCTGTGCGGTCGCGATGCGCTGTGCGATCCCGGCTTCTTCGATGGGAACGATGCGCAGGTCAATGTCGGGGTGCTCAGCCATGAAGGCGGCCGCGATCTCTTCGTAAACATCGACGCGGGCTTCTTCATTGTCGGTCGTCCAAAACTCGATGACGGTCTTGTCAATCGGTTCGGCGGGGACTTCCACCTCTACGGGGACTTCCTGGGTCACGATCACCTCTTTGGTGATTACCTGAGGTTGACATGCCGACAAGATCATGCTGGTGGTGATGAGCAAGGCGGCGACTATAACACCAAATTTCTTATTCATGGTTCTCTATTCCTTTCATGATAGGGTTGAAAAATGTGAGTGGGTGACTTGTCTGAAATTATCCTGTCTTCTACCTCCTTCTACCTCCTATGATTGAGTGGACGACAATCCGCTGGACTGCCGCACGATGAGTTCCGGCTTCAGGAGAATATTTTTTTCTTCAAGAGGTTCTCCTTGAATAAGCTGGATTAGCATTTCACAAACCATGCCGCCAATTTGGTAGAGTGGCTGGTGAAGTGTTGTCAGTGATGGGTGGGAATATTCGGCCATCGGGATATTGTCGAAGCCTGTGATCGAAATATCTTTGCCGACCATGAGATTGCGATCTTGAGCCGCGCTCATTGCGCCCAAAGCCATCAGGTCGTTGCAAGCAGCAATTGCCGTGGGGGGGGACGGCAGGTCAAGCAGTTTGTTGGCCTGCTCGTACCCGCCGCGTTGAGTGAGGTCGCCGATAAGGATGAGCGAATCGTCCGCAGGGATGCCTGCTTCCATTAAACCTTCTTTGAACCCCTGTAGGCGATAGTGCGCAAACATCAAGTTCGGCGGGGGAGCGATGCAAGCGATGCGCTGATGCCCCAACGAGGCGAGATACTTTGTGACCAGCTTCATCCCGTAAGTGCCGTCCTCGTCTACGAAGGGGAAATCGATTTTTTCCTCTGCACGCCCAAAGGCGACAAAGGGAAAATCAGCCTCTTGCAGACAGGTAACCCGTGCATCTTGCCTGCGCGTACGGACGAGGACAAACCCGTCCACGCGACGACCCTGGATGGCCGCACGATAGGCGATAAGTTCTTCTTCACCTGGTGCGCGAGTGGAAACGAGCAAATCGTAGCCGAGATGGGCGGCTCGATTCCCAATTCCCGCCAGCAATTCGCTAAAAAACGGGTCCGAAAAACGTGGTCCAAAGGTGGGAATGATCAGTCCGATCGTTTCCGTATGTTGTTTTTGCAGGCGCTGCGCCCACGTGTTGGGGGAGTATCCTAATTCCTTCGCCACGCGCAAGACCAGAGCCTTTGTCTCCGCGCTGACATCATCATAACCATTCAGTGCGCGCGAAACGGTGGTAACAGATTTACCGGTCTTCTTGGCAATGTCTTTGAGCGTGACAACCAACGTTTTTCTCCCTGAGATCTATATTCACTTATCCAAAACGTTTCGGAAGTTTGGTCATTCTATTCCAAAACGTTTTGGAAGTCAAGGTTTTGCTGTATGAAACTTGTGGCTTTTCCAAAGCATCGCCCCATTCTTTCTTGGTACTCGGGTACGAAAATTGTGGAAAGTTTCGTAAGAACGGAAGAGAAATCCTCCCAATCGGGGAGTTCCGCGTACAAAAATGAGCGCGTTACAGGACTCCGGGAAAGCCAAAGGCATAAAACTGGCATTTGACACAGAGCAGTGTATACTTAACTACATGCCCGCCCCTGCATCCATCCTGAAAGATACTTTTGGCTACGATGCCTTCCGTCCCTTGCAGCGCGAGGTGATCGAAAATGTGTTGGCTGGGCGCGACACGCTTGCCATCATGCCTACGGGCGGCGGCAAATCGCTTTGCTACCAAATTCCTGCCCTGCTGCTCGATGGGCTGACCGTCGTCGTCTCGCCGCTGATCGCGCTGATGAAAGATCAGGTCGAGCAATTGCGCGCCAACGGCGTCCCGGCGGTCGTTCTCAACAGTTCGCTTTCCCCCTCAGACTATCAGAAGAATATGGACTCGGTGCGGGATGGCTCCGCCAAACTGCTTTATGTTGCTCCCGAAACCCTGCTCACTGGACGCATCTTCTCGCTTCTCTCCCAGACCAAACTTGCCCTGCTGACGATTGACGAAGCGCACTGTATTTCAGAATGGGGGCATGACTTCCGCCCCGAATATCGCCAGCTTGTGGACGTGCGCCAGCGTTACCCTGATGCGACCTGCCTGGCGTTGACCGCCACCGCCACGCCGCGCGTCCGTGCCGACATAAAATCCAGTCTGAAATTTTCGCAATCGAACGAGTTTGTTGCCAGCTTCGACCGCGAAAACCTGTATGTCGAGGTCGCCCCCAAACGCGACGGGATGGGGCAGATCGCCCGCTTTTTGGAGAAACGCAAGGAGCAATCGGGAATCGTCTACTGCTTCTCCCGCCGCCAGGTGGACGAACTCGCCGCATACCTCGAGTTGCAGGGATTCTCCGTCCGCCCCTATCACGCCGGGCTGGAGACCGCTGTCCGCAAAGCCAATCAGGAAGCCTTCATCCGAGACGATGTGCAGATCATTGTGGCGACCATCGCCTTTGGGATGGGGATCAACAAGCCCAACGTGCGTTTTGTCGTCCACTATGACCTGCCGAAGAGCATCGAGGGCTACTATCAGGAGATCGGCCGCGCCGGGCGTGACGGTCTGCCCGCGCACTGCCTGCTCCTTTACAGCTATTCGGACGTTGCCAAGCTGCGCTACTTCATCAACCAAAAAGAAGGCGACGAGCGGCGGGTCGCCTCCCGGCATTTGGATGCCATCGTCCGTTACGCCGAAGACGAGACCAACTGCCGCCGCAAACCGCTCCTGGCCTATTTCGGCGAGACCTACGCTGCCGAAAATTGCGGCAACTGCGACAATTGCACCGCTGACCCGGCAGAACTGACCGACATCACCATCCCGGCGCAGAAATTCCTCTCCTGCGTCAAACGGACGGGGGAACGCTTTGGCGCGGGGCATGTCACGGCTGTGTTGCGCGGCTCGAAAAACGAGCGCGTGCTGCGTCTCGGACATGACAAACTCTCCACTTACGGCATTGGCGAGGAACTCACGCAAAAACAATGGATGCATCTCTCCCGTCAGTTGGTGCAGATGGGCTACCTCCACCAGGACGGCGAATACCGCACCCTGAGCCTGACCCCAAAAGCGATAGGCGCGCTCAAGGATCGCGCGCCGATCATGGGACGATTGGAGGCAGCGGAGACCCGTCCCGGAAAAGCCCGCGCGCGCCGCATCGAATTGGACTACGACCGTGCCTTGTTTGCCATTTTGCGCAAGAAGCGCAAAGCATTGGCGGACAAGGCGGGCGTGCCGCCCTATGTCATCTTTTCGGATCGGACGCTGGTCGAGATGAGCGCGTACTTTCCACAATCCTCGGCAAGCCTGCTCAAGATGAGCGGCGTGGGGCAGGTGAAACTGCGTCAATACGGCGAGGCGTTTTTGGGCGCGATCAAAGCCTACTGTGAGGAAAAAGGCTTGCAGGAAAAGTACAAAGAATCCCGCCGCGGGAAGAGCGATGCGAATCGCCGCTATATGCTCGTCGGCGAAGCGTATAATGCCGGGGAGAGCATCCAAAGCCTGAGGGAACGGTATCAGGTCAAAACGGGTACGATCCTTGATCATTTGGCGAGATTTGTTGCAGCCGGGAATCCGCTGCGAAACAGCGACGACCTGCAGTCGCAGACGTCCCTGTCCCCCCAACAGCAAAAGGCGGCCATGCAAGCCTTTGAAGAGCTCGGCACGATTTATCTCAGGCCGGTTTTCGAAAAACTGAATGGCGAGATCAGCTACGATGATTTGAAGATCATCCGGCTGATCGTTTTGAGCCGGCAGGAATAGCCATGCCCAAGATCACATCCAAACTGCTCGATGAATTTCCCTACGACCATAACGTCAGCCCTGCGGTCGTCCAACGCGGACGGCAGTATTTCCGTACGGGGCATGTTTACGAGATTGACTATCAGGGCGATTACGCTGTCTGCCAGGTAGAGGGAAATTATGATGACTACGAGGTGACAATTCGCCTTTACGCAACAAAGCAGGTACTCCTTACCTGCACTTGCCCACACGCAGCACAAGTACCTGTTTGCAAGCACATGGTCGCTTCGATGATGGCGTTGAGCCAATATCTCAGGAACGGAGAAATTCCAAGCGACTGGGAACGCAAGCTGGATACTGCGCTTGAAAATCTTCCGCGGCGTAAGGGAGGAGGAAAAGCCCGACGCTATGCGGCAATTTTCCTGTTGCAAGAAGACGAATATTATTACGAGCTTCAGTTTTCGCTTGTGCCGCGCATCGTCAAAGCCTCCCGGTGGGGCATGTTAAAGATCGTGGACGACGATCCCGCTGCCGTCAATCGCATGCTTGTAAAGAATCACGGTTGGACAAAACACCTTGAACACCCCTACAACAGCGTTAATCCGAATGGCTGCCTCAACCTTCCTCCGGAAGGCGTCGCTTTTTTCAATTATCTTCTCAAGCAAACCAGTTATTACAGTGGATACTTGGGATTTTCCCCCTTCCTGCCTCTGCTGGCGCGTATGGATGCGCCCATCTTCCTCGTCAACAGCCACCATAGTGTCCAAGCGCGAATTCATGTCCTTTCTGAGCCTGTGGAGCTCAAAGCGGCCCTCGCTCGTGATGAAAGGCGTCTCAGTTTGCAAGCAGGCATCGAACACAATGGGCAGCTTTTCACCTCCGCCAAACAGAATCTGCATATCGTTTCGAAAAACCCGCCCTGGGTGCTGATCGGCGACCATCTGGTCCTGGTCAGCAACCCAGAAAGCCTCGAAATGCTCTCCGTTTTCCCGCTCGAAATCCCCCTTGCGGAGGAGGAAAACTTCCGCGCAAACTACTTCCCCAAACTTGCCGAACTTCTCCCCATCGAGAGCGAGATCATCACCTGGGAAGACGTTAAAGCGGATGCTGTCCCGCGCCTGTATTTACGCAAGGATGGGGAGACGCTGCGGGCCGAACTCCGCTTCGGCTATGGCGACCACGAAGCGCGCGCGGACCGTCAGCCTGCCCCCGTTTCGATGGCAGATCAGCCCGATTCCTGGGTGTTGACCCGCATCCATCGCCAGCCTGAGCGCGAAGCCGAGTTCTACCAGAAATTGAAGGGCGCAAAATATGGGCTGAAGCGCGCCGGCGCCCAATTCCCTTACGGGACATTTGAGATCCGCGCCCGCACGCATCCCTACGATTTTCTGACACGCTGCATCCCGGCCTTGACAGAAGCGGGCTTCGAGATATATGGCGACAAGGAATCTCTTGGCAAGCTCAACAAGAATACCCCGACCATCAACCTGAACATCACCAGCGGCATCGACTGGTTCGATCTGGACGTTGTCGTCCAGTATGGCGATCAGGAAGTAAAACTGCGCGAGATCCGCAAGGCGCTCAAAAAAGGCGACCGGTACATCAAGCTGGCCGACGGTTCGATCGGGCAAATTCCCGAAGCCTGGCTGGAACGTTACAAGCATCTCTTCGCCATGGCGGAGGAGACCGAGGATGGTCTGCGCGTCAGCAATGTGCAGCTTTCGTTGGTCGACGAATTGTTGGCAGACGCTGAAGAGCAAAATATTGCCCCGGAGTTTCATCAGAAACGAGAGCGGCTGAAAAACCTGAAAGACATCGCCCCGCAGCCTGTGCCGAAGGGCTTCACTGGCAAGCTGCGTCCCTATCAAAAGGCGGGACTCGACTGGCTGCACTTCCTGCGAGAGTACGGCTTCGGCGGAATCCTTGCCGACGATATGGGGTTGGGGAAAACGATCCAGATGTTGGCGTTCCTTCAATCACAACGGGAGCAGGCTGAGGTCGAGTCTGCTGCGCTGCTGGTCGTTCCCAAGAGTCTGCTGACCAATTGGCAGCGCGAGTCTGCCAAGTTCACGCCCGATTTGCGCATCCTGGAATATATGGGCAATTTCCGCAACAAGAACGTCGAGACCTTCAAGGACTACGATATTATCCTGACGACCTACGGCACAATGCTGAAGGACATCGAAATTCTGCGGGAGTATCGTTTTAGTACCGTCATTTTGGACGAGTCGCAGGCGATCAAAAACCCGCTGGCGAAGAGTGCGAAAGCTGCCCGCTTGTTGAACGCCGAACAGCGTCTGGCGATGACGGGGACGCCGGTGGAGAATAATACCTTTGAGTTGTGGTCGCAGTTTGCGTTTGTCAACCCGGGATTGCTGGGGAGTATGGATTATTTCAAGCGCGAGTTCGCTGCCCCCATCGAGAGCCGCAGCGACAAGGCGACGGCCAACCTGCTCAAACGGATGATCTACCCCTTCATCTTGCGGCGGACGAAGGAGCAGGTGGCGCCGGAACTGCCGCCGCGCACCGAACGTGTCGTATACACGGATTTGGAGCCTGCCCAGCGCAAATTGTATAATCGTACCCGCGATTATTATCGTGGGCAGCTGCTGGGCTTGCTGGATGAGGGCGGCATGAACAATGCCCGCATGAAGATATTGGAGGGGTTGTTGCGCCTGCGGCAGATCTGTATCCACCCCGCACTGGTCGAGCCGACATACAAGAAAAAAGCCGCCAAGTTTGAGATTTTGCTCGAAACGCTCAGAACGCTGCAAGCGGAGGGACACAAGGCGCTGGTTTTCTCGCAGTTCGTGCAGGCATTGAAATTACTCGAAGTCGAGATGAAGAAATTGGGACTGAAATACACCTATCTGGATGGCAAGACTCGCAAGCGCCAGGCGAAAGTTGATATCTTTCAGAACGACCCCTCCATCCCATTCTTTTTGATCAGTCTGAAGGCGGGTGGGGTGGGCTTGAACCTGACTGCTGCCGATTACGTTGTCCATCTCGACCCGTGGTGGAATCCCGCCGTCGAGATGCAGGCCGCCGACCGCGTCCATCGCATCGGGCAGGATAAGCCGGTCTTTGTGTACAAATTCATCGCCCGCGAAACGGTGGAAGAAAAGATCTTGGAGTTACAGACCCGCAAAAAGGAACTGGTGAAACAGTTGATCTCCGCCGAAGGCAGTTTCTTCAAATCGCTGACACGGGACGATGTGAAGGTGTTGTTCAGTTAGGTTCAGGAGATCACGATTTGATTGTAGCAACGGCTTTTGCCGTTGAGTTTTGTGCCTGTCCTCCCCGTGAAAAGCGACTGCCCAGTCCTGACGGTCTGGGTCAGGAAAGTCGCCGCTGCGAGGCGTGCAATCTTGAAACTGTAATCTGCTAGGTTGGGCTTTTACCAGGAAAAATCGCATGAAGTGGACTGATATCCGCAAAATGCTCGAAAACGCGCCGAATGATGTTTTGATTGAGATCATCAAAGGGTTGTACAAACTCTCGCCGCAGAACAAGGCTTTTATCCGCGTGAGGCTTCTGCCCGGCTATCAGGATCGGGAACTGCTGGAAAAATCCCGCAAACAGGTGATCCGGGCAGTTTATCCTGAGAAGCGCGCTTGCCCAAGCAGGCCGCGCTTTGGCGAATCGCGCAGAGTCATCCGCGCTTATCAGAAGGCGACAGGCGATCCTTTCGGCACGCTTGACTTGATGCTCCTGCATGTGGAACGCGGGACTAAATTCACCCGCGACTTTGGGGATATTGACGAACCTTTTTATATCGCGCTCGAAACCATGCTTGGTAACGCGATTGAACTGCTGTTTAAAAGTCCTGATGCAGGTGCACTGTATGAGCAGTTTCAGGATCGGTTCAAGAAAATCGAACGCGCTGCCAGCAGGATCGGCTGGGGTTACGGGGATGCGGTCAGCGATATGATTTGCGAGCTGCAAGAAAAAATGATGGTCAAGTGCCGTGATGGGGGTGTTTAAATGGTTGGGATTGGGTACAGGTCGTCGAAGAACACTTTTCGCGGAGTCATATTGAGAATTGGCGAGGCAACAAAACGCCACTCGCTTAAACCCTGAAGTTCAGGTAGAATTACCGCTGGTTGCGCTGGGTGGGAAACTACCTGATAAGCGCATTTTTGACTTGACACAAAGGAAAAATCATGAGGAATACGAATTCCGCGAAAAGCGTGATCACTTCCTATCGCAAACGACAGCAACGAGGCCCTTTCATCGTTGGAGGGCTGGCTGTCCTGCTGGTAATTGTCGGCATTGTGGTCCTGATCATCTGGTTGACAGGCCCCAACAAGCCGAGCATCTCTCTGTTTGCGACCGACACGCCGACCCCTACACTGACATTTACCCCAACGGTTACCCCTCTCCCAACCGGGACGCCGACGATCACCCCCACGTCCACACAGACTCAGACGCCAACGCCATCAGTGCCATTCTCCTACATCATCCAGGAGGGTGAATCGCTGGCAGTCGTCGCCGAAAAATTCAACTTGGGCGAGAACGGTATTTTGCTGCTGCTGATGCTCAACCCGACCATCGACCCGGCCACCCAGATCGTCTTCGTCGGACAGGAGATCATTGTCCCCAACCCGGGCATGCCGTTGCCAACCGCAACGCCGATCCCGTCCGATCTTCCAAGAGGCACGAAACTTAACTACATCATCCAGCCGGGCGACACGCTCGCGCTGATCGCGGGAAAATTCAACAGTACGGTCGACGCCATCGTGGAAGAGAATGCCCTTGAAGACGCCAATGCCATCTACGTTGGGCAGTTTCTGGTCGTCCCGGCCAACCTGGTCACGCCTGCCCCAACCCGGCTGCCCCCGACGGCGAACCCCAACGCCAGTGCAACGCCGACACCGGCCGGCTCATCCGGCGGTGGCGGCTCATCCGCCGCCTGCGACTACACCACCGATGCGGCCAAGGTGGCTGAGGTGGTCTCGGCCATCAATGACTACCGCGCGCAAAACGACCTGCCCCCGCTGACAGTCAACTCGCTGTTGACCCAGGCCGCCGAGAGGCATAGCGCCGACATGGCCTGCAACCAACTTTTCTATCACAACGGCTCCGATGGCTCCACGCCCGAGTCGCGCGTTGCAGACACGGGTTACGTCGCTTCAGGCCTGACAGAAAACGTCTATGGGAGCTGGCCCCCGCTCAGCGGACAGGGCGTCGTCGACTGGTGGAGAACCGATCAAACCGATCCGCGTCACAACGAGAATCTGCTGACCACCATGTACTCGGAGATCGGCGTCGGGTATGCGTTCTACAATAATTTTGGCTACTACGTGGTGGACTTCGCCAGCCAGTAACGGCTGGACGAATCATCAACCATCGGGTAAAATACCACCCCGTTGTAAGTGGAATCTTTTGGAGGAAGACCGTTGGCTAATCTTAAGTCTCAAATTAAACGCAATCGACAGAATGAAAAACGCCGCCTGCGTAACCGCGTCTATCGCGGTTCGGCACGCGTGGCGATCAAACAGGCTCGCCTTGCACTGGATGCCGAGAATGTTGAAGAAGCGCGCACCGCGACCATGCAGGCTGTCAGCCGCCTCGACAAGGCTGCCCAGAAGGGCGTCATCCACAAGAAAAATGCCGCCCGCCGCAAAGGCCGCCTGATGAAGAAGCTGGCTACAATCGAAAAACAGGCCAAGTAGTTCTTTCCCGTTTTGCCGAACAAGCGGGAGCGTCCGTGATATTCAGGATACTCCCGCTTTTGCGCGCCTGGGGGGCTGGAATTCATCTCCCGCGTTTGGCATGGACTGCATGTTGCGCCCGGCGTGATATAATCCCCACCGCTATTTAAACAACAAGGTGACTCATGTTCGACCGCGAACAACAAGCCATAGAATCCAAAATCCGCGCCTACTGCGCCGACAATGACATCCCCCTCGCCGACCTGAAATGGACCCCGATCCCCTTCAGCGGCGAGTGGGGCACATCCACTTCCTTTTTCCAAACAGCGGCCAACGAGGCCCGCAGCGGAAAAAAAGTGAACGTCCCGCAGCGCGCGCAGGAACTGGCTGAATCCGTCAAGGCCGGGCTGGGCGAGATCGAGGGCATCAGCCGCATCGAAGCGGTCAAGGGTTATCTCAACCTGTATTTTTCCACAGCGGAATTTGCCCAGCGTGTGGTCGCCACTGTCCTGGAGGAAAAGGCCGATTTCGGACGCGGCCGGCCGAAGTCCGAGCGCGTCATGGTCGAATATGCGCAGCCCAACACGCACCACTCTTTCCACATCGGGCACTACCGCAACGCCATCCTGGGCGAAGTCCTGTCCCGTCTGGTGGAATTTGCCGGGTTCGAAACCATTCGCGCATCCTACCCCGGCGACCTGGGCTTGGGCGTAATCACGGTTTTGTGGATTTACGACAAGTTTTACAGGGGGCAGGAACCGGAGGGCATCCACGAGCGCGGGCAATGGCTGCTGAAGCTCTACGTGGAAGCCACCGATCTGCTGACCGAAAAAGAGAACGAGACGCCCGAAGAAAAGGCGCAGCGTGAAGCCTACGATGCCGAGCGGCGCGAACTGTACCGCCGCTGGGACGCGGGCGACCCGGAGGTGCGTGAGCTGTGGCGCGTGACCCGCGAATGGAGCCTGGACGAACTGCGCGATATCCTGCGCATGCTGGATATCGACATCGACGTCTGGTTCTTCGAGAGCGAAGTGGACGAATCCGCCAAGGAGATCGTGGACGAGTTGATCGCCAAAGGCATCGCTGACGACGAACGTCCTGAAGGCGCGGTGATCGTCAAAATTGACGAGAAATTGGGGCTGAAGAAAGAGAAGTACCGCACTAACGTGCTGCTGCGCTCGGACGGCACGACACTTTACCTGACCAAAGACTTGGCGCTGGCGAAGATCAAATTCGAGAAATACGGCGTTGACCGCTCGATCTACGTGGTGGACGTACGCCAGTCTTTGCACCTGCAGCAGACTTTTGCCATTTTGAAACTGTGGGGTTTCCCCCAGGCCGAGAAATGTTACCACCTGGGCTACGGATTCGTCAGCCTGCCGGAGGGGGCCATGTCCGCCCGGCGTGGACGCGTGGTCCTGTTCAAGGACGTGGCCGACGAGGCCGTCCGGCGCGTGCTGGCTGAAATCGCCCAGAAAAACCCCGACCTGCCCGAAGCGCAGCGTGCAGATGTCGCCCGTGCGGTGGGGCTGGGCGCGCTGGCCTATGCCATGCTCTCGGTGGACAACAACAAAGATATTGTCTTCGACCTGGACGAGGCGCTCGGTTTCGAGGGACGTACCGGACCATATATCCAAAATGCACATGTGCGCGCGGCCAGTATTCTCAGAAAGTCTAAGACTGAAAGCTTGGAAGTTGAGCCTGCAACTTTTGACTACGAACTCACCTCGCATGAAATCCAGTTAATTGAGCTGCTCTCACGTTTCCCGGCCGCGGTGGAACAGGCCGCGGACGAATACCGCCCGCTGGTCATGGCGACGTACGCCTACAACCTGGCCAGCGCGTTCCACAGTTTCTACCATGCCGTGCCCGTGCTCCAGGCGGAACGCGAAAATATTCGCGACGCCCGCTTGCAACTGGTCGCGGCGGCGAAACAAACCCTTGCCAATGCCTTGGCGCTTTTGGGCATCACAGCCCCAGAAGTGATGTGACGCAGCAGTAATCGCTGTTGCGAAAATCAGCAAACTCCTGTCTTGCCACAGGATGCCCAATTCCCCCACAGGGAGACGCGGGCAAAGATTCTCCGTTGAAGCGCCGGAGGCTCTTTGTTGTTGTGTGTTAATCCAATACGCACGGCGAATGTGGTCAACGCGGGAAATTTGCTGAAATTCATCTTTCTGCAAGGAGTAACCTGCATGTCCCCAATTCGTACCCTCATCATGGGAGCCGCCGGACGCGACTTCCACAACTTCAACACGGCCTTCCGCGACAACAAGGATTACGAGGTCGTGGCCTTCACCGCCACCCAGATCCCCGACATCGAAGGCCGCACCTACCCGCCTGAGTTATCCGGCCCGCTCTACCCGAAGGGCATTCCCATCTACGCCGAGGAGGAACTGCCCCGCCTGATCAAAGATCTGAACGTGGACGAAGTCGTCTTCGCCTACTCCGACGTGCCGCACGAATACGTGATGCACAAGGCCGCGCTGGTCAACGCCGCGGGCGCGGACTTCCGGCTGATCGGCACGAAGGCCACACAAATCAAATCCAGCAAGCCGGTCATCTCGGTCTGTGCGGTGCGCACCGGCTGCGGCAAATCCCAGACAACACGCCGCGTCTCGCTGATCCTGCGCGCGATGGGCTACAAAGTGGCCGCCATCCGTCACCCGATGCCCTACGGCGACCTGGCCAAACAGGCCGTGCAGCGTTTCGCCGATTACAGCGATCTCGACAAGCAGGAATGCACCATCGAAGAGCGCGAGGAATACGAACCGCATCTCGATAACGGCGTCATCGTCTACGCGGGCGTGGATTACGAGGCCATCCTGCGCCAGGCCGAGCAGGAAGTGGACATCATCCTGTGGGACGGCGGCAACAACGACTTCCCCTTCTACGTCTCCGATTTCCAGATTGTGGTCGCCGACCCGCACCGTCCCGGCCATGAGATCAAATACTACCCCGGCGAGACCAACGTCCGCCTGGCGGATGTCTTCGTCATCAACAAGGTGGATACCGCCGAGCCTGACGCGGTGATCACCGTGCGCGAAAATCTGCGTCGACTCAACCCGGATGCGCTGGTCATCGAGGCTGCTTCGCCGCTCTTCGTGGACGACCCCGATGCGATCCGCGGCAAGCGCGTGCTGGTCATCGAGGACGGCCCGACGCTGACCCACGGCGGGATGAAATACGGCGCCGGCTACGTCGCGGCCCGCCGCTTCGGCGCAGCGGAGATCGTCGACCCGCGCCCCTTCGCGGTCAAGTCCATCGCCGCCACCTACGAGAAATATCCCGACACCGGCCCGATCCTGCCCGCGATGGGCTACGGCGAAGCCCAGATGAAAGACCTGGAAGAGACCATCCGCCGCGCCGACGTGGACCTGGTGATCATCGGCACGCCGATCGACCTGACCCGCGTCATCAAACTGGACAAGCCTTCCCAGCGCGTGCGCTACGAGTTGCAGGAGATCGGCCAGCCCACGCTGGAAGATCTGTTGAAAGCGAAATTTGGGAAGAAATAGGCCGGGCTGAC
>JAADGN010000102.1 GCA_013152325.1 Chloroflexota bacterium
GTGCCGTGACAGTCGATCAGCGAGGCCAGCAGCCCGCCATAAACGTAACCGGGGACAGCCGTGTGGTACGGTTCGGGCGTGAAATATGCCACGCTCTCCTCGCCGTCCCAGTAGCTCTTGATCTGGTGGCCAACGTCGTTCAGCCGCCCGCAGCCGTAGCAGTGGGCCATGTGTTCGGGATAGTAATCTTGAAAGGCTTTTTGGGGCATGAAAACCTCGGGGATAGGGATTGGAGAATAGGGGATAGGGAGTAGGGAATGGGGAATGGGGAATGGTTACGGCGTGGATGTGCCGGCCGGAGTCGAAGTCAGCGTCGGTGTGGTGGTCAGGGTTGGAGTCGGCGTCGGCGTGCCGGTCAGGGTTGGCGTGGCGGTCAGGGTCGGGCTGGGAGTGACGCTCGGCGTGGCGGTCAGCGGATCGCCCTCGAGCGTGAAGCGTCCGACCACCTTCCATTCAGCGCCGACAAAGATCTGCACCGTGTAATCCCCGGGCTGCCAGCCGTCACAGCGCGTGTAATCGCAATCGGTGAAGCCAAGGCCGCCAGTCGTGCCGTCCCAGGGCAGCGTCTCGTAATGCAGCAATTTGCCGTCACGATACCAGAGAGCCGTCCATTGCACGCCGGGCAGCATGTTGTTGTAGGAGAAAACAGCGAACATTCGTCGAATGGGATTGACAAAGTAGGTCGCCGGACTGACGGCCTGGTAATTTTCCATTTTCGTCGAAAATTGCAGCGGGCTGAAGATCGCGTCCGGTCGCGGCGTGATCGTGGATTCAAACAGGGCCTCTATGGCAAGCGGCAAGAATGGCGTTGAAGTGGGGGTCGGCGTGTCGGTGACGGAGGGGGTATCCGTGATGGTGGGCGTCAGCGTGATCGTCGGGGTCAGGGTGATGGTGGGCGTCAGCGTGATGGTGGGCGTTTTCGTCACCGTCGGCGTGACCGGGTAATAACGATAAGCGACCGGCTCGCCATAGCGCGCCAGGGCAAAGGCGACGCCCAAAAGCAGCAATGCCGTGCCAAGCAGACGCCAGCCCGCGTTCATCTTTCGACGGCGCAATTGGAAAAACGTCAACTTCCGCCCGGAGCGAATGAGACCCAGGCCCGCCCAAATGCTTAACACAGCCCCCAGAGCGGCCAGTGCGATGGCGGTTCGAATGCCTGCACGAATGTCCATGCGCCGATTATAGCATTAACGCCCAAAGTTTAAGATTTCAAGTTGCGGGTTGTTAGCCACCGGACACTTTTGGGTGACAAGCTCCTGTGATGTCCGACAGTTGAACTGTCGGACATCGCCTGCCATTCGGCGGACATAAAAGTCGGCTGAAGCCGACTCCCTGAACAGCCCGCACGATGGTCTTGAAAAACCACAAACCCGAACTTCTACCGGCAAACTGTCCGGTGGTTAGGCGGGTTATATGGTAAAACAAGGGCATGAGCGAACTCGTCTTTCTCAAACTGGGCGGATCCCTGATCACGGACAAGGCCCGCCCTTACACCCCTCGACTCGACAAACTGACCGACCTGGCCTCCCAAATCGCGGCCGCCCGCCGCGCGGACCCTGGCCTGCTCCTGCTCCTGGGACATGGCTCCGGCTCCTTCGGGCACGTTCCGGCAAAGAAGTACCGCACGAGGGAGGGGATTTCGCCCCCGCCCCGCTCCCCTGAGGGAGAGGGGAGATATTGGCGCGGCTTTGCCGAGGTCTGGTTCCAGGCCTCGGCGCTGAACCGTTTCGTGATGGCGGCCCTGCGCGCGGCGGCGATCCCGGCGCTGGCGCTCCCGCCCTCGGCGAGCGTGACGGCGCGCGAGGGCGCGGTCGCAGCCTGGGACCTGGCCCCGCTGCGCGCCGCGCTGGAGGCCGGCCTGCTGCCCGTCGTCTACGGGGACGCGGTCTTCGACCAGGCCCTCGGCGGGACGATCCTTTCGACCGAAGACCTGTTCGCGTACCTGGCGCGGGAGATGCGTCCGGCGCGGATCTTGCTGGCCGGGCTCGAGGACGGGGTATACGCCGATTTTCCGGCACGCACGCGCCGGCTGGGTACGATCACGCCGCGCTCCTTCGACGAGATCCGTTCGGGCGTGGGCGCGGCCGCGGGCACGGACGTCACCGGCGGAATGGATTCGAAAGTCCGGCAAATGCTGGAGCTGGTGGAGAAGGTGCCCAATCTGAGCGTGCAGCTCTTTTCGGGGGCAGAAAGCGGCCGCCTGCTGCGCGCCCTGCAGGGCGAAAAGTTAGGGACGCTGATCCGCCCGGATAAGTAAAAACGTCACTTGCCAAAATTTGTGAAAAGGGTGACAATACGTGTGCCATGCGCGAAAAATCAATCTGGAAAAGGAGATTGTGAATGACAAAGAAGTTCACCCCAACACCGTTGAAACTCCGCACGCCCGTACCCTCCGATATCGAGATCGCCCAGGAGGCTACGCTCAAACCGATCACACTGATCGCGGAAGAAGTGGGCCTGCGACCCGAAGAGTTGGAACTCTACGGTCCGAACAAGGCGAAAGTCTCACTCAGCGTTCTGGAACGCCTGAAAGACATGCCCAGCGGCAAATACGTCGACGTGACCGCAATCACCCCGACCCCGCTGGGTGAAGGCAAGACGACCACCACGGTCGGTCTCTCGCAAGCGATTGGCGCGCACCTGGGCAAGAAAGTGTTCACCTGCATCCGCCAGCCTTCGCAAGGGCCGACCTTTGGCATCAAGGGCGGCGCGGCCGGCGGCGGCTACTCGCAGATCATCCCGATGGAGGATTTCAACCTGCATCTGACCGGCGACATCCACGCCATCACCGCCGCGAACAACCTGGTCGCCGCGGCCATCGACACACGCATGTTCCACGAATGGCGGCAGACGGACGAGGCGCTCTTCCGCCGGCTGTGCCCGACGGACAAAAACGGCCAGCGCAAGTTCGCGTCGTCCATGCTCAAGCGGCTGCAAAAACTGGGCATCGACAAGACCGACCCCAACGACCTGACCGAGGACGAGATCCATCGCTTCGTGCGCCTGGATATCGACCCCGACAGCATCACCTGGCGGCGCGTCCTAGACGTCAACGACCGCCACCTGCGCCAGATCACCATCGGCCAGGGCCCCAAAGAGAAGGGGCACACCCGCGTCACCGGCTTCGACATCACCGTCGCGAGCGAGATCATGGCCATCCTGGCGCTGACGACCAGCCTGGCCGATATGCGCGAACGCTTCGGCAAGATCGTGATCGGCACCAGCAAAGCCGGCGACCCCGTCACCACCGAAGACCTGGGCGTGGCCGGGGCGATGACCGTGCTGATGAAGGACGCCATCAAACCCACCCTGATGCAAACCCTGGAAGGCACACCGGCCTTCGTGCATGCCGGGCCGTTCGCCAACATCGCCCACGGCAACAGCTCCATCATCGCCGACCGCATCGCGCTCAAGCTCGTCGGCCCGGACGGCTACGTGCTGACCGAATCCGGCTTTGGCGCCGACATCGGCATGGAGAAATTCTTCGACATCAAGTGCCGCTACTCCGGCCTGATCCCCGACGCGGTGGTGCTGGTCGCGACCGTGCGCGCCCTCAAGATGCACGGCGGCGGCCCGACCGTCAAGGCCGGACAGCCCCTGGCTCCCGAATACACCGAAGAAAATCTCGACCTGCTGCGCGCCGGGCTGGCCAACCTGGAAGCGCACATCGAAAACGTCAAGCGTTTCGGCGTTCCGGTCGTCGTGGCCGTCAACAGTTTCAAGGACGACACCCCGGCCGAGGTCGAACTGGTGCGCAAGGCCGCCATCGAGGCCGGCGCAGAGAACGCGGTCGTCTCCCGTCACTGGATGGAAGGCGGCGCGGGCGCGGCAGCGTTGGGCGAGGCCGTCATCAAGGCCTGCGAGAAACCCGGCGACTTCAAGTTCCTTTATCCGCTGAAGGGCACGAGCATCAAGGACAAGATCGAAACCATCTGCAAGAAAATCTACGGCGCGGACGGCGTCGAATACTCGCCCGAAGCCGAGGCCAAGATCGAGCTATACACCAAGCTGGGCTTCGATGAACTGCCGATGTGCATGGCCAAGACCCATCTCTCCCTGAGCCACGACCCGGCGCTCAAGGGACGCCCGAAAGGCTTCACCGTGCCGATCCGCGACATCCGCGCTTCGGTCGGGGCGGGCTTCCTGTACCCGCTCCTGGGTCAGATGAGCACCATGCCCGGCCTGCCGACCCGCCCGGCCTTCTTCGACGTGGATTTGGACCTGGAGACCGGCAAGGTAGTCGGGTTGTTCTAACAGCCTCTTCCACAACCCTGACCGCAGGACGGCTGCCCGACGGTTGAACTCCAGGCTGCCCCCCGACAGTTAAACCCTGAGACGCCCGACAGTCGAACCCCATGGATGCCCGACAGTTGAACTGTCGGGCATCATCTCTGGGTTCAACTGTCGGGCATTTCTCTGGGGTATGAACTGTCGGGCATCTGTTGCGGAAGTGACCGGCACTTCCAAAGTGCCGGTCACTTGAAGTTTTGCCACGTTTTTTTGTTCTATAATCAGGGCATGACAGACGACCTCCACACCCTGACCGTTTCGACCGCCCGGGATTTAATCCGTCAAAAGGAACTCTCCCCGCTCGAACTCACCCAGGCCTGCCTCCGTCAAATCGAGCGCATGGAACCCTCGCTGAACGCCTTCATCACCCTCGCCGCCGACCCCGCCGTCGAGCAGGCAAAACGGGCCGGGGCGACCCTCGTCAAAACGCCCCCGGAGGAGCTCCCGCCGCTCTTCGGGATTCCCTTCGCCGCCAAAGACCTGTACGACACCGCCAACCTGCGCACAACGGGCGGCGCGCAATTCCTCGCCGATAACGTCCCCTCCGCCGACGCCGCCGTGATCGCCAGACTGCGCGCGGCGGGCATGATCCTGCTCGGCAAGACCAACACGCACGAGATCGCCCTCGGCGTGACGACCGTCAACCCGCACTACGGCGCGACGCACAACCCCTGGGACCTGGCCCGCATTCCCGGCGGCTCCTCGGGCGGATCGGCGGCCGCGCTGGCCGCCCGGATGTGCCCCGCCGCGCTCGGCACGGACACCGGCGGCTCGATCCGCATCCCGTCTGCGCTGTGCGGCACGGTCGGGCTGAAAGCGACCTACGGACGCGTCAGCCTGCGCGGCGTGCTGCCGCTCTCCTGGAATCTCGATCACGCCGGGCCGATGACGCGTTCCGTCCGCGACGCGGCGCTCATGCTGCAGGTCATGGCAGGCTACGACCCGCAAGACCCGGCCTCGGTAAACGCGCCGCTCGGCGACTACCTGACAGACATCGAAGGGGGCGTGCGAGGCTGGCGCGTGGCGCTGGCGGAGGGCGATTTCATCCGCGCCGCCGACGCCGAAGTGCTGGCCGCCGTCCGGGAGGCCGCGCGTATTTTCGAGAGCCTGGGCGCGAACGTCGAAACGGTCGAAACTTCCTGGCTGCACGCCGCCGCGCAAGCCAACGGCCTGATGACCCAGGCCGACGCGGCCGCCTTCCACCACGAACGCCTGACCGCGCATCCCGAAGCGTTCGGCGAAGACGTGCGCCGCCGCCTGCGCCAGGGCGCGGCCTTCAGCAGCACGGACTACAGCCTGGCGCGCCGCACGCAGACGGAAATGCGCCGCCGCCTCGAGCATTTCTTCGCCGATTACGACCTGCTGCTCCTGCCAAGCGCCGCCGTGACCGCGCCGCCCATCGAGGGGCCGGACGCCGTCGCCCAGGCCAAACTGCTGACGCGCTTCACCGCGCCCTTCAACCTGAGCGGGCTGCCCGCGCTTTCCCTCCCCTGCGGATTCGACCGCCGGGGGCTGCCGATCGGCCTGCAGATCGCGGCCGCGCCCTGGCAAGAAGCCAAAATCTTGCAGGCCGGGCATGCCTACGAGGCCGCGACCGCATGGCACAAAAGGCATCCGACGCCAGCCTGACGGCCAACCGCGGATCCCCGCAAGATGCTGGGCGGCACATAAGGCGCTGGGCGGCAGTTGAACTGCCGCCCAGCTTTGAGTACACCCCTCTCACAAGTTATTTTTTTTACGGATTGATACAGCGATAAACCGGAGCCGCAAGCCCT
>JAADGN010000037.1 GCA_013152325.1 Chloroflexota bacterium
GACCGGCGGGAGCGCAGTCGCATCGTCCCCGGAGGGGGAAGGACAGGTGATGCAATCACCGTTACCGCGTTTTGATTTTCGGATGGACGCCCAATTCTCGGCTGTCATTGCATGATAATATAATGAGGACATGATGACGCGATCTTTGGAAGACTACCTGGCGCAAAGCCCGGTCTTTTCGACGCTGGATGCCGCAGACCGGACGCAGCTTGCCCGGCAATCGATTCCCCGCAATTATGAGAAGGGCGAGTGGATGGTTCACTATGGGGAAATTTGGCCTTATTTGTTGTGGGTGGAGGAAGGTACGGTTACGGCTTTGAAAGAATCGAACGAAGGCCGCAGCCTGATCGTCACGACGATCAACTCGGGGGAGATATTTTGGGGCACGGCCTTTTTCCTGGATGATGCGCCGATACCGGTCGCGTTGGTCGCCTATGAGAACAGCCGGATACGGCTGTGGTCGCGCGAGCGGTTGATGCCATTCCTGCTGAAGAATGGAAAGATGTCTTGGGAATTATCCCGCCTGATGGTCAACCGCATGCAGCATGCCAGTGAAATGGTGGAAGAACTGGCTTTCCAACCCATCCCGGGGCGATTGGCCCGTTTGCTGATAGATCGTTACAGCGGCGGGGAAGGGCCTGTGGCGCGCGATCTGACCCTGGACGAAATGGCCGCACATATTGGCAGCACACGGGAGATGGTCTGCCGGGCGCTTTATCGTTTTGCAGACGATGGCATGATCGAAATCACCCGGACGGAATTCTTGTTTACCGACGAGGAAAAACTGAAGGATCTGGCTTTCAGAACGAAGGGCTGATTGACGTAAGACCTCCGAGATTTCTAAAATCTCGGAGGTCTTGTCTTTTGGCCCTAGGCTTGCGGTCCTCTGCATTCCGGGCATGGACACAGCGCCCGCAGGTAGCGCCAGTTGTAGATGCCGTAGTCGTGGCCGTCCTCCCAGACGATGGTAATGCCGTAGGAGCCGGTCGCGACCACGTTTGCCAGTTGTGTGGCCGGGGAGTCTGCCAGCCGGATGTCGAATACGGCGGGGTCGGGCTCCGGGCCCATATTCTCGTGTCCGCCGCGGCACTCGGCGCACGGACAGGCCGCCCGCAGCAGCGAAAAGGGATAGACGCTGACGTGCCCGTCGTCCCAGGTGATGGTCAGTTCCCTGGTGCGTTTGTTCGCGGTGATGTTGTTCGGTCGTTCGCGCATGTGCTCTCCTGACAAGGACGCGGATATCGCGCCCCTGCGAAAAAATCATGGTGACGGGATGGCTTCCAGAAAGTCGGACGCGGCCCAGCCGGCGCGGGTCTCGTCGTAGGGGGCGACCAGGTACCACCAGGTGTAGTTGTCCGCGATCTGCGGGCCGTCACGCACCTGGAAGACCTCGGCGTCATAGCCCAGGAACAACGGCTCGCCGTCCAACCCGGCCGTGGCGCGCAGGCGCAGACCGTCGCCATCCGTGCCGGCGATCTGGACGTAACCGCCCACCGCGATCGTCCCGGGCTCGGGGGTGACCGTGCCGACCATGGCGGGATCAGGCGTCGGCGTGGGGGTGACGCGGGGCGTGGACGTCGGGCCGGGGATGATTGTCAGTTCGGCGGGCTTAAACCCGATTTCCGTCGCGTCCGGGGCTGTCCGCCCGAATCCGATCAGACTGAGCACGACCAAAATGATCGCCACGCCGAACGCGCCCAGGATCACCCATCCGTTGACCAAATTTCGTTTCATCGTTGTTTCATCGTTTATGAGGGCAGCAGGAAGAAGGCCAGCCCCAGGATCAGGTATACCGCCAGCAGCGCCGCGCCCTCCAGCCAGGTGGACTCGCCGTCTGCCGAGACGAGCGCCGAGATGACGACGCCCGTCATCAGCGCCAGCAGTTCGAACTGGTTGAAGACAAGCGTCAGGGGATGGCCGAGGCCCAGGCTGATGAAGACCAGCAGCGGGGCGACCAACAGCGCGATTTGCAGGCTGGAAGAGACCGCGATCTCTACGCTGAGGTCCATTTGATTGCGGCTCGCCATCTGCACCGCGACCAGGTGCTCGGCCACGTTGCCGATCAGCGGGATGAGGATGATGCCCAGGAAGAACTCCGAAAGCCCCAGCCCGGCCATGACCGGTTCGACGACTTGCACCAGCGTCTCGCTCAGCCAGATGATGCTGCCCGTCGTCAGCAGGAGGACGATGATGGCTTTCCTTTTGGACCAATGCGGCAGCGAGCTTTTGGGGAGGCTGTGCGCCAGCGGACTCTCGTCTGCGCGGGCGTCTATCAGCCCCAGAATGTACAGGATGATCATGATGATGGCCACCCCCAGACTGAGGGTCTCCACCTGGGGGCTGTCCGCCGGGCCGATGGAATGGCTGAAAAGGGAGGGGATGAGCAGCGCGACCACGGCCAACACCAGCAGGATGGCGTTGCGGCTGGCCGCGCGGCGGTCGAAAGTCTGCGTGCCGTGGCGCAGGCCGCCGACGACGAGCGAAAACCCCAGCACCAGCAGCAGGTTGCCCAAGATCGAGCCGGTGATGGAGGCCTTGACCAGTTCCAGCAGGCCGGCGCGCACCGCCGTGATGGTGATGATCAACTCGGCCGCGTTGCCCATGGTGGCGTTGAGCAGCGCGCCGACGCGCGGGCCGGTGTAGGCGGCCAGGGCTTCGGTCGCCTCGCCGATATAGGACGCCAGCGGGATGATGCTCGCGGCCGCCAGGGCAAAGATCCAGATTGGCGACCAGTGCAGCAGTTCCGCGGCCAGGGTCAGCGGCAGGGCCAGCAGCAGGACCGCCAATGGGTGATTGGATACATATTCCGGGAAGCGTTTCATGGTTCCTCGCGAGGTCAACGTTCGGACGCGTGTCCGGGACGTTTTGCCGCGACGAGCGGCGGCCTGGACAGCAGGTCCAGCGCGTGCGGCGGCATCAACACGTTCAGCGCGCGCGTGCGGACGGTGATCTCCGCCTGTTGGGTGTTGAACTTCGGCTCCCCGTCCATCTGGACGGAGACGAGAGACTCGGCCTCGATCCGCAGGTGACGGAACGGGACGCGCCGCGCGTCTTTTGAGTCGACGTGCCGCCCGGCCCACATGTCGAACACGTGTCGCAGCGAATCGCCCAGGCTGTCGCCGGAGAACAGCCACAGGTCGAGCAGGCCGTCGTCCAGGTAGGCTTCGGGGGAGAGATTTGCCAGCCCGCCCATGTAATGGCGGATGTTGTTGACCACGGCCAAAATAACGTGCCCTTCGATCTCCTGCCCATCCGCCCAGATGTGCAGCGTGATGCCCTGCCATGTGCGGGCGTTCATAATGGTCGCAGCCGCATACTCGGGCACGGCGAAGAATTTTTCCAGACGTATGCGCGGCTCCAGCTTGTGGACGGTCATCGCATCCAGCCCGAGGCCGGCCCACATCAGGAAGGGCTGCTCATTGCACACCCCGACGTCCACCGCGCAGATCGGCGCGTCGGCCAGGAGACGGGCGTTCCCTTGCAGGGCTCCCCAGCGCGCCCAGGAGAAGGGTTGCAGGCCCAGCTCCCGCGCCCAGACGTTGGATGTTCCAGCCGGGAGGATGCCCAGCGCCGTTTGCGAACCGACCAGTCCGCTGGCCACCTGTCCGACCGTGCCGTCGCCGCCGACGGCGAAGACGGCCTCGTATTTTTCGCTCGCAGCCCGTTCCGCCAACCGGACGGCGTCTTCGCCGCTGAGCGTTTCGACCGCCTCCACAGACCAACCGGCTTTGGCGAGCACGCGGTCGGCGGTGTGAATGAAGGGGCGTACGGGGAAGCGTCCCGCGGCGGGATTGTAGACCAACAGGGCTTTGCGCATACACCGATTATAAACGACAACCGGCAGCGTTCGACGGCGAGTGTAAACGCGGGAACGCTGCCGCCCACATGTTATAATCCGCGTCGGAGAACGCCCTTTTATGGAAGAAGGCAAACTGCTCAACGATCGCTACCAATTGCTCGAACGCCTGGGTGAAGGCGGCATGGCTGCCGTCTATCGGGCGCGTGACAAGATGTTGGAGCGCTACGTTGCCATCAAGCTGCTGCGGGACGATTTTTCGAACGACGAGGCCTTCCGGGAGCGTTTTCGCCAGGAAGCCAGGGCCGCGGCCAATCTCTCCCACCCCAATATTGTCACCGTCCATGATTTTGGATTTGATGTCGGCAAATTGTTCATCGTCATGGAATTCGTCCCGGGCTCCGACCTGAAAACACTCATCAAGCAGCGCGGGCGTTTTACCGTTGAAGAGGCCATTCCCATCATGGTGCAGGCCTGTGCGGGCATCGGCTATGCCCACCGCGCCGGGTTGGTGCACTGCGACGTCAAGCCGCACAACTTCCTGGTCACGCCCGACCAGCGATTGAAAGTGACCGACTTCGGCATTGCCCGCGCCCTCTCCACCATTCGCTCGGACGAGCACAGCGACGTCGTTTGGGGCTCGCCGCAATACTTCTCGCCCGAACAGGCTGCCGGCGGGCCTCCGTCCCCGGCCTCGGACGTCTACTCGCTGGGCATCATCCTCTACGAACTGCTGACCGGCACGCTGCCCTTCATGGCCTCCGCGCCCGACGAACTCGCCCGCCTGCACCTGGATGAAATGCCGGTCCCGCTCAGCGAATACGTGCCTGAAATCTCTCCCGCGCTCGAACAAATCGTCGAAAAGGTCTTGTCCAAGGAACCGTCTGCACGCTATCGCACTGCCGATCAACTGGGGCGCGTGCTGATGACCTTTGGGACGAGGAAACCCGCGCCGTCTCCGTCGCTGACGTTGACGCCCGAAGTCGCGACCACATACCAGCCGGAGGAAGAACCGCTCCCGCTCCCGGACCCTGGGCCTGCCAGGACCCTCCCGGAGATTGACTGGCTCTCGGTCGGACTTGGCTTGTTGGCGCTGATCGCGGTCGGCGGCCTGATCCCGTTTTGGATGTGGGTCTATTTCGTGTATAATCCGCCCATTCGGTAGCATTCCATGTCCAAAAACTACGCCATTGCCCCCTCCATCCTCTCCGCGGACTTTCTCCAGCTCGGGGAACAGATATCCGCCTGCGAATCCGCCGGCGCGGACTGGATCCACATTGACGTGATGGACGGCCATTTCGTGCCCAACCTGACGATGGGGCCGGTCGTCGTCGAGGCCTGCCGCAAAGCCACCGGTCTGCTCCTCGACGTGCACCTGATGATCGAGAAGCCCGAAAACCTGCTCGAAGCCTTCGCCATCGCCGGCGCGGATCGGCTGACCGTGCATGTCGAAACCTGCCCGCATTTGTATCGCACGATCCAGCAAATCCAGTCGTTGGGCTGCAGGGCGGGCGTGACGCTGAATCCCGGCACGCCTGCCGCTGCAATTGGGGAAGTGCTGCACATGGTCGATTTGGCGCTGGTGATGATGGTCAACCCCGGCTTCTCGGGGCAGGCTTTCATCGCCGAGATGCTGCCCAAGGTCGCGGAGATCCGCGCCATGCTGGACGCGGTCAACCCCGCGGCCTGGCTGGAGGTGGACGGCGGCGTCTCGGCGCGAACCCTGCCGCAGGTCCGGGAGGCGGGCGCAAATGCCTTCGTCGCGGGCAGCGCGGTCTTTGGTCACCCGGACGGGATCAAGGCCGGCGTCGAAGCGCTGCGGGAGGGTATAACATAGTCGCGGGTTAAACAAAAAATCACGGCTTGCGCCGTGATCTCTGAAAAAAGAATAGCGATCGACTTATGCGGTTTTGGTCAACGTGCGGATGCACTTCGCGCACAGCACCTTTTTGACCTTGCGCCCGCTTTCATAAACGGTCACTTTTTGCAGGTTGGGCTTGAACGTTCGATTGGTAGCCCGCATCGAGAACGACCGGTTGTGGCCGAAAGTTGTCTTTTTACCACAGTGCGCACATTTAGCCATCTTACACAATCCTTTCCGTACAATAATTCCGTCAAGGGCCACTGACCCAAGCGACGCATTTTACCACAAATCGTATCCTTCTACAAGACAATTTGTTAATACAAACACAAAGGACTGACTATGGGTGAAGAGACTACTTCTTTAGGCAGCATTCACATCTCCCCGGAAGCCGTGGCGACCATCGCTTATCATGCCACGCTCCAATCTTACGGCGTGGTTGGCCTGGCGCCAAAGAATTTGGCTGAAGGCCTGGCGCATACCATCACCAGGGAGCCGACGCGCGGTGTGTCCGTGCGGTATGACGGGGAGAAAATAGACATTGATATTTTCATCATTGTCGAGTATGGCACGCGCATTGCCTCGGTGGCAACCAGCGTGGCGAACACCGTTCGCTTTAACGTGGAGAAGGCGTTGGGCTTGCGAGTGAACTCGATTGACGTGCATGTCGCGGGGCTGCGCGTCAGCAATGACGATTGATTATTGCAGCAGGAGACTTTATGAGTGTTGATTCTGCCGGGGCAGCCCGTGCCAAAAGACTGAAGCAGATGCAGAGCCTGCCCTTTGATGGTCAGGCGTTTAAAAGACTGGTTGAAGCGGGGCTGGTTTGGCTGCGCACCAACCAGCAGATCGTCAACGCGCTGAACGTGTTCCCGGTCCCGGACGGGGATACCGGCACGAATATGGTGCTGACCATGCAATCGGCCTACGATGAGATCCGCGACCTGGGACATCGCGAGGTTGGGCAGATGGCAGCCGCTGTCTCCCAGGGCGCGTTGATGGGCGCGCGCGGCAATTCGGGCGTGATCCTCTCCCAGATATGGCGCGGCATCGCCCGCGGCCTGCAGGACGAGGAAGTGCTGACCGGCCCGAACCTGGCGCGGGCCTTGGCCGATGCGCGGGACACAGCCTACAAGGGCGTCGTCCGTCCCGTCGAAGGGACGATCTTGACCGTCGCCAAGGATGTTGCCGCCGCCGCTGAGGCCGCGCTGCAGGAGACGCAGGATCCGATCGAGATACTGGAAAAGGTCGTCGCCGCTGCGGACGTGTCTGTTGAACATACGCCCGAACTTCTGCCGGTGCTCAAGCAGGCTGGTGTGGTCGATTCGGGAGGCAAGGGTCTTTTCTTCGTCCTCGATGGGATGCTGCGCTACATCTACGGCGACCCGCTGAATGAACCGCTGGCCTCTGTCCAGCCGATCGCGGCCATGGATCTGGAAAAGGCCATGCACGAGGTCGAGCCCGGCCAGGATTTCGAAGTGGTCGTGGACTTTCATCCCGCCGAGGAACTGGATTTGCAAAAGTTCTACGGCGAGCTCGAAAAGATGGGGACCTCCATCCAGGTTGGCGAGGGCGATGGGATGTACCGTATGCACATTCACGTCCCGACCGAAAATCGCTACAAGCCGATCGATTACATCATGGGGATGGGCACGATCACCAAAGTGGCCATTGAAAACCTGTTGGCGCAAATGGACGAGATCAATCGGCAATCGGAACCCGACCGGTTGGAATTGGCGAATATCGAGCCGGGGCAGATCGCGGTGGTGACGGTTTCTCCCGGCCCGGGCATTTCGCGCATCTTTGCCAGCCTGGGCGCGGCGGCCATTGTCGAGGGCGGGCAGACCATGAATCCCAGCACGCAGGAGATCCTGGCGGCTTTTGAAAATTTGCCCACCGACAAAGTCATTATCCTGCCGAACAACAAGAATATCATTCTGGCAGCCGAAGCCGCGCGTGATGTGACCGTCAAGAGCGTGGTCGTCGTGCCGAGCCGCACCATCCCGCAGGGACTGTCGGCGATGCTCGTTCTCAATCCGGATGGCGAGCTCGAAGCCGTGGCCGAAAAGATGATCAAGTCTCTGGGCAGCGTCAAGACCGGCGAAGTGACCACCGCGACACGCGCGGTCGAGATCGACGGTGTGGCCGTGGAGCATGGTCAGGTCATCGCGCTGTTGGACGGCAAACTGGTGCTGGCGGCCTCGACGGTGGACGAAGCCTGCCTGAGCTTGTTGGAAAAAGCGCAGGCCGAGGAGTACGAATTGATCACGTTGTATATCGGCGCCGACCTGCCTCGTGCGGAAGCCAATCGTGTAGCGGATATCGTGCGCGAGAAGTATCCGGAGCAGGAGGTCGAGGTGCAGGACGGCGGCCAGCCGCACTACCAGTTGATCATCTCCATCGAGTAGGCTGGCGGATGAGTAAGGTCTGCATCCTGACTGACGGCACAGCACAGTTCACGCAGCCCGATTATGCCGGGCATGAACTGGTTCAGGTCGTCCCCTTTCAAATGCAGGCGCCCTCGTCCGCGCGTTCGACTCCAAAACCAACCCCGCGTCTGTCGCCTCCGACAGCGCGGGATTTTTTTAACTGGTATTCGCTGCTGGGCAGGGAATTCGGCGAGATCATGGTGCTCACGCTTTCCACCTCGCTCAGCGAGGCCGGACGCAACGCCCGGCAGGCTGCTGACCGGTGCAACGGACGGCTTTCCATTGAAGTGGTCGACTCGCAGACCACCGCGGTCGGGTTGGGGCTGCTTGTCCAACTGGCGGCGGAGGCGGCCCAGGCCGGGGCAGGTCTTGCCGAGATCAAAAGCCTGGTACGCTTCGCCGTTACCAATATCTATACGCTGATCTGTGTTCCGGAACTGTCCTATCTCTCGGCTGCCGGGTATCTCAGCCCCTCGCAGGCGATCATTGGCGAAATGCTTGGCATGAAGCCGATCTTTGTCCTGGAAGACGGGCGTCTGGCCCCGATTGGCAAAGTGCGCACGCAGCGGCGTTTGCTCGAGTCGTTTTTGGAATTCATCGAGGAATTTGACAAGCCCTGGCACATTGCCTTTCTCAAGCCCTCGCTCGCCAACCCTTTCCGGACGCGCTCGATGCAGCAGGGCGTCAATGAAATTTTCCCGCAGGCCCCTTTCAGCGAACACGTTATCGAGCCGCCGCTTGTCGCTTTGTTTGGGCGGCAGTGCATGGGCTTGGTCGTTGCGGAGCAGTAGTTTTCGGCTTGGGGTAACGCCTCGCGGGTTGTAGCGAAATTCGAATCCCGTTATCGAACCGGACCAGATGTTTCATGAAAATTGGATTGGTTACTGACAGCACCTCCGATGTCCCGGCCAGCCTCGTGGAGAAATACCAGATCGAGGTCGTACCGGCCATCCTTGTGGTGGAGGGGCAAAGTTGTGCGGACGGCGAAGGCATATCACGCCGGGAGTTTTACAGCCGCCTGCCAGGGATGAGCGTCCCGCCGACCACCGCCTCGCCCTCCGCGGGCAGTTTCGTGGAACGCTACGAAAAAATGCTGCGCGCCGGGGCAGAGCAAATCTTGTCGATCCATGCGTCCTCCAGCCTGAGCGGCATATTCAACGCGGCTCGTCTGGCCGCCGAATCATTTGGGGAGCGCGTCCGCGTGCTGGATAGCGGTCAACTCAGCCTGGGCAGCGGCTTCCAGGTGCTGTCGGCGGCGGAAGCCATCGCCCGCGGCGCGCTGCTGGACGAAATCCTGGCGCTGCTCGAAAGCGTCCAGGCGCGCATCCGCGTGATTGCCCTGCTCGACACGCTGGAATATCTGCGCCGCAGCGGACGCGTCTCGTGGGCCAAAGCCATGCTGGGCGGATTTCTCGACCTGAAGCCGATGATCGAACTTAAATCTGGCAGGGTCGAAAAGATGGGCGCGGCCCGCACTGCCCGTCAGGGCAAGGAGCGGCTGCTGGGCCTGCTGCGCGAAACAGGAACGCTCGAACGTCTGGCCGTCTTGCACACCAATGCCGAGGGACGCGCCCGGCAACTGCTCGCCGAGTTGAACCCCGCCCTTTCCACTGAGCCGCTGATCGTCAACGTGACGACCGCGATCGGCGCACACCTCGGCCCCAATGGGCTGGGCTTCGCGGCGGTGAAGGCCGAATAACGATCCCTGGCATTGCAAACGTGCCGGACAATTTCAGGCGCAGGGTGGGTTCCTTTTTTGCCGGCGATTCCCATTTTGCAGCAACGACGATAGTCGTGTTTCGAGGCCAGGAAACGACTGCCCAGCCCTGACGGTCTGGGTCGGGAAAGTCGCTGCTACAACCGCAACTTATCTCTTCATGTTGGGAATTGCCGCTTTTTCGTGTTCGCGCTTCGTATCACCTGCAGCCATGATAAAATAATCCCATGCAGTCTTCATTGGAAAAACTTCGCAAATACTTCCGCCTGGAAGCCGAAAACGGATACAAAGACAGCGCCATCATTGGCGGCCTGGCCAAAATGCTCGATTTTTGGGAAGCGGACGCCCGCAACGAGGGCGTCTCCGAAGAGATAATTCGGGCCGTTGCAGGACGTTTGCGCGATTATCGTCGTCTCAGTCCTGAATCAAGGGAGGAGACTCTCAAGGGAATCTGGAAGCGGATCAAGGAGCAGCATCCGGAAGCCGGAGGCGAAACCTCCCAGCGGACGCAGCCTCAGCCGCCGCGTGATTCCGCCAAAGCGAAAGAATCCGCCCCGAAACGGAAACCGGCCTCTCGTCCGCCCGGACGCGCCGAATCCGCTCCCGGCGGGGTGACCAGCCAAACCCCCGTCGCATTGAACGCGTCGTTGACCGTCCTGCAGGGCGTCGGCCCGCGTCATGCCAAGACGTTGGAAAAACTGGGCTTGTACACGCTGGGCGACATGCTCTACTACTTCCCGCGTCGCTATGACGATTACAGCCGGTTGAAGCCCATCAAGGCGTTGTGGTACGGCGAGCAGGTGACCGTGATTGGCACGGTGCAGAGCATCGCCGCCCGCCCGATCCGCGGCGGCAAGTCGCAGATCGTGGAAGCCGTCGTCGGCGACGGCACCGGCGCGCTGCGGCTGACCTGGTTCAACCAGCCCTGGCTGACCAACCGCATCAAAGTGGGCGCTGTGATCTCGGTTTCCGGCAAAGTGGACCAGTACCTGGGGCGGCTGGTCATGAACAGTCCGGATTGGGAGCCGGTTGAGACGGAGCACCTGCACACCAATCGTATCGTCCCGATCTATCCGCTCACTGCCAAGATCACGCAGAAGTGGCTGCGCAAACTGATGAAACAGGTCGTCACTTATTGGGCGCCAAAACTGACCGATCACTTGCCAGAGAGTGTGCGCTCGTCGGCCAACCTCCCCAGTCTGGGGTCGGCCCTCATGCAAGTCCATTTCCCCAGTTCGCAGAAACAATTACAGGCGGCCCGTGAACGGCTGGCCTTTGACGAAATCTTCTTCCTGCAAATGGGCGTCTTGCGCCAAAAGCGGGATTGGCAATCCGTCACGGCGCGTATTTTCGACGTGGACGACGGATGGCTGAACTCCCGTCTGGCCGGATTGCCCTTCGAATTGACCGCCGCCCAGCAGCGCGCTGTCGACGACATTGTCGTCGACCTGGGTTCCGGACGGCCGATGAACCGCCTTTTGCAGGGCGATGTCGGCTCCGGGAAGACGGTTGTGGCGGCGCTGGCCGTGGCCATTATCGCGCGCACGGGCGCGCAGGCCGCTGTCATGGCCCCGACTGGCATCCTGGCTGAGCAGCACTATCGCAGCCTGAGTGACCTGCTGGCGGGCAGCGAGGACAGCCTGCCTGCCGAAGCCATTCGTCTGTTGGTCAGCGACACGCCCGAAGCGGAAAAGGAAGAGATCCGCTCCGGGTTGGCCGAAGGCAGCATCAAGGTCGTCGTTGGCACGCACGCCCTGATCGAGGGGCCGGTGCAATTTAACGACCTGCAGCTGGCCGTGATCGACGAGCAGCATCGCTTCGGCGTTGAACAGCGCGCCGCGTTGCGCGCCAAAGGCGAGAATCTGCATTTGCTGGTCATGACGGCTACGCCCATCCCGCGCTCGCTGGCGTTGACCATCCACGGCGACCTGGATATTTCTGTCATGGATGAGATGCCGGCTGGACGCCAGCCTGTGGCGACCTACGTCTTGACGCCGCAGGAGCGCGAGCGCGCCTACACCATGATCCGCGCCCAGATCAAGGACGGCCGCCAGGCCTTTATCATTTATCCGTTGATCGAGGAGAGCGACAAGACCGAGTCGCGCGCCGCTGTGGATGACCACAAGAAACTGCAGGAGGAAGTATTCCCAGACCTGAAACTGGGCTTGCTGCACGGACGCCTGAAACCGGCTGAGAAGGATGCCGTGATGGCGAAATTCCGTGACGGGGAATACGATATCCTGGTCTCGACCACCGTGGTCGAGGTCGGCGTGGACGTGCCCAACGCCACCGTCATGCTGATCGAGGGGGCCAACCGTTTTGGTCTGGCGCAGTTGCACCAGCTGCGCGGACGCGTCGGGCGCGGCTCGGCGCAGTCTTACTGCCTGCTGATCCCCGATCACGAGGATGCGACGGAGAACGAGCGTCTGCAAGCCATGGCCGAAAGCAACGACGGCTTTGTGCTGGCCGAGCGGGACTTGCAGCAGCGCGGCCCCGGTCAGTTTTTGGGCACGCGGCAATCGGGCTACAGCACCGGCTTGCGCATGGCCAGCCTGACCGACCTGCAATTGATCGAGAAGGCCCGCGCCCGCGCCCAGGCGCTCTTCGAAGAAGATGCGGATCTGCAGCAAGACGAGCACAAACTGTTGGCCGAGGCCCTGGAGCGTTTCTGGGGCGGCGGCAAGGGAGATGTGAGTTAATTCATGGTCAAAGCCATTTTTCCCGGCACGTTCGACCCTATTCATTATGGGCACATCGACATCGCCGAGCGCGCCGTGCGCCTCTTCGATGAGCTGGTCATGGCTGTTTATGACCGTCCGCTCAAGTCGCTGCTGTTTTTGCCCGAAGAGCGCATTGCTTTGGTCGAAAAGGCGTTCGAAGGCAATCCCAAGATCAGCGTGATCGGTTACAGCGGCCTGACGGTGGATTTCTGCCGCGAGATGGATGCGCAGGTCATTGTTCGTGGGCTGCGCGTTTTCTCGGATTTCGAGTTCGAATTTCGTATGGCGCTGGCCAACCAGCGTTTGTCGCCGGATATCGAAAGCGTCGCATTTATCACGCACGAGGAGCATACCTTCCTGTCGTCCACGACTGTGCGCGAGATCGCGATGCTGAGTGGCGATGTCTCCAGCATGGTGCCGCCGTACGTGGAGGCCGCGCTGAAGAACAAGTTGGGCGACATGAGTGATCGTCAAATCCCGCCGAATGCCTTGCGGGATTGAAAATAATTTGTGAAATCGATATTTCTGCAAACCTGCGTGATTTAAGATAGAATTATGGTGTTTCCGCAAAGCGGAGGAGCCTATGGATATCCTGCATCTGATTGACCGTCTGGAAGAACTCTTCAACGAAAGCCGCGCCCTTCCTTTCACGCACAACGTGGTGGTGGATGAAGACCGCATGCTGGATATTATCGACCAGATGCGCATCGCCATCCCGGAAGAGGTGAAGAAGGCGCAACAACTGCTCAATCAAAGTGAGCGCATCCTGGCGCAGGCCCAAGAGAAGGCCAACCGCGCGCTGGCGCTGGCGCAGGAAAAGGCCGATCAGATGGCGGCCAAGGACGTGGTCACTCAGGAGGCCCAGCGCCGCGCCGAGCAGATCATCAACCAGGCACGCGCCGACGCCGAAGCCACCCGCAACGACGCGGACGATTACGTAGCCGAGACGCTTATGCGTGTCGAAGCCGAATTGCAGCGTTTGCTCAAGCAGGTGCATAACGGCATTCGCACCCTGGAAGAAGACCGCATGCTGCGGTCGACAACATCAACGGAGATATTGCCGGAGTAACAAAGAGGGCGCTCGTCTTGCCGTCGCCCGTCTTGTTGCGGATCGAACTTCCCGCAGGTTTCAAACCTGCGGGAAGTTTGTTTTGTCCCCTAAGCTGTTGGCAAAACACACAATAGACCTCTTGCAAAAGTCAATAAACCAACTTGCTCTAGGCGGCGTCTCGCCGCCGGGAACGGCGATATGACGACTGCCCGGTCCCGATGGTCCGGGTCAGGAAAATCGCCGCTACGGATTACCCCTGTAAAAACCCCGAACTTCCACGGGGCGGGGATTGCATTTTTCATGCGGCCAGTGGGCTTTGCTCCGGCGGGGTGTAGAACTGACGGTTGTACAGGTTGGCGTACAGGCCATTCCGGGACATCAATTCCCTGTGCGTGCCGCGCTCAACGATATGCCCCTCGTCCACGACCAGCACCACGTCCGCGTTGCGGACGGTCGAGAGACGGTGGGCGACGACGAAGGAGGTGCGTCCCGCCAGCAGACGGTCGAGGGCCTGCTGGATCAGGCGCTCGGTGCGCGTGTCGATGCTGGCGGTGGCCTCGTCCAGGATCAGGATGCGCGGGTCGGCCAGGACGGCGCGCGCGATGGCGATCAACTGGCGCTGGCCTTGCGAAAGCATTCCGCCGCGCTCGCCGACCTCGGTCTCGTAGCCTTTGGGCAGGCGCTCGATGAAGTCGTGGGCGTTGGCGGCGATGGCCGCGGCGATCACGTCTTCGTCGCTGGCGTCCAACCGTCCATAGCGGATGTTGTCCATGACCGAGCCGGAGAACAGGAACGGCTCCTGTGTGACCATGCCCATTTGTGAGCGCAGGCTGGCTTGCGTCACCTCGCGCACGTCGAGACCGTCGATCCTGACCGCGCCGCTGTCCACGTCGTAGAAGCGCGCCAGCAGGCCGACCAGGGTGGTCTTGCCTGCGCCCGTCGGGCCGACGATGGCTACTGTCTGGCCGGGGTCGGCGTTCAGCGAAACGGAATCCAGCACGGGGGAGTCCGGGTCGTAGGCGAAGGAAACGTCTTCGAAGCGTACCTGCCCCTCGATGCGGGGCATCCTCTGCGGGCCGTCCACAAGTTCCACTTCCTTGTCCAAAAGACCGAAAACGCGTTCGGCGGCGGCAAAGGCCGACTGGGCGACTGTCCACATCTGGGCGACGGTCTGGATGGGGCGGAAGAAGTTTTGCACGTACTGGATGAAGGCTATGACCGTGCCAACGCTGACCGCGCCGGCGATGGCGAGATAGCCGCCGTAGGATGCGACCAGCGCCAGGTCGAGCGTGGAGAGGACGTTCATGGCCGGGGCGAAGGCCGAGGTGACCGCGTTGGCGTTGACGTTGGCATCCCGGTTGGCCGCGTTGCGTTTGGCAAACTCACCCACGTTGCGCTCGGTGCGGTTGAAGGCCTGCGCGACCTTGACGCCCGAGACTTGCTCTTCCATTTCGGCGGAGACATCGCCAATCGTGGTCCTTGTCTTGCGGAAAGCCGCGCGCGACCAATTTGAGAAGATTTTGGTCAGGTAGAGCACAATCGGGATGGCGGTCAGGGCGACAAGCGCCAGACGCCAATCCAGCGACAGCATGGCGGTCATGATGCCGACCAGCGCAAAGAGCGAACCGATCATCTGCGCCAGCGACTGGCTGAAGAAGTTGTTGATGGCGTCAATGTCGTTCGTCAGGCGGCTCATCAGGTCTCCGGCTTGGCTGCCTTCCAGGAATTGCAGGTGCAGGGCCTGAATCTTTTTGAAGACCTGCGCGCGCAGGTCGGCCAGCACCTTTTGCCCGGCGACCGACATGGCATACATCTGGAAGCGCATGGCGAACATGCCCGCCAGGTAGATGACCAGCAGGGCGACGACAATGCCCAACAGGGCCATCTTGTCTCCCTGGGAGATGGCTCCGTCGATGGCGCGGCCGATCAACATCGGGCCGAGGCCTTGTGCCGCGGCATTGACCAGGGTGAACAGAAGGGCCACCGCGACATATTTTTTGTACGGGGCCAGGTATTTCACCAGCCGCCAGACGACTGCCCTCGTGTTTTGGGCGTGTTCGTCTTCGGTTTGTGCGACACGTCGCATTCCGTGCATCATGATGATTGCTCCTTGTTCATTTCGCTTCGTGCGTCGTGGTTATCGTCATTTTCCAGCGCGGCCGCGATCTCGGCGCGGTCGTCGAATTGTGTTTCCAGGATTTCCACGTACAACTCGCTGGTTTGCATCAGCTCCTTGTGCGTGCCCTCGGCGGCCAATCGACCGTTGTCGAGCAGCAGGATCTTGTCCGCGTTGCGGACGGTGCTGATGCGTTGGGCGATGACGAACGTGGTGCGCCCCTTTTGCAATTCTTCCAGGGCTTGCTGGATTTTGTACTCGGTCTCGGCGTCCACCGAGGAAGTCGAGTCGTCCATGATCAGGATGCGCGGGTTGAGCAGCAGGGCGCGCGCGATGGCAATGCGCTGCTTTTGTCCACCCGAAAGGCCGACGCCGCGTTCCCCGACGAGCGTGTCGTAGCCGTCGGGCTGTTCCATGATGAAATCGTGCGCCTGCGCGGCGACGGCTGCGGCGATCACCTCGTCCAGGCTGGCTTCGGGGCGGCCATAGGCGATGTTGTCGCGGATCGTGCCGGAGAAGAGAGTCGTCTCCTGCAGGACGATGCCGATCTGCGAGCGCAGCGAGTCGAGGGTCACGTCGCGGACGTCGTGGCCGTCGATCAGGACGCAGCCTTCGGTCACGTCGTAGAAGCGCGGGATGAGCGTGATGATGGACGATTTGCCCGCGCCCGTTTGTCCGAGAATGGCGATGGTTTGCCCCGGTTCGGCGACAAAGCTGAGGCTGCTGACGACATCGGTCTCTGCGCCGACATAACGGAAGCGGACGTCCCGGAATTCGACCCGTCCCTCCAGCGGGGGCAGGGTGACCGCTCCGGGGCGATCCTTGACGTCGGATTCGGCATCCAGCACGTCGAACAGTCTTTGCGCCGAGGCCTCGGCCCGCGAAAGCATGGCGCCGATCATGCCCATCATGAACATTGGCATCAGCAGGTATATCAGGTAGCCGGTGAAGGCAACCAGTTCGCCCAGCGAGAGCGTCCCGTTGATGACCAGCAACCCGCCCACGCCAACGACGACGACCATCCCCAGGTTGCCGAAGAAGAAGATCAGCGGGAAGAAGGTGGTGAAGAGTTTGATGAGGTCGATATTGGCATCCAGCAAATCCAGGTTGCGGGCGCTGTAGCGTTCGATCTCGTAGTCTTCACGGGCGAAGGCTTTGACGATGCGCATCCCGGCCAGATTTTCCTGCAAGACGGTGTTGAGCGCGCCCAGTTTTTTCTGCACCGTGCGGGACATGGGCATGATCTTTTTGACGAAGAGCGTGAAAACAAAAGCGATGGCGGGAATGATCAACACCAGCAGCAGCGACAACTGCCAGTTCATCGAAAAGAGCATGACCAGCGTGCCGATCAGCAGAATAATGGCTGAAACAAGGTTCACCAGGCCGCGACCGAGGAACATGCGCACCAGTTCGACGTCGGAGGTCATGCGGGTCATCAGTTTTCCGGTCTGGGCGCGGTCATGGTAGGAGAAGCTCAAATTTTGCAGCTTCTCGAAGATGGCGTTGCGCAGTTCGTAGGCCACTCCCTGCGAAGCGACTTCGCCCAGGTAGCCCTGCAGGAAGTTGAAAATGCCGCGCACCGCGGCCACGCCGACCAGCGCGGCGGTCACGCCCCAGACGACGCTCATGTCAAGGGCCGTAATGCCCTGGTCGACCAGGCGTTGCAGGAGCTTGGGCGCGATCAGATTGGCCGCGTTGACCAGCAGGAGGCTGAGCAACGCGCCCAGTGTGGGCAGCCAGTAGCTGCGTAAATACGTAAGTGTCCGGCGAATTCCAGTCATAGGTCTTTTTTATCCTTTTTCAGTGGCCATGCCCCGCCAGAAAATATCCACCATCATGCTGATGTCATCGTCCGTGAGCGCGGCCTTGCCTTCGTGCAACGCGCGGCGCTGCTGGAAAAATCCGTGCAGCGCGCCGATGAGCAGGCTGGCGGCTTCGTTGGCTTCCGGCTGGGGGCGCAAGACGCCCGCGTCCTGCGCCGCGCTCAGCGCATCGATGAGCGGCTCCAGGATGGTGTGCATCAACCGGTGGTAGTGGGCGTGAAAATGTCGGTGTTTGGAGTGCGCCGCGCCGCGCCGAAAGAGGAAGAACGGCGCGCGTTGGTCCATGACGGTGTGGGCATACGCCAGCAAGACTGCCTCGACGCGTCCGCGCGGCGTTTCGGCGGCTTCGCCCGCGAGCGTCATCTTCTCGCCCAGGCGCGCCGCGTGGCGCTGCATCACTTCTGCGAAGAGGCTTTCCTTGTCGGGGAAGTGGTAGTAAATGGCGGCATTGGTCACGCCGCACTCGCGGGCGATATTGCGAATCGACGCGGCGCGGTAGCCGTGCTCGGTGAAGAGCCGCTCGGCGACATCCAGGATGTGTTGACGGCCGACGCGTGAAGAGTGGGTGTTCATTGTTGCTCCAGTAGTTCAGACAGGCGACAGTTTGCTAACTTACTGAACGTACGGTAAGTTATACTCTTCGATTTGCAGAAGGTCAAGGCGGGCGCTGTTAGAAAAATATAAGAGTTTTGACGAGAGGGCGGTGAGGCGGTCGGATAAACGCGGGGACACGATCAAAAGCTGGCGGGGCGTTACCGTTTATAATTGCTGCCGCTCCCATCGCGCCTCGCGACGTCCTTTCCCTGTGTGCGCACCACAGGGAAAGGGATGATCTCACCTGACAATCCGACTGCCGGAATCTGACAAAACTCATATTGACACCCTCTGGCGGCCTGATATAATCACGGCACAATCAAATTCAACCTTCGGGGCAGGGTGACACCTGCACTGCGCCAAACGCAGTGTGGTGCAAGTGAATTCCCGATCGGTGGTATAGCCCACGAGCGCTGAGCTTGTCGAAGCGCAGGATGCGGTGGAATTCCGCGGCCGACGGTATAGTCCGGATAGAAGAAGGTGCTTGACCGACTCTGACTCGCGTCGGGTCTGGTTCGTTATACACGCCCCGAAAACGTTCTCGTTTTCGGGGTTTTGTCTGGCGGACGGACTGCTTGCGCGCCGGCGCGGTCTGCCTTGCCCTGCAGGTAACCCTCCTGTGGGGCGTTTTCGTCCCCGCACGAGATTCGACGAGGAAGCCATGCAACTCAACCTGGCTCGTAAGCTCCGCACCTCCGCCCGCCGCGCGCCCAAGTGGTGGGTGCACTGGCCTGCGCTACTCTCCGCGGTCGCCGCGCTGACCGGCTGGTGGCTGGCCACGCGTCTGGCCGGCCTGCCGTCTTTCATTCTCCCCTCGCCCGGCGATGTGTGGGTGCGCTTCCTGCGCACGCTGATCGATGGCAGCCTGCTTCGGCATACCTGGGTGACGTTGCAGGAAGTGCTGCTCGGACTGCTGGCCGGGACAGCCTCCGCGACCGCGCTGGGCTATCTGCTGGCCAAATCGCGCCTCTTCGAACGCATCCTGGCGCCGTATCTTGTCGCCAGTCAGGCTGTACCGGTGGTCGCCATCGCGCCGCTGCTGATAATCTGGTTCGGGCCGGGCATGTTCTCGAAGGTGCTGATCTGCGCGCTGATCGTCTTCTTCCCCGTTTTGGTCAATACCGTCGTTGGGGTGCGGGCCGTGCCAATCGCGCTGTACGAGTTGATGCATTCGCTGCGCGCCACGCGCTGGCAGATACTGCGGCACCTCGAGGTGCCGGCCGCACTGCCGGTTTTCCTGGGCGGGCTGCGCATCGGGGCGGCGCTCTCGGTCATCGGCGCGGTCGTCGGCGAACTGATCGGCTCAGACCAGGGGCTGGGATTCCTGATCAACGTCGGGCGCGGACAATACGACACCGCGCTGGTCTTCGTCGCCATTTTCGCGCTGGTCGCGTTGGCCCTGGCCTTGTACGGCGCGGTCACAATGCTGGAAAACTATCTGCTGAAATGGCAGGAGTGGCGAAACACTGTTTGAACGGTATGATCCCATTTTATTTTATCTGGAGGTTCCATGAAACGCATCACATTCACCCTGCTCGCCCTTGCCCTGGTCCTGGCTGCCTGCGGCTCTCCTGCCGCGCCCGCGCCAACCGAACTGACCCACGTCCGCTTGCCGATGGGCTACATCCCCAACATCCAGTATGCGCCCTATTATGTGGCCGTTGAGAAGGGCTACTTCCGCGAGGCAGGCATCGAACTCGAATTCGACTACAAATTCGAGACCGACGGCGTCGCCCTGGTCGGCGCGGGGGAACTGCCCTTCGCGGTCGTATCGGGGGAACAGGTCCCGCTGGCGCGCGCCCAGGGACTGCCGGTCGTCTACGTCGTCGCCTGGTACCAGCAATATCCGATTTCCATCATATCCAAAGCGGAACAGAACATCCGCACCCCTCAAGACCTGAAGGGCAAAAAGATCGGCCTGCCCGGGCTGTTCGGCGCCAACTACGTCGGCTTGCGCGCCCTGCTCAACGCGAACGGCCTGAGCGAGAGCGACGTGACGCTGGATTCCATCGGCTTCAACCAGGTGGAAGCGCTGGCCAGCGACCAGGAACAGGCCATCGTCGGCTACACGGCCAACGAACCGGTGCAGCTGCGCGCCCAGGGCTACGAACTGAACGAGATGCGCGTCGCGGACTACGTCCAGTTGGCGGCCAACGGCATCATCACCAACGAAACGACCATTGCCGAAAACCCGGATTTGGTGCGCGGCATGATCGCGGCGCTGCTGCACGGCATGGAAGACGTCATCGCCGATCCCGACGAGGCTTACGAGATCAGCAAGAAATACGTCGAGAATCTGGCCGAAGCGGACGAAGCCGTCCAGAAACAGGTCCTGGCGATCTCCATCGAAACCTGGAAAGCCGACAAACTCGGCTACTCCGATCCGCAGGCCTGGGCGAACATGCAAACCGTCCTGATGGACATGGGCTTGCTCACCGCCCCCATCGATCTGAGCCAGGCTTTCACGAACGAATTTTTGCCATAGGGAATTCCCCGCGCAGGCGCGGAGAGCGCAAAGAAAAGCTTGACACCCTGCGCGTACTTGGTCAAGTTCCTATCCGAAACGAGGCAGTATGCCCGATCCCAACCCCATCCTGACCGTCCGCGACCTCGGCGTGACCTTCCCCGACAATAATGGCGGTCTGCAAGCCCTGCGGGGCGTCTCCTTCGAAGTCTGCCCGCAGGAGTTCGTCTGTGTGGTCGGGCCTTCGGGCAGCGGCAAGAGCACCCTGCTGCGCGTTTTGGCCCGTCTCCTGCCCCCTGTGCGCGGCGAGGTGACCTTCGCGGGCGGCGAACCTCGCATCGGGTTCGTCTTCCAGCAATCCAACCTGATGCCCTGGCGCAGCGTGCTGGAAAATATCGTCCTGCCGCTGGAATTGCAGGGCATGGACAGGGACGAAGCACAGGCCGCCGCCCAGGACCTGATCGACCTGGTTGGTTTGCAGGGGTTCGAATCCAATTGGCCGCGCGACCTTTCGGGCGGGATGGCGCAACGCGTCGCCATCGCCCGCGCCCTGATCCACGACCCGGACATCCTGCTGCTCGACGAGCCATTCGCCTCGCTCGACGCCCTGACGCGGGAGCGCATGTGGACGGAGTTGTCCCGCATTTGGCAGGCGCGCCAGAAGACCGTCATCATGGTGACGCACTCGATCAGCGAAGCGCTCTTCCTGGCCGACCGCGTCCTGGTGCTGACAGCGCGCCCCGGCCGCGTCAAACTGGATTTGGCGGTAGACCTGCCCCGTCCCCGCGCCGACGAGATGCGCTACACGCCGCAATTTGGCAAACTCGCGCGGCAGTTGAAAAAAACGATTGAGTGAAATACCAACCTCCCGCAGGTTCAAAACTGCGGGAGGTTGTCTTTTACAATGGCCGTTTACCCGGGATGCCCGATTTGCGCGGGTATTTGGGCGGCGTGGCCGCGACCTTGTCCACCAGCACGAGGTAACGGTCCTCGACCACCCCCGGCAGCGTGACCGGCACCAATTGCCGCAGGTGGCCGCCGAGCACCTTCAGCGCCCCTTCCGCCGCGTGGGTCTCCGCTGGGCCGCTCTCCCCCTTCTGCGCCAGCACCGTCCCGCCGACGCGCACCAGCGGCAGCAAATATTCGCCCAGCACGCGCAGCTTCGCCACCGCCCGCGCCACTGCCCAGTCATACTGCTCGCGGTGCTCCGGCATCTGTCCCACCGTCTCGGCGCGCCGCTGGATCACGTCCACATCTTCCAGCCCCAGTTTCTCGACGATGTGACGGCAAAACTTGGCCTTCTTGCCCACCGATTCGACCAGCGTCAGGTGCATGGTCGGGTAAATGATCTTCAGGGGAATGCCGGGGAATCCGGCGCCGGTTCCCACGTCGATTAACCGTTCCGGCGGGTTCGCTTGCCAGGCCAGCACACATGAAAACGAATCCAGGAAATGCTTGGTGCGGATCCCCGCCGCATCCCGAATGGCCGTCAGATTGAATTTCTGATTCCACTCCAGCAGCTCGCGTTCGTAGGTCATCAACGCGACGATCTGCCATCCGGTCAGATGGACGCCAAAGAGGGCTTGCGCATCGTGGACGAGTTTCTCCATATCAGAAAGATTATATAACAAAAGACCCGATGGGGAGGCTTCCTCCTCGAGGGAGAAAGGGGCTCTTTAAGATGCGCTGAGTTGCCCGACAGTTCAACTGTCGGGCAGCGGTTTGATCATGCGACAAAAGACCTGACGGGGAGATTTCCCTGTCAGGTCTTTTTCTCAACAAGTTTGTCTACGCTTCGTCAGACGGCGCTGTCTTCGGCGCTTTCTTGGCCTTTCGCCTGCGGTACAAGGCCCTCAGGCCCAGGAAGACCAGGTACAACGGGAGGAAGATCGTGATCAGCACCGGCAAAATGAGCAAGGTGAAGCGGATCAGGAAGTCGACGAACCCCTGCAGGTAATAGATCAGATCCTGGATGGCATCGCGGGCCACGCCCTGCGGTTTCCATCCGCCGATCTCGATCGGCTTGATCGTCTCTTCGGCAATGATCTGAACGCTGACCGCCGAGAATGCGGCAGACTGCTCATAATATTTAATTTGCCCCTTCAACACCTCGATGTCGCTCTGGATGGTTTGTAACTGGGCGTAAACAGCCAGTACATCTTCCGTCTTCTGGGCATTGTCCATGATCTCGGTCAGCTTCTGCTCGGCGGCTTCTTTGGCTTTCAGGCGCGACTGCAGATCGACATACTGGTCCGTCACATCTTCCCCGGAGCGCGTCTCCGACTGGACCTCGACTGCGTCCGCCTTGATGTTCTCCAGCGCGGCATCCAATTGCTCCGCCGGAACACGGATGGTAATCGAGCCTTCGGGCACTTTGACGCCGCTGTGGGCATATGTCTGATACAGGTTGGATGAAACCACAAACCCGCCCAGTTGCTCGGCCAGATTCGCGACCGCATCCATCTTTGCTTTGGGATCTGCAACGACAATGGACAAATCCGCGTTCTGGATCACCAGGCGCTCCTGCGCGGCCGGTAAACTGGAAACGCCATCCTCGCTGTATCCCGCGGCATCTGGCATGAGCGCTTCAGGTGCGCGCGCTTCCATTTCCGGGGACGCTCCCGCCGCATAGCCCGAATCGAAAACTTCCATGGGCGCTTCCTGGTAGGCCCGCTTCGAGCCGCAGGCCGTCAACAGCACGATTGCGGCCAGGACGATATATAGTGTGCGTTTCATGTTCTTCTCCTTCACGGTGTACAAAATGAATTTTCCTCTCTACAGACGCCCCACCGTTAAAAAAGTTCCCTGCACTCGTACGGGAGAAGCGCGTTTCGCCTCTCTACCAGCCTTCCGCCAGCCGGACGGCGTGCTTCTCCGGCAGCCTCGCCTCACGGATGCGCGCCTGCACCGCGGCCACGTCATATTCCACGCGGCGCGGCTCCCAGGTTTTCGCCTCCGGGTCAAAGATGGCGTACGCGGCACGCGGGTCGCGATCGCGCGGCTGCCCCACCGAGCCGGGATTCAATATCGCCCGCGACTTCAACTCGACCGGCTGTCCGGGGTACGGAATGTCCAGCGAAACGTGGTTCTTCTCCCCATTTAACTGGAACATGCTCTGGATGTGCGAATGACCAACGAAGCACAACTGCGTCTCGAAGACGTCGAAGTTCAAACGCGCCGAGAGCGTATTTAGAATGTATTCCCAGACAGGGTCACGCGGGCTGCCGTGCACCAGTGAAACATCGCCGCGCTCCACTACATCCTCCGGCAGCGAGCGCAAGAAATCCATATTATCGGCGGACAAAACCCGCTCCTGCCAGACCAGCGACCGGCGGGCATCGCCGTTGAACGATTCCAACGGCATCCGCCCGATCACCGCCACATCGTGGTTGCCCAGCATACAGGTCAGGTTTGGCGTTTCGCACAAAAGCTCGACACAGGCGTTCGGGTCCGGGCCATAGCCGACCAGATCGCCCAAACACCAGACTTCATCCACCGCTCCGGCATCCGCCAACACAGCCTCCAGCGCCGTGTAATTGGCGTGAATGTCCGAGAGTACCAGTATTCGCATATTACTCGTTCTCCAATATCGCTGCAACGCGCGCAATGATCGTTTCGGCCACCGCAAATTTGTCCATCAGCGGAAGCGGTTCTTTCTGCCCACCGGCGAAGAGCAGCGTGACCCGATTCGTGTCGCTGCCAAAACCGGCATCCGATGCGGAAATATCGTTGGCAGCAATGAAATCCAATTTTTTGGACGTCAACTTGGCGGATGCATTCGCCAGCAGATCGCGGCTCTCTGCGGCGAATCCTACCACAACGCGCGGCCGGCCGCTGTCCGACCGCAGGCCTGCCACCGCTTTCAGGATATCCGGCGCGGCCTCGAGCGTGATCTGCGGGATCCCGTCCCGTTTCTTGAGCTTGTTTTCTGAAATATTCGCCGGGCGGAAGTCGGCTCCCGCGGCGGCCATCAGCAGCACATCCGCCTCGCGACAGGCGACCAGCACAGCCTCCAGCATCTCCCCCACCGTGTGGACGGGCACCACGCTGGCACCGGCGGGCGGCGTCAGGCAGGTTGGCGTGGTGATGAGCGTCACGTCCGCGCCGGCGTCGATGGCGGCCTGCGCCAGGGCGTAGCCCTGCTTGCCGGACGAGCGATTGGCGATAAAGCGCACCGGGTCAATCGGCTCCTGCGTCCCGCCCGCCGTGACCACCACCTTCCTGCCGGCGAGCGCCCCGTCCCGTCCCAACACGCGGCGGATGTGGCCGAGCAGTTCGGGCGGCTCGAGCATTCGTCCCAGCCCGACCAGCCCGGAAGCCATCCGTCCCTCGGCGGGGCCGGCGAAAACCACGCCGCGCCCGCGCAGGATGCGCACATTCTCCTGTGTGGCGGGATGCCCGTACATGCCCACGTCCATCGCAGGGGCGACCAGCGTGGGGCACTGTGCCGCCAGGGCGGTGATGGTGAGCAGGTTGTCCGCCTGCCCATGCGCCAGCTTGGCGAGGGTGTTGGCGGTGCAGGGCGCGATGACGAGTAAGTCAGCCGAGTGTCCCAGCCCGACGTGCAGCACGTGCGCCTGGCCGCCCCACAGATCGGATTCGGTATACGCCTTGCGCCCGGTCAGCGACTGGAACGTCAACGGCGTGACGAACTGCCCGGCCCCCTGCGTCAGGATCACGTCCACGCGCGCCCCGGCCTGGGTCAGCCTGGACGCCAAATCCGCAGCCTTGTAGGCCGCGATCGAGCCGGTTACACCCAATAGGATGTATTTACCTTCCAGGAAAGACATGAGTGAATTATACTGTGGAAACTATGGAAAACCAGCTGCTCCTGGGGAACAGCAAATCTCAATATGAGGATACGTTGCGGTTGTGGCAGCGACTTTCCTGACCCGGACCGTCGGAACTGGGCAGCCGCTTCCCGGCCTCGAAACACGACTATCGTCGTTACGCAAAATCGAAATGAAAACTGCTGATAATGTACAGCCCGCGTTGACGCCAGCCTGTGGTTATGATAGCATTTATTAAACGACACACTTGCGGGTGGGAGATGGAAAAGGAAAAGGATGCATGAACGAACCAATGAACACTTTTTATGATGATGAAATTGACCTGCGAGAGATCCTTCGGACCTTGTTGAATGGCTGGAAGGTGATCTTGCTGCTGACCATACTTGCCGGGGCAACTGCTTATGGCGTCAGTATGCTGCAAACGCCGGTTTATGAGGCCAGTGCGCGGGTCTCGATCGACCAGAAAGCCTTGTCTTTATCAACCAGTCCGGCTAATTTACTGCTCAGCGATTCGGTCCGGCGGAAGGTGGCTGATGAACTGGCTGTTCCGGCTGATTTTTTGCCCAAGCCTGGCGAGCAAGATTCGCTTCCCAATATCAGCATCACAA
>JAADGN010000023.1 GCA_013152325.1 Chloroflexota bacterium
CCCCGCCCAATCAAATATGAGCGGGAAAGCTATATAAGTCGATACTCCATAAACAACGAGCAAAAGAACATCCATTTTTGTTTTCGTAACAAGTATCAAAAAAGGCATTATCCATAGTATCCACTGCGGAGAATAGATTTCAGAGAAAGCTGTAAATAATGCAATCACAATAACAGACCAACTCAATAGTTCTTCCTTTGTTTTCAATTGGACAAACGGACTCAAAAACACAGGAAGAAACTGCAAGACTAAAAAAAAGCGTCCCATAAAATAACTATCAACATTCAACCCCAATGGCAAGAACAATTGTCCTTGCAACAAAGCTGGCAAAGACACAAGCTCTAAACCGCGCGCCAAGTGCATCCGATAAGGCATTAAAAGTGCAGCCCAACCTCCCAAGACAAAGGTTGGCGCGATAATCACAGTACACGTGGCTACAAAAGCGACTATCGCCAACCAGTTAATTCGCTTTGTTTTTTCATGTTCATACAGCAAAAAAACTGGAAGCAAAAGTGCGGGATACCATTTTGTCATCGTCCCAATCGCTAAGACAATCGCAGCTATAAGAGTATCCCCTCGAAAGAGTAACAAAATGCTTACCAGAACCATTAATGCTGGCAAAATGTCAAATCGATTGAAGGTGAAGTAAAGCGGTGCAGGCAACAACAACAAAAAAGCCAGATTTTTATTTTCAGGAAGAGAACGATATAATAGAACAACAGTACCTCCCAAAACAATCAACATAAACAAAGAAAATACCGCACTATACAACCTGACACTTACCGTCTCTATTGGTTGCAGTTGCCCCAACGCTAGATAAGGGACAGCGAAAAAATAAGTTGGCACCTGAGGATACTCGCTCAAAGTATCTACATACGGTATTCCATGATCAAAAATCCAAGTTGCTCGTTCAGCATAGACTGAGCGATCATAATAATCATTAATCCAGCGAATCTTACTTCCTAAATTAAACTGGAACACACTGATAGCCGATACCCAGATCGCTAACAATACAGATACAAGTAGTAGAAAGAGTTTTTTACTCATATGGGCTGAAACTCAAAAAATAGAGATTGGTTTGCCAGTCTTTGAATCCGATCTCCTGATAGAGCTTGTTTGCCGCCACACGGCGCGGATTGGACGTGAGCATGACACCATTCGCGCCGTATTCTTTTGCCATACGCAGGGCTTCATGCGTCAACCATAAGTCGTCAGTGGTTGGTTTCCCGTGAGTATAGCACGACAGCGCGGCATGCTCCGCCGCCTCGCCGACTCGCTGACCCGCTGATTCGTTGATTCGCCGATTCCCTCATGGTGGTAAAATCGGTTCGCTATGAACCGGCTTCTTCAGCGCAGGCGGATCCTCCTGATCGTTTCAACCACGGCAGTCCTTTTGCTGGTCTTTCTGGCGGCGGGATTGAGCGATTTGCGTTTCGCGCCCGCCCGCCCGCTGGATTTCGGAGGGGGGCAGGTGCGCTCGATCCAGGATGTGTTGGGAGACATTGCGCGGCGGTTTTCGGCGGTCCCTTTTGGGCAGCAGTTGCTGCTGTTGGGATCGTTCGTTGCCTTGGCGGCGCTTTCGCTGGCATTCATGTCGCCGGGGCTGCGCAAGCGCCTGCTGCGGATGCTCTTCCGCATGACGTTTGTCGCCGTTGCGCTGTTGTATTTTTTCGATAATTTTTCGCCGGACGAGGGAGCCGCCCTTTCGGAAAACCTGGCCGCCCCGCTCCAGGCCCCCGCGGCCGGCGAGGGAACCGTTTTGCCGCCGCAGGTCTTCCAGCCGCCGCAGGTTCCTGCCGCGCTGACCTACGCTGTGACCTTGGCCCTGGCGCTGATCTTCGTCGCGTCGGCCTGGTGGCTGGGCCGGCTTTGGATGAGATCCCGCCGGGCTGCCGGACGTCCCCTGCAGGAATTCGCCCGCATTGCCAGGACGTCGCTGGACGATCTTTCGGCGGGGGCGCAGTGGGAGAACGTGGTCGTCCGCTGTTACCTGCAGATGGAGGCCGTCGCGCGGGAGCGGCGCGGCCTCCGGCGTCAGGATGCGATGACGCCGCGCGAGTTCGGCCGATATCTCGAAACGGCGGGCCTGCCCGCGGATCCGGTGCGGCGGCTGACGCGTCTCTTCGAGCGGGTGCGCTATGGGGCGCATGCCGCGGGACAAAATGAAGTGGACGAGGCGGTCTCCTGCCTGAATGATATCGCTGCCTGTTTCGGAGAGCGGCTGTGAAGCGGCGGCAAGCGCTGTTGTTCGCGGGGCTGCTCGTCGTCGCGCTGGCGCTGGCCTTCCCCCTGCAGGACGTCGTCCGCAGCGTGGTCATCGGGCCGCTGCTCTACCTCGGCTGGATGTTCGGGGTGGTGTATCGTTCTGTGCCGCAGTTTTGGCTGTGGGCCGTTTTGCTTTTCGTGGTCTTCCTTGTGATGCTGGACCCCTTTTTGGAGGATCGACCGTCCGTGCGTCCCCGCAGGCGGCGCGCGGAGAAAGGGCGCGGGGCGGTCGAAAGCCTGGCGGATTCCGTCAAAAAAGCAAACCGGGGAATATATTCCCGCTGGCTGATCGCCAATCGCCTGGGGAAGATCATGCGCGATTGGCTGGCCTACCGCGAACGGATGGACAAACGCTGGCACGCCAACGATCTGGCGGGGATGGATGGGCAGGCCCCCGAGGCGGTCAGGCGCTATCTGGATGTCGGACTGAACGGCTCTTTTGCCGACTATCCGCGGCCGCGTTGGGCCTTCCTGCGCCGCCGCGTCCCGACGCCCCTGGATATTGACCCCAACGACGCGTTGGATTATCTCGAATCTCACATGGAGGCTGAAAGTGGCCGTTATTCTTCCTGATGTTTCTGATCTGAGCCGCAAGGTGTTGGACGAAGTCGAGCGCGCCATTGTCGGCAAGCGCGATGTGCTGGAGATGATCATGGCCTCGATCCTGGCCGGGGGGCACGTCTTGCTCGAAGATTTTCCCGGATTGGGCAAGACGCTGATCGCGCGCAGTTTCGCCGCCGTGCTGGGACTGGACTTCAAGCGCATCCAGTTTACGCCCGACCTGCTGCCCGGCGACATTACCGGCGGCTACATCTTCAACCGCGGCGAAAACCGCTTTGACCTGCGGCGCGGTCCCGTTTTTGCGAACATCCTCCTGGCGGACGAGATCAACCGCGCCTCGCCCAAGACGCAGTCCGCTTTGCTGGAGGCCATGCAGGAAGGCCAGGTGACGCTCGAGGGCGAGACGCTGCCCCTGCCCGACCCTTTCCTGGTGCTGGCGACCCAGAACCCGATCGAGTACGAAGGCACCTTCCCGCTGCCCGAAGCCCAGCTCGACCGATTCATGCTCAAACTCTCGGTCGGCTACCCCGGCGTGGACGAGGAAAAGGAGATTCTGCACCGCCGCGGCCAGCGCCGGCAGGACGAAGTGACCCTTGCGCAGGTCGTCGACGCCGGGACATTGCGCGAGATGCGCCGCACGATCGAAGACGTCCACGTGGATGATGACCTGGAGACCTATATCGCTGCCATCGTCCACGAAACGCGCAAAGACCGTCGCGTGGCCGTGGGGGCCAGTCCGCGCGGCTCGCTGGCCTTCCTGAAGATGGCCCGCGCCCATGCCGTTTTGCAGGGACGCGACTTTGTGCTGCCCGACGACATCAAGCGCTTTGGCGGGGCGGTGCTCAGCCACCGCATCATCTTGCAGCCCGAATACTGGATGGCCAGCAGGGTGACCGACGACGTCATCCGGGATGTCCTCGAAAAAGTGCCGGTTCCGGTCATTGTCGAGAGGTGAGATGCGCCGCAGTTTAGTGCTGGCTTTGCTGCTCTACGCGTTGGTCTTCGCCGGCCTGGCAAGCATGAACGGCGCTGTGCTCGCGCTGGCCGTCCCGCTGGCGCTCTACCTGCTGTCGGGGTTGTGGTTCGCGCCGCAGGATGTGCGGATACGGGTCGAGCGCACGATGAGCGCCGAGCGAGTCACGTCCGGCCAGCCGGTCACGGTCACGCTGAGGGTGACGAACGCAGGCCGCCGCCTGGAAGAACTGATGTTGGAAGATGAGATTTCCCCGGCGTTGACGATCATCGAGGGCCGCGCCCGTCATTTGTGTTCCCTGGCTGCGGGGCAGTCCATTGTCTGGACGTATACGCTCGCCGGGCCGCGCGGCAGTTTTGTTTTTCCGGGCGTGACGGCGACGGCCAGCGACCATCTTGACCTGGCGCGCCGCACGCAATACGTCGAAACCGGCGGCCAGTTGTTCGTCCTGCCGCCGTTTACCCGTCTCAAGAACGTTGCCATTCGCCCGCGTCAGACGCGCGTCTACGCCGGCAATATCCCGGCGCGCATCGGCGGCCCCGGCGTGGAGTTTTTCGGCCTGCGCGAATACCGGCCTGGCGACGCGCCGCGCTGGATCAACTGGCGCGCCAGCGCCCGTCACCCGCGGACCTTGTTCTCGAACGAATTCGAGCAGGAGCGCGTTGCAGACGTGGGCATCATCCTGGATGGCCGTCGGCGCACGGACGTGGCCAGCGGCGGCCATTCGCTTTTCGAATACACGGTGCTCGCGGCGGCGGCCCTGGCCGACGCGTTCATTTCGGCGGGCAATCGGGTCGGGCTGCTGCAGTATGGCCGCACCCTGCGCTGGACGTTTCCCGGTTATGGACACGTGCAGCGTGAACGCATTTTGCAGGCCCTGGCCCGCGCCGAGGTTGGCGACAGCCCGGTCTTTGCGGATTTGGCGCGCCTGCCGTCCCAACTCTTCCCGACCAATTCGCAGTTGGTGCTGGTCTCGCCGCTGTTGAACGGCGATCTCGAAACGCTGATCCGGCTGCGTTCACGCGGCTATCAGGTCATGGTGATCAGTCCCGACCCGGTCTCTTACGAACTGCGCGCCCTGCCGAACAACGCGCATACCCGTCTGGCCGCGCGCATCGTCCGCATGGAGCGGCGCATGCTCCTGCTGCGATTGCAGCGCGCCGGGGTGCAGGCGCTCGATTGGGATGTTTCCCTGCCGCTCGACCGTCTGGTCAAGGGCCGCCTGGGACGTCCACCCGCCTGGCGCAACGCGCTGGGGAGGCATTAATAAGATGGCGGTATCTTTTGCATTGTTTTTCAGCTTGTGGATGGGGACGGGCGCGCTGGCCTGGGCTTATTGGGATGCCGGATATGCGCCCGCCGCCTGGGGACTGGGGGGCTTCGCGCTTCTCTGGACTTTGGGCCTGCTGCGCCGCCGGACGTGGCTTTCCGGCTTTGGGCTGGTCCTGCTCACGCTGACGGCTGTCGCCGGGCTTTATCTGGGGCTGCCTTTCGGCTGGATGCTGGCCGGGACATTGGGCGCATTGCTGGCCTACGACCTGAGCTATTTCTCTCGCCGTCTGCGCTACGCCGCCCCCGGGGAAGATACCGCTTTTTTGCAGCGCGCCCACCTGATGCGCCTGGGTCCGTTGACGCTGCTGGGGCTGGCGCTCAGCACGCTGGCGATCCTCTGGCAGGCGAGTTTCAGTTTCGAATGGGCGGTCTTTTCCGTCTTGGCGGGTGTTTGGGGGCTGAGCCTGCTGGTCGGCTGGCTGCGGGGGAATCAGTGAGCGGTCGTCAGGGACCGCTGATCCGTTGGCGGTTGTGAGTATGGGGCGGGAATTTACAGCTTCGCAAGCCATTGCCGCGTCTCGGATGGCTTTCCGAAGCGGAAGATCTCCAGGTGGGCATATTCCGGCAAAGCGAACAACTGCGGATACTCGCGCTTGCGCCGCCAGTAGGTTTTGAAGAGCCATTTGAAGAGCGACTTGTCTGACCAGAGTTTGAGATGCGGCCAGAGCCGCTCCACATTTGTTCCCCAGAGGAGTTCTCGTGTGGTGATGCGGCGGATCGTGCGCGTGAGCAACTGCCAGAAGATGACCGGCAGGGAATAATCCAGCCAAACGACGGCTTCGGCCCGCGGCCAGGTGATCGGACGGGTGCGGCTGTAGTTTCCGGCCACGGCCCACCGTTCGCCGCGCGTGGCGGCGACCACTTTGGCTTTAAATTCATCGTCCGGCGTGCCGACCCAGTTGGGCTGCCAGTACAGGGCGTCCAGCTCCACGTAATCCAAGCCCAGTTTGGCGGCCAGTCGCGCTGCCAGCGTCGATTTTCCGGAGCTGGTCGTACCGACGACGATGATGCGGCGGTAGGGGAAATTTGTGGCGTCCATACTTCTCCAAGAATGCAAAAAAGGAAAGGCGGAAAATTATAGCAGAAATAAGTGATGAGAAACAGGCGGAATTGTGATACGATTCACCCGTTCCTCATGCCCCCTTACCCACTTCTCCCGGCGAGGTTTCCATGTTCGATCTTCCTGATGACCAAATCCTGCCCCTGATGCAAGCGCACGGCTTCTGGACGTGGTCGGCGCAAGCCAAAGTCGATCCGATCCCCGTCGAGCGCGCCAAAGGCGTCTACTTCTGGGATATAGACGGCAAGCGTTACCTGGACTTTAACTCGATGACGATGTGCGTCAACGCCGGTCATGGCGATGAGCGCATCATCGACGCCATGGTGGCGCAGGCGCGCGAATTGCCCTATGCCGGCCCGCCGATGGCGACCAAGGTGCGTGCGCTGGCAGGTAAGGTACTGTCCGAAATCACGCCGGGCGACATCAACCATTTCCTGTTTACGCTCGGCGGCGCGGACGCCAACGAGAACGCCATAAAACTGGCCCGCGCCTATACGGGACGGCACAAAATCCTGTCCCGTTACCGCTCCTATCACGGCGCTACGGCGGGCGCGATGGCCGTCACTGGCGACCCGCGGCGTCAGGAATGGGAACCCAACCTGATGCCCGGTGTGGTGCATTTCCTCGACCCGTACCGGTATCGCTCCACGTTTCATCGCACCAACCCCGGCATCTCCGAGGCCGATTTCGCCCGGGACTATCTCAACCACCTGGAGGAGATCATCCAGTACGAAGGGCCGGAGACGATAGCCGCCGTCCTGATGGAATCGGTCACCGGCACGAACGGGGTCATCATCCCGCCGGAGGGATACATGCAAGGCGTGCGCGCCTTGTGCGACAAGTACGGCATCCTGATGATCGCTGACGAGGTGATGAGCGGTTTCGGACGCACCGGCAAGTGGTTCGCGGTCGATCATTGGGACGTGGTGCCGGACATGATCACGATGGCCAAGGGATTGACCTCGGCCTACGCGCCGCTGGGCGCGGTCGGGATGCGGGACAAGATCGCCGGGTTTTTCGATGAACGCGTCTTTCGTTCGGGGCTGACGTATACTGCCCACCCGGTCTCGCTGGCGGCGGCGATTGCCAATATCCGCGTCATGCAGGAGGATCGCCTTGTCGAGCACGCGGCAGGTCTGGGTCCGGTGCTGAAGCGCATGTTGACCGATTTGGGGGAGAGTCACCCCTCGGTCGGCGACGTCCGCTCGATCGGGCTGTTCGGCATCCTTGAACTGGTCAAAGACAGGGAGACGAAAGAGCCGATGGCCCCGTGGAATGGTTCCAGCCCCGAAATGACGGCGATGCGTAAGTATTGCCTGGATCACGGCGTCTTTTTGTATGCGCACTGGCATACGGTGCTGGTCATCCCGCCGCTGATCATCACCGAGGAACAATTGGCTGAGGGTTTTGCTGTGCTCGATGAAGCCCTGAAAATTACGGATGAGGCAGCCAAAAAATAGGGTGCTTGCATAAGCATTTTGTATGAAAACCACACGTGCAACTTTTCGGATGGTTGTGCATCTGATAGAATGGCACTGTCCTTTTGAAACCTTGCTCGTGTGAGCATGCAATCTTATCCTATCAAGGAGTGAGTGAAATGAGCGACAATACTACAATTGAACCCCTGGGCATCCGTGTGTTGGTGCGCCCGATCGAAAAAGAAGCCAAGACCTCCAGCGGCCTGCTGCTGCCGGAGACGGCCAAGGAAAAGCCGCAGATCGGCGAGGTCATCGCGGTGGGCGACGACGAGGAGATGCCGGTCAAGGTCGGCCAGAAGGTGCTCTTCCCGAAGTACACCGGCACCGACATCAAGTTGGACGGCGTTGAGCACATTATCATGGACGCGACCGACCTGCTGGCGATTGTAAAGTAGCCAGGAATTCGTGAAAGGGCAGCAGTTCATCTGCTGCCTTGTTGTCAAGGAAGGATTTGGACGATGGAATTAAACCTGACGGGCATCACCGGCCCCTCTTCTGTACAAAGCGACAAGCCGCTGAAAGTCCTTGTCATCGGTTCCGGCCCGGCAGGCTTTGCGGCGGCTCTCTACGCGGCGCGCGCCGAACTGGAGCCGCTCGTGCTGACCGGCATGGAACTGGGCGGTCAGGCCGCCCTGACGAACACCATCGAGAATTACCCCGGTTTTCCGGAAGGCGTCGGCGGCAGCGAACTGGGCGATTTGTTCCAGAGGCAGGCCGAACGTTTCGGCGCCCGCGTCGAATTCGACACCGCGACGAGCGTGGACCTGTCGCAGCGTCCGTTTTACGTCAAGACGGAGAGCGGCGAGTATCGGGCCGAGGCGTTGATCATTGCCACGGGCGCCAGCCCCAACCACCTGGATGTCCCCGGCGAATCCGAGTTAACCGGGAAGGGCGTCTCGTATTGTGCGACCTGCGACGGATGGTTCTTCAAGGACAAGAAGGTGGTCGTGGTCGGCGGCGGCGACAGCGCGCTGGAAGAAGCGCTATACCTGACCCGTCATGCCGCCACAGTGACGATCGTCCATCGCCGTGACGAACTGCGCGCCGGCTTGATCTTGCAGCGCCGGGCGAAGGAGAATCCCAAGATCGACTATATTTGGGACACGGTGGTGACCGGCATTGTCGGCGAGGAAAAGGTCGAAGCGGTTCGTTTGAAGAACGTGAAAACTGGCGAGGAATCAACCTTCGAGACGGATGGCGTGTTCATCTTCATTGGGCACACGCCGAACACGCAGATATTCGAAGGTCAGTTGGAGATGGACGATCTCGGCTATCTTGTCGTGGACAGCCTGATGCAGACCAGCGTTCCCGGTGTGTACGCGGCTGGCGAGGCGGCTGATCCGCATTTCCGGCAGGTGATCACCTCGGCGGGGATGGGGGCCGGGGCTGCCATCCAGGCCGGTCGTTTTCTGGAAGCGCAAGAAGACTGACAAGCGGTGACCCTTGAACGATTCTGGGGAGGCTTCTGCTGCGAGTTTGTGCAGCAAAGTCTCCTTTTTTCTTTAACGTGAGCTTCCCCGGGGCTTGTTTACTTGCAATTTGTGGGATTTCAAGAGCAGAATCCGCAGAAAGTAACGATTATGCACTAGAAAATGTGACAAAATGAACTGTTTTGCTATAGGACAATGTAGTATATCTATAAATGGTTCGCTTATTGTGATGAGCATCGGATGTACACAATACGATACTTATTAAATCTCAAATATTCAAATTGGAGGAGCTATGGCAAATAAAATTTCTATCATTGGCGCTGGTATGACCGGCTCCACAACGGCGCACTGGCTGGCCGAACGCGAGATCGCCGACATTGTCTTGGTGGACATTGTCGACGGGATGCCGCAGGGCAAAGCGTTGGACATGACCGAAGCCATGCCGGTTATTGGCAAGGACGTCAGCATTTTGGGGACGAGCGACTACGCCGATACGAAAGACTCTGATATTGTCGTCATCACGGCTGGTCTGCCTCGTAAGCCGGGCATGTCCCGCGAAGACTTGCTGGTGAAGAACGCCAATATTGTCGCCTCGGTTGCCAAAGAGACGTACAAGTATTCGCCGGACGCGGTCTACATTATCTTGACCAACCCGCTGGATACGATGACCTATATGACGATGAAGACCACCGGTCTGCCCCCGAACAGGGTGATTGGTCAGGCGGGTATTCTGGATTCGGCGCGTATGCGCGCCTTCATCGCCATGGAAACCGGCGTCAGCGTGCAGAACATCAACTGCTACGTGCTCGGCGGCCACGGCGATTCCATGGTGCCGTTGAGGCGTCACTCGAATATTGCCGGCGTACCATTGGAGAAGTATATCGAAGCCGACAAGCTGGATGCGATTGTCCAGCGCACGCGCAAGGGCGGCGGCGAGATCGTCGGGCTGCTGAAGACGGGTTCCGCCTTCTACGCGCCCTCTGCGGCAATTGCCCAGATGGCCGAAGCCATTCTCAAGGACAGGCATCTGATCGTCCCGTGTGCAGCCTATCTGCAGGGCGAGTATGGCGTGGACGGCATCTTCTTTGGCGTGCCCGTCATGCTGGGCAAGAACGGCATTGAGAAGATCATCGAGTACGACCTGAACGATGAAGAAATGGCCGCCCTGAAGAAATCGGCCGACGCTGTTCATGCCAGCGTGGAGACGCTGAAGACGTTGGTCGAAATCTAGTTGCCACATGGAAGCCGTGCATCCGCAGGATGTGCGGCCTTTCTATCCAAAAACTAATCACCTGACGGTTTGCTCATCGTGCGCTCATCGTTTGGGGCCAAAGCCCGGAACTGGTTTTACAAAGCCCGCTAAAGCGGACTAAAAGCCTGTTTTCGGCCGTCTTCAGACGGCTTTCTAAAACCAACCGTCGGATTTATCCATCGGCGGGGCGCAGAAGACAAAAGTGTCAGGTGGCTAGTCCAAAAATAAATTTTGGAGGAGATTCCAATGATTTTGCACGATAAGATTGATGCTCAATTACCCGAATGGCGTGACCGCGTTGTCAAACTGCTCAAGGAGCATGGCGATACCGTCGCCGGTGAAGTCACGATCAAGCAAATTTACGGCGGCATTCGCGGCGTCAAGGCGCTGGTGACCGACATTTCCTACGTTGACCCGAACGAGGGCATCCGCTTCCGCGGCCATACGGTTCCGGAAGTGCTGAAAAAATTGCCCAAGCCCGACGGCGCTGAAATGCCTTACGTCGGCGGCCTGTATTACCTGTTGATGGTTGGCGATTACCCGACCAAGGAACAGGCGCTGGCCGTCGAGGCCGAATGGGCCAAGAACGCGGATGTCCCCAAACACGTTTTCGACACGCTCCGCACGATGCCCAAGGACACCCATCCGATGGTGCTTTTCTCGCAGGCCGTTTTGGCCCTGCAGGGGACATCCAAATTTGCCAAGCAGTATGCTGAAGGCATCGGCAAATTCGACCTCTGGAAGCCCGCTCTCGACGATGCGGTAGCCCTGACCGGCAAGTTGGGCGTGATCGCGGCTTTCATCTATCGCCTGAAATACAAGGATGGCGTGGCGCCGAAATACGATCCCAACGTTGACTACGGCGCGAACTTTGCCCGCATGATGGGGATCGAAGCCAAAGAATATGAAGATATGGCTCGCCTGTACTTCATCCTGCACTCCGATCATGAGTCCGGCAACGTCAGCGCGCATACCATGCACCTGGTCGGCTCCACGCTTGCCGATCCCTTCCATTCCTTCTCGGCGGCGATGGACGGCCTGGCCGGCCCGCTGCACGGCTTGGCGAACCAGAACTGCCTGGCCTTCCTGATGGATGTCCAGAAGAAGTTCAACGGCGCGCCCGATGAAGATCAGATGCGCGATTTCTGCTGGGAAACCCTCAACAGCGGCAAAGTCATCCCCGGTTACGGACACGCTGTTCTCCGCGTTCCCGATCCCCGCTATACGGCGCAGTTCGAGTTTGCCAAAGCCCACTTCCCCGATGATGAACTCTTCAAGGTTGCCCTGGTGATGAACAAAGTCGTCCCGCCGGTGCTGAAAGAGCAGGGCAAAGCCAAGAATCCGTGGCCGAATGTGGACGCGATCAGCGGCACGCTGCAATATCACTACGGCATTACCGAATTCGATTTCTACACTGTGCTCTTCGGTGTTGGCCGCGCCCTGGGCGTGACGGCCAACTACGTTTGGGCGCGCGCGCTCGGTCAGCCGATCGAACGCCCGAAATCCCTGACGACCAAGATGCTGGAAGATATCGCTGCCGGGTAAGTTTCCGCTTCCAAAACCAGGCGCCAGGCATTCCCAAAATGCCTGGCGCTTTTTGTTGCAGGAGGGAAGCCCTGCGAGAGGCCCGGCGGTTGTACCGTCCGGGCTGGTACAACGGGGATGCCCAACAGGGGAGATGCCCAACAGTTCAACTGTTGGGCGTCTTTGTGCGCCTTGCACTGTCCGGGCGTCTTCGCGTGTCTCGACTGTTGGGCGTTTTTGGACGTCAGGAGGCCGGCGCTTTCAGCGTTTCACGGCACGTGTGGCGATGTAGGTGGGGGTGTGTTCGCTGATGACGATATCCCGCATGCGGTCTTCGTAAAAGCCAACGATGGAGAATCCGGCTTCTGTCTGACCGCCGATTTGATCTGTCAGCGTGTGGCCGAATTCCAGCGGTTCGCCCGCGTCGACGTAGGCCTGCAGCCGTTCTTTGGGCAGATTCTCCAGGTCGGAGTAGGGCAGCGCGTAGCGGACGACCATTTCCCCTTTTTCGGCCAGGTCGTAATCGAAGAGGTAGAAAACCGGATTCATGAACCCGGCCAGCAACGTCCCGCCGGGCCGCAGGACGCGGTAGGCCTCGCGCCAGACCGGACGCACATCCGGGACGAAGAGGTTGGATACCGGATGGAAGATGAAATCGAAGGACTCGTCCTCGAACATCGCAAGGTCGGCCATGTCGCCTTCGACGAGCGTCAGCGCCAGGTTCTCGCGTTCCGCGACCTCGCGGTCACGCGCCAACTGTTTGGGGGCGTTATCCAGCACGGTCACGTTGGCTCCGGCCGCGGCAAGGATGGGGGCCTGCTGCCCGCCGGAGCCGGCCAGACACAACACGTCCAAACCGGGGAGCGCGGGAAACCAGTCGGCGGGGACGAATTTCTGTTCGGTCAGCAGCACGCGGAAGTCCCCGCGGCGCGCGGCGGCGATGGTCTCCGGGCTGACCGGGATGGTCCACGGGTTGTTGGAATCGACCTGATTGTCCCAGGCTTTGCTGTTGTAGGAGCGGATGTCCATTCTACTTCCGTTCTGTCACCATTTCCTGCTTTACGGTGTGGTACAGATTTTCGGCCTTGAGTTCGCTGAGCGTGTAGCAGGGGGCTTCGAGGTGATCGGCCAGCGCTTTCGCCAGTCCTTGATCGAAGGCCGCATGTTCCATGTTGATGACGATACTGCGAATATTTTCTTTGGCGATCTGCTCGGCAAAATGGTAGGCCTCTTCCTGCGGAGGGGCGCTTCCCATCGAGACATTGCCTGCCCCGTCCGTCAGTACGATGAGCAGCGGTTCGACATCCGGGTGGGTGTATTTCTCCTGGCGCAAAATATCGGCGGCCATCAGCAGGCCGGCCGAGAGGGGCGTCTTCCCGCCGACGGGGATATCGGCCAGCGCGCGCTGGGCCAGTTGGACGGAGTTGGTGGGCGGCAGGATCAGTGTGGAGCGGTCCTTCTGGAAGACGATCAACCCGACACGGTCACGACGCTGATAGGCGTCCGTCAGCAGCGAAAGGATGGCGCCCTTGGTGGCGTTCATCCGCTCGGCGACGGCCATCGACCAGGATGCATCCACCAAAAAGAGCACCAGATTGGCGGTCTTTTTGACGCGCACCTTGCGCTGCAAGTCGCCTTTCTGGATGGCGAACGCGACGCGCTTGCGCTGTTCCGTGCGCTGTTTTTGGTAGGGTGCGGCAGCGCGAAACGTCGCGTCGAAGGCTACATCGGTCATATTGCCGTTGGCCGGGCGGGAGCGGATATACCGTCCGTGCTTGCGCTCGGTGTGCGTGCGCGAGCGTCGTCCGGCGTGATGGCGGGATAATTTGTCCAGGGGGGTGTTGAGGGCGCGCGGTTTGAAGGTCTCGCTGGGGTTGACTTTCTGTCCGCCCTTCCACCAGTTGGCGCTGGTGTGGGCGAAAACGTCCTGCGGACCGGTCTCTGGCTGTCCTTGTTCAGGGCCTTCCAGAACCTCTTCTTCGATCTTTAAGTTTTTTTTTCCCCGCTGCCTTCTTCGGCGGCCGTTTTTTCTTCCGTCTCGCCGGACATGGTTTGACCCTGCAACTGTTCGATGCGTTCTTGCAATTGCTCGGTGGTCATCTCGGTTTGCTGGAAGGGCGTGCGTTTGATGCGGTGGGGGAGGGCCAGTTCGGCAGCCAGGGCGATGTCATGATCGTTGATGGCTGTGCGCCCATCGAATGCGGCCTGGGCGCGGGCGGCCTTGAGTATCACCAGATCGGCGCGGTGTCCATCCACGTGGAGCGAAGTGCTCAACGCGGCGATGGAGAGCAGGTCGCGGCTGGTGTAGGTGACCTTGTTGATCAGTGTGCGGGCGCGGGCGATGCGCTGGGAGAGTTCTTTTTCTTTTGGCAGCCATTCCTCGCGAAAGGCTTCGGGGTCTTTCTCGAAGGCCAGGTTGCGTTCCATGATGAGAACACGCTCGCGCGGCTCACGGATGCCGACGATGTCCACCGAGAGGGCGAAGCGGTCGAGCAACTGCGGGCGCAGGTCGCCCTCCTCCGGGTTCATCGTGCCGACCAGGATGAAGCGCGCCGGATGCGAGAAGGAGATCCCCTCGCGCTCGACGATGTTCATGCCCATGGCGGCCGAATCCAGCAGCACGTCCACGACGTGGTCGTCGAGCAGGTTGACCTCGTCAATGTAGAGCAGGCCGCGGTTGGCGGAGGCCAGGACGCCGGCCTCGAAGTGACGTTCGCCCTTCTGGATGGCTTGCTCGATATCCAGCGTGCCGACGACGCGGTCTTCGGTGGCGGAAACGGGCAGGTTGACGAAGGGGATCGGACGCTCCTCGGCGGGCAGTTTCTCTCCCGAGGCGTCGCGCTCGCGGCATTCCGTGCACCAGGCGGTGGGTTCGTCAGGGTCGCATCCAAAGCGGCAATCCTTGACGACGTTGACGCGCGGCAGCAGCGCGGCCAGGGCGCGCGCGGCGGTCGATTTGGCTGTGCCGCGTTCGCCGCGGATCAACACGCCGCCGATGCGGGTGTCTACCGCGTTGAGTATCAGCGCGCGGGTCATGCGCGCTTGTCCGACAATTGCGGTGAATGGGTAGATAGCTGGCATAAAATCCTCGCACCGCATTATAACCTACCCTAACTTTCATGCAAGGGTTGCCAAGTTATGGTTTAGCCTGTATAATCCCACTTACAAATTTGATAACCGGAGTCACCAGAATGGATCAACAAGACGCCCTGACCGGGCAGGAGGCTGTATCCGAAACAACCTCAACTGAAGCGCACGACAACAATACAGACGATATGCCCAGCATGGCTGCTTTGCTGCAGGAGGAACAATATAAAGTTGATCTGCCGCAGCGAGGCGAACTTCGTACTGGCGTGATTGCCAGCATTAGTCCAAGCCAAATTCTGGTCAGTATTGGCGCTAAATCAGAGGGGGTTATTGCAGGTCGGGCATTGGAAGATATTCCACCTGAAGAACGGAAAGCATTTCAAGTCGGCCAGGAAATCACAGCCTACGTAATCAACCCAGAAGATAAGCACGGTAATGTTATTCTTTCGTATACGCGCGCCCAGGAACAAATGGCCTGGGAAGCCGTTGAGTCGATGCTCGACAGCGATGAAGTTTTCGAGGGCACCATCAGCGGTTACAACAAGGGCGGATTGATCGTCTCTGTGCGCGGTCTGCGCGGATTTGTCCCGGCTTCCCAGGTGAGCGCGGTGCGGCGCAGTATGGCCGTCGGCGAGACTCCCGAACAGCGGTGGGCCAAGATGAACGGCGAGCCGATAGCCGTCCGCATCATCGAGGTGGACCGTGAGCGCCGCCGCCTGATCCTTTCAGAGCGCGCTGCCAGCAACGAATCGCGCCAGTCTATCAAGGAGCGCGTGATCGACGATCTTGTCATTGGCGAAACTTACACTGGTCGCGTGACCAGCCTGGCGAACTTTGGCGCTTTTGTCAATATCAACGGCGCAGATGGCTTGGTGCATCTTTCTGAACTCTCCTGGGAACGCGTGCAACATCCCAGCGAGGCCCTCGAAGTTGGGCAGGAAGTCAAAGTTAAGGTCATCAGCATCGACAAGGAAAAAAGGCGCATTGGCCTCTCGCTGCGTCAGTTGAGCGACGATCCCTGGAAAGCTAAAATCGAAAAATTCCAGGTCGGTCAGTTGATCGAAGGTACGGTGACGCGCCTGACGAAGTTTGGCGCTTTTGCCCGTTTGGAAGGCGATATCGAGGGATTGATCCACGTTTCCGAGATCAGCGATCATCGCATCGAGCATCCCAAGGAAGTCCTTAAAGAAGGCGACGTGGTCATTTTGCGCATTATCCGCATCGATCCTGATCGCCGCCGGATCGGCTTGAGCATGCGCAAGGTTGACTCGGCTGCCTATGCCGACAAAGATATGAAGGCCTTGGCCAAGGAGTTGGCGCAGGACGAGCCTGAGTCGCCTCCCGTAGAACAACTGGAAGAACCAGTAGAAGAACAGCCAGAAGAACAGTTGGAAGAACAACCGGAAGAAGCGCCTGAAGAGATCTCCGCAGAAATTCCTGAGGAGAAAACGGAAGCGCCAGCAGAGACAGAAAAAATAGAAGAAACAGAAGAACCAGTTGGCGAGATTCCCCCCGAGGAAAAGGAAACATCCGAAGAAGCGCCCGAGGTATCAGCTGAGGCGCCTGCGGAGGAAACAGCCGCAGAGAACCCTCCCGAGGAACCGGAAGCCTGATGAATGAGAGCGCACCCCATCCGGTGCGCTCTTTTTAATCTGAATTTCCCCATGCCCCTGTTGGTTGATTCACACGAAGACCTGGCCTGGAATATCCTGTCCTTTGGGCGGGATTATTCGCGTTCCGCGCTCGAAACACGGCAGATGGAACGAGGGCTGCCCGTGGTTGCGTGGAACGGGAATACAATGCTTGGCTGGCCTGAATATCAGCGCGGACAGGTGGCTGTGGTCTTTTCGACGCTGTTTGTCTCGCCGCAGCACAAACGTCTCAAGCCATGGGAAACGCTCTTTTACCGTGATTTCGATGAGGCGCACCGCCTATACCGTTCGCAACTAGATGCTTACCAGCGACTGGTCGATGAGCATCCGGACAAATTCCGCTTGATCCGCTCCCGCCCGGACTTGGATGGGGTTCTGTCCCACTGGCAGGATCCGGATGTCGAAAATGGGCATCCGGTTGGCTTGGTCATCCTGATGGAGGCCGCGGAGGGAATCCGCTCGCCGGACGAATTGGACGAGTGGTGGTCGCTCGGACTGCGGATCATCGGCCCGGCCTGGGCCGGCACCCGTTATTGCGGCGGGACGCATGACCCCGGCCCGTTGACGGACGACGGCCGCGCCTTGTTGGCCGCGATGGCCGACTTCAATTTCACGCTCGATCTCAGCCACATGGACGAAGAGTCCGCGCTGCAAGCCCTGGATCTTTATCCCGGCCCGATTATTGCCAGTCACGGCAATGCCGCCGCACTGCTGCCCGATGCACCGACCAACCGTCATCTGACAGACGAGGTCATCCGCGGGTTGATCGAGCGTGATGGCGTGATCGGTGTTGTTCCCTACAATAAATTCTTGCAGGTTGGCTGGGTGCAGGGAAACGGCCGTCAGGCGGTTACCCTTGAACGGCTTGCAGCACATATTGACCATATTTGCCAGATGGCTGGAGACGCGCGTCACGTTGGCATTGGCACCGACTTTGACGGCGGCTTTGGCCTCGAGGCCGTGCCGGAGGGGGTCGATTCGATTGCCGATTTGCAGAAATTGGCCCCCTTGTTGGCCTCGCGAGGATATTCGGAAAGCGATGTTGCCGCCATTCTTGGCGAAAATTTCCTTGGTCATCTCAGAGAGAATTTGCCATCATCATGAGTATCGCAAAACCACAAGAATCTGATCCATTGCCGGAACGCCGCGCCGACGCCCAGGATGTGGTGTGGGTTTCTACGCCGCGTATTCGGTTCGGCCTGTTTGCAACGATTTTTGGCATGCTGATCTTTGTTTTGGGAGCCAAGCCGGAATGGTTTGGACTGGATCGCAGCCCGGTGGTCGGGTTTGTGCAGATTGCCGTCTTTTTGGTCGGGCTGGCGGTCATTTGTCTGGGGGGCTACATTGGCCTGGCAGCCTTGTGGGGGGCGGGGGAGCGCTCCATTGCAGCCGATATCGGCCTGCGTTTGGTCAGCACGGGATACGTCCTGGCTGTCTTTTCGGGCATGGCGGATGTCTTCGGCATGGGCACACAGCCTCTGCCGGACGTGCCCTTCTTTGGCCCCTTGCAGGCCACTGGCGTTGAAATCGGCCAAATGTTGATCGCGGTCGGGTTTTTGCTGATGATCCCCTATCAGCGGCGGAGACAGCAGCCCTGACCTGTCTATGAGCGAAACACCCCGGCGCGCCGGGGTGTTTTTCGTTCTGGTCATGTTTCGTTCCTGACAGGCGGACGGGACAGCCATTGGGCAATTTCCAGCAGAGGCCAGAGCAGTATGGCGCTGAACTTCAGCAGGATGCGCCCCATCCAGACGGCGGCTTTTTTCAACCAGGGCGGGAAACGTGGTTTCCGGATGACGAGAAGCGCTGCCGGTAAAACGACCAGCAAGGCGAAAAATAGCAGGCTCGCCGCCGCCAATATCACGCCGCAGGAGACCAGCAAGAGCGGGAACATAAATGGAGCAAGATAGACGCCTAGGGTCGTAAACTTCCTTTTGGACGGGTCGTCCGCAGGCAGTTGCTGATTTTTTCGATAGGCATAGCCTGCACTTCCCCAGGTTGCGGCCAAATAAAAAACGATGATGATGATGGTGGATAATCCTGTCATTTGCTGGTGCGTCACGTTTCCTCCCTGTCTCAGTGGGCTTGCGTTCCAGCCCCCAGGCAAATATCCCCAACCGTAAACCGATCTTACTTATACCCGATTTCTGCCGTTAGCGGGATTTTGCTGCGCATGAATGTGCCGCTTCCGCGCGCGATCTCGCGGGCTTCCGAATCCGTCAAAATGGATTCGGCGATCAACAACCGCCGCGAGGTATGGACCACGCGTCCGGCGGCGACCAGCTCCCCTTCCGAGATCGGGCGGGTCAGGTACAGGTTGAACGAAACGGTCAGCACGAAGACGTCTTCGACCAGTGAGTTGGCGGCGAAGAAGGCTGCATCGTCGAGCATTTTGAAATAGACTGAGCCGTGTACGGCGTTTGCAGCGTGGAAGAAATCCGGGCGGACGCGCACGGTCACCTCGGCCTGACCCTCGCTGACCCGCATGTTCGGGGCGTAATACGCATTGACCGGCGCTGTGGCGTACATGCGCTCCAGTTTGCGGTAGTGGTCGTGTTTGGTCATGGGGTGACGCTACAGAACGTCGTTGAGCGGGACCCCGCGTGCCGCGGCCCGTTCCAGCCCCCATTCCTTGAGCGTTTCGGGCAGCGCCGGAATCTCCTCGTCGGGGCGGCGGATCAACCCCAGGGCTTCGCTTGGGCAGGATGGGACGCAGACGCCGCATCCGACGCAGCGCATCGCGTCGACGAGGAGTGTATCGTCTACGGAGAGCGCGTCGAATTGACAATACTCCAGGCAGATTTCACAGACCGAGCACAATGTCTCGTCCACCTGGTTGACAAAGGCCGAGCGGGCGACGACATTGGCAATGCCCATTTCGCTCATGCCGCGCAGGATGCCGCACGAGCAGGTACAGCAATTGCAAATGTAGTGAAGCCCCTTCTGGTTGTTGCTGACCGAATGTACCAGACCGGCATCGGCCGCTCGTTGCAGCGTGGCCAGCGCCTCTGCGCGATCCACAGCCTGGATGACGGGACTGTTGTCAAACGCGCCCGGCGTCTCGCTCAGGGTCATGCATACGTCCACCGGATGTTCGCAGGGGTCGCCAATGAGCGCCTTCTGCTTTCGGCAGATACAATCCAGCACGCCCCAGGCCTGCGCCGCGTCAACCAGGTCCGCGGCGCTTTCGAAGGGATGTACTTCCATGTCGACGCGGATGCTCTCCCCGACCGGGATGACGCGGTGGAATTGCGGCTTGACCGCGAGCGATTTGGTAAAGGTCTGCTGGTAGTAATCTTCGAAGAGCTGGGCCAGTTCGGCGTCCAGTGAACCGATTTGCATCTCGTAAATGCCGACGACAAAGGGCATCAAGCCGTATCCCAGCCCGTTTTCCGTCCGCTCGGCGGCGATCAGGCCCCGGCGGGCCATTCCCTTGAGCAGTTTGCGCAGGGAGTTGGGGTCCGCGTCGATGCGGGCTGCGATCTGATCGGGCGTTTCTTTGGTCAGGCGCAGTTGGGCTGCCAGGGCGGCTTCCTCGGGCGTGAACAGTTTGGCCAGCAAGCGCAGTTCGGCGCCGTCTTCCGTCGCCGGGAAACCGTTGGGCAAAGCGTCCAGCCGTTCGGCAAGTCGTTTGTATGCATCCTTTTCCATGGCCTGTCTCCTCGTCTTGTGGTATGTACCCTATTATACAGAAAATTTGCTTTAATAAGACAAGCACCTGGCATTGCCAGGTGCTTGTCGCTTTTGGGGTATCTACACAATCTCTACACAAGTTCTTGACAGTTGCTTTACAGTGCATGGCTATACTGCTACCGTGACGATAAATCCGCTACGAGCGAGAAAGGGAACTGCGATGTTTGCTAAATTGAAGGAAATACCAGTTGTTTCCAAATTGATGGGGTCAAAGAAGACGCTTTGGATGTTTCTGGCTGTGGTCGTTTTGGTGGGGGCCGGCAGTTTTGAATATTACCAATGGGCCTACTTACCGGCGCAGCAGGTGTCTGAAGAGCCGGCGCTCCAAACGGCCAAGGTGCGCCAGGGCGACTTGGTGTTGGTCGCCAGCGGGACGGGGAGCCTGGTCCCGGCTGCAGAAGCCACTTTTGGTTTTCAGAGTGGTCCGAAATTTTTGTCCAGGTGGGGGATGTCGTCGAGGCCGGTCAATTATTGGCTCAACTCGATGATACAACGGAACAGATCAAATACGCCCAGGCCAAACGCAATTTGCTGGAGTTGACCTCGCCAGCTTCCGTGGCGGAGGCTGAACAAGCTGTTGCACTGGCCCAGCAGGGCTTGGGTGATGCTCGCGATCACTTGGCGTATCTGATCAGCCCGGCTGTGCTTGCCTCGGAAGAAAAGGTTGCCGAGGCAGAGCAAGCCCTCCTGGATGCCCAGGCTGAGGCCGAAGCTAACCCTTCGGATGATGCCCAGAAGAAAGTGGCTGAAGCAGAAGCCGCGCTGGCATCTGCGCAAAGAACATTGGCAGGCAACCAGGCTTACTATGAGACAAATTACATCCCCGATAATTTCACGGTAAAAGAAACGGATAGACAAACAAAAACAACGACAAAATACGTTTCTGCACCAAGTGAGATTGATATTGCCGAGGCTCGCGCTGCTTATGCTTTGGCCGAGGCAAAACTGTCAGAAGCCCAATACTATTTGGCTGCTCTGACCGGCGGCGATGTGCCGGAAGATGCTACTGGCAGCGGCCTGACCAAACTGGAGCAGGCACAACTTGACCTGCAAGCTGCGCAAGACAACCTTGACGCGAAACGGCTCTACGCCCCGATTTCCGGGACGGTCATCACTATCAATGCTGGCGTAGGCGATACGGTCGGCACTTCCCCGATTATCACGGTCTCAGACCTGAGCGAGCCTTACCTTGAAATCTTCCTCGACGAGACAGATTGGGACAAGATCGCGCCGGATTACGATGTGGAAGTAATTTTTGATGCACTTCCTGAGAAGGTGTTTACTGGAACGGTGACCCAGGTAGATCCTGCGTTGTACACCGAGCAGGGGGCATCTCTCGTCCGCGGTTTGGTTCGGTTGGATGGACAGTCCATTGTTGTGGGTAGTCTGCCGGTTGGCTCGAACGCAGCGGTGGATGTGATCGGCGGTCGGGCGGAAAAGGTAATCTTGGTGCCCATCGAGGCGCTTCACGAGACCTCGCCAGGCAACTATACGGTCTTTGTTTTGGAAGATGGCGAGCCCAAACTCCGAATCGTGGAAGTTGGCTTGAAAGACTTGTTTTATGCCGAGATCAAATCTGGCCTGAAGGTGGGCGAGCTGGTCACGACCGGCATTGTGGAGACAAAGTGATGGCCCGCCGCACGATTATTGAGACGATCGATCTGACCAAGATTTATGGCATGGGTGATGCCCGTGTCGCGGCGTTAGACGGCGTCAGTATTCATATTGAAACCGGTGAGTTCGTCGCCATCATGGGGCCGTCTGGCTCAGGCAAGAGCACGCTGATGAATATTTTGGGATGTCTGTCCAGACCAACTGGTGGACGTTATATCCTGGATGGTGAGGATGTGAGCGACTTGGATAAAGTGCAGCTGGCGGCTATTCGCAACCGCAAGATCGGGTACATCTTCCAATCCTACAATCTTTTGCCTCGCACAACGGCTTTACAAAATGTCATGCTGCCTTTGCAATACGACCGTATTAAGGAGCGGACTGCTGAGAAGCGCGTAGCGTTGGCGGCGAAGATGTTGAAAAAGGTTGGCTTGGCTGAACGCATTCAGCATCAACCACAAGAACTCTCTGGTGGTCAACAGCAACGAGTCGCGATTGCGCGCGCCCTGATCAATGATCCGGTGCTCATCATGGCTGATGAGCCAACCGGCAATCTGGATAGCAAATCCGGAGATGAGATCATGAACTTGCTGCATGAATTGCATCAGCAAGGGGCGACCATTGTGATGGTTACGCACGATCCGGAGATTGCATCGTATACGCAGCGTACCATTCACCTGCGTGATGGGAAGATCGAGAAAATCGTCCATAACGGTGCTAATGAACACAAGCGTGCTGAGAAAAGGAGCGAAAAATGAACAGCTCTGAAGTTATTCGCATTGCCTGGGGTGCGCTACTTAAAAATAAAGTCCGCTCGCTGCTGACGATGTTAGGCATCATTATCGGCGTCGCGGCCGTGATCATCATGATCGCCATCAGCGCCGGCACCGAAGCCACCATCAGCGAACAGATCACCAGCCTGGGGTCAAACCTGGTTTTTGTGACCTCCAATTTCAGCCGCGGCGGGATGGGGGGCGGCGGTGGCCAGACTGGTGGCCTGGTGTATGACGATGCCTTTGCCATTGCAGATGAGATTGATGGCGTAAAGGGCGTGGTCGTTGAACAAAGCTCTACTCAAACGGTCAAGGCCGGGAATGTTACGCTGGACGGTGTGTCAATTTTAGGGTCAACGCCCGATTTTCCGTCTGTGCGTGATATGGAACTGGAAGATGGCCGTTACTTCAATCAGAGCGAGGTAGACCGCAAGCAAAAAATGGTCGTCTTGGGGCATAGCCTGGCGCAGGAACTTTTTGGGGATAGCGACCCGATTGGTCAGCAGGTCACGGTAGGGACTACCCGCTTTGTTGTCATCGGCGTCATGGCGGAGAAGGGCTTGGTCGGCGACGTGGATTACGATGCTCGCCTCTACATGCCCATCACGGTTGTTTTGCAGAAATTCACGCCGACTCAATTTGCGAAGATTGTCGGCGACCGGGTACGGATGATTTATGTCGAAGTTGACGATCAGGATAATCTCGAGGATGTCATTTTCCAGATTGAAGTTCTGCTTGCCAAACGGCATGATGTCGCACTGGACGAAGCCGATTTCACCGTGACGACCCAACAGGACATCATCGGAACACAAGAAGCCACGACCGCGGCCTTCCGTTCGTTGCTGGCCTGGGTGGCGGGTGTCTCACTGATTGTGGGCGGCATCGGCATTATGAACATCATGCTGGTCAGCGTGACCGAGCGGACGCGTGAAATCGGTATCCGGCAATCGGTCGGCGCGACGCCGAATGACATCCGCTGGCAGTTCCTGACCGAGGCGCTGCTTTTGAGCCTGGTCGGCGGACTGATTGGTACATTCATCGGCGTAGGCGGTTCCTGGCTCTTCGGTACCGTTAGCGATATGCGCACGGTCATTGTGCCCACTTCGGTTGTGGTGGCCTTCGGCTCGGCTGCGATTGTCGGTGCGTTCTTCGGCTTCTATCCGGCCAACAAGGCTGCAGAATTAGACCCCATCGAAGCCTTGCGGCACGAGTAAAAATTTGCAGATCAAGAACGATTTGAAAATTTGCCAATCGGGTTTTTATGCCTGATATTCAATAACATGTAAAGAATCAAACAAGGAGTTTGAAATGAAAAAGACGCTTTTTGTAACCTTTATTGTTCTGGCGCTCGCACTGACTGCGTGTGGCGGGACGAGTGATGCTCAAGACGCGGCAACAACTGATCTTCAGTCTGGCGAATTATCGTTGCAGATGCAGCTCACCATAGGAACGTTCAAACTGGAAGAGACAGACCTGGCCGTTGACGCGCAGCAAGCCTCTGAGTTGTTGCCGCTTTGGCAAGTGTTGCGTGACTTGGAAGGCAGCGGCACGTCTGCTCCGGAAGAAATCGAAGCGGTGCTCAATCAGATAAATGACGCGATGACGCCTGACCAGCTCAATGCGATTGCGGCCATGAACCTGACCCGTGAAGATATCTTCACCCTCTCACAAGAGTTGGGACTCACGAATGGGCAGCCTGACAGCAACATGGCTGGTGGTGGCCCTGGCAGAGGCAATGGCAGTGGTATTCCTGGCGTTGGCGGTGGTGGTGGCACAGGAGCCGAGGGCCTAACCCCGGAACAGATCGCAACAGCTCAGGCGGAGCGAGAAGCGTCCGGTGGTGGCAATCGAGCTGCCCTGGGCTTGTTAGATGCGCTGATTGATCTGCTGGAGAGCAAATAATCATTCAGGAAGAAACCTCCCGCGGGTTTGTTGCAAAACAATATTTGCCGCAAAAGACAACTCGCGGGAGGTTCCAAATAATTATCTGCTGTACTATGCGAGCTTTTGATATACTGGGAGCATCTGCTCGATGAAAGGAACTGAGAGGAACATTCCATGACGAAGACGATCATGGTCGTTGATGATGAACAGCGATTGGTCTCTCTGGTCGAAACCTATCTGGCCCAGGGAGGCTTCCGTGTTGTGACGGCGACAAACGGACGTGATGCGCTCTCCCTTGCCCAACAAGAGAAGCCGGATCTCATCATTCTCGATGTGATGATGCCAGAGATGGACGGCTACGAGTTCATGCGGAGGCATCGTCAGGAGTGCCAGACCCCCATCATTTTGCTGACTGCCAGGGTCGAAGATGACGAAAAAGTGCTCGGGCTGGAACTGGGCGCTGATGATTACGTCACAAAACCGTTTCGTCCGCGGGAGCTGCTGGCCCGCGTCCGTTCGGTTTTGCGTCGTGCCGGGCAGGTCGCGCCCCGCGCGCGCATCAAGAGAGCAGCAGATATCACGCTCGATCGCGATAGCCGCACCGTTCAGGTGGGCGACCGTTACGTAGACCTGACTCCGTCTGAGTTTGATCTGCTGGCAGCCCTGATGTCTGTGCCGGGCCGGGTCTTCTCGCGTTTGGAATTGCTTGATATCCTGCAGGGCGTGCGTTACGAAGGGTATCAGCGCACGATTGATTTGCATATCAAAAATCTACGGGCCAAGATAGAACACGACCATCGTTCCCCTCGTTACATCGAAACGGTCTATGGCGTGGGTTATCGCTTTGCCAGGGAGTAGCCACTTATGCGCTCAATAACGGCAAAATTGGTGTTGGCCTTTCTAGGGGTCAGCCTTGCCAGCATTGTGCTGATTGTGTTCTTTGCCCGTTGGTCGGCAAACGAGGAATTCAGGAAATTCTTGTCTGCCCAGGATCAGGCCAATATTGCAAGCACATTTTCTGACTACTATCGTGAACAAGGCTCCTGGGCAGGTGTTGATGAAGTGACGTTGTCTTTCGGAAATCTGACCCAAAGTGGAAGGTATCCTTTTGCGCTGGTAGATAATACCGGCGAGGTCGTTTTTGCAGGGTTCGGACATACCCTTGGTGAGATCGTTTCCCAGCCAGAAATGGAACAGGGTATCCCCATAGTTGTGGACGAAAACGTCGTCGGGACATTGCTTGTGAGTGATGCCATGCCTCGTATGCGTCCAGGCGGGGATGCATTTCTTAAACGGATAGATAGCGTGCTCTTGTTCAGCGCGTTGGGCGCAGCGCTTCTTGCCCTGACGTTGGGCCTGCTTCTGTCTCGATACCTGACGCGGCCCATTCGTGAGTTGACCGCTGCCACGCGCGCCATTTCTGAGGGGAATCTAGAGCAGGTCGTTCCCGTCCGCTCGCGGGATGAATTGGGCGACCTGGCCGCCTCGTTCAACCGTATGAACGCCGACCTGGCTCGCTCACTTGATCTGCGCCGCCAGATGGCGGCCGATATCGCGCACGAACTGCGCACGCCGATCAGCGTCATTCTCGGTCATGCTGAGGCTGTTCACGATGGCGTTCTGCCGCCATCGATGGAGAATTTTGAGATTATTCGCGAAGAAGCCGGGCGTCTCGAACATTTGGTGGAAGACCTGCGTACGCTTTCCAGAGCAGACGCGGGAGAACTGCCCATCGAGCGTCAGCCGGTGGCCCCGCAAAAGTTGCTCGAGGATGTGCGGGCCATTCACAGTCACCGTGCTAGTCAAAAGAATATTACCGTGGACGTGCAGGCTGCTCCTGATTTGCCTGAGATATCCGTTGATTTTGGGCGCATGATCCAGGTTTTGAGCAACCTGCTGGATAACGCCTTGCGTTATACGCCCGAAGGCGGGCAGGTTATGTTATCTGCCCGGCAAGTTGGGCAGATGCTCGAAATGCGAGTTCAGGATAGCGGCCCGGGGTTGGCCGATGATGAATTGGCGCACATCTTTGACCGCTTTTACCGCGCGGACGCCTCCCGTCAACGAGATGAAGGAGGATCAGGCCTGGGATTGGCGATCGCGAAATCGCTCGTTGAAAAGCATGCCGGCCGCATTTGGGCTGAGAGCCGGTTGGGGCGGGGGGTAACGGTGGTGATCACGATTCCGATCTGAACGATTTTTCAAAGTAGTCCCTTTACGGAATGCTCTCGAGGGCCTATAACAGGAAGCCCTGCGGAGCAGGAAATTGAAGTCAGCCTTGCGACACTTGCACCTCGTTCCTACATCGTACCTTTATACATGCCGCCGTCCACGTTGAGCATTACGCCGGTGAGGTAGGACGCGGCGGGCGAGACCAGGAAGACGGCCGCGTTGGCAAACTCTTCCGGCTGCCCCATGCGTCCCAGCGGACTGGCGAGCGATTGTTTGGCGATCTCTTCCTCGACGGTGGTGCCGTTGCTTTCGGCGCGGAACGACATTAATTCGATGACGCGCTCGGTTTTTGTCCAGCCGGGCAGAATGGAGTTGAAGCGGATGCCGTCGCCGCCCAGCTCGAGCGCCAGCGTCTTTGTCAGGCCGACGGTGGCGGCCCGGACGCTGTTGGAGAGTATCAGGTTGGGAATGGGCTGTTTGACGGTGATCGAGGTGACCGTCAGTACGCTGGCCGCCTCGGATTGGCGCAGGTGGGGCAGCGCGGCGCGGATCAGCCGGACGTGGCTCATGAACGATAATTCGACGGCCTGCTGCCAGTCGGCCTCGTCGAACGATTCGAACGCGCCCGCCGGAGGCCCGCCCGCGTTGGTGACGAGGATGTCCAGTCCGCCGAGGGCTTCGGCGGCTTTCCGGATGATGCGTTCCGGCATGGCGGGAACGGAGACATCGCCGGGGACGGGAATGACTGTCGAGCCGGCGGCCTCTTCAAGTTCACGCGCGGAGGCGGTGAGCTTTTCGGCGTCGCGGCTGTTGATCGCTACGCGGCAGCCTTCCATTGCCAGCCCGCGCGCGACAGCGTATCCCAATCCGCGCGACGCGCCAGCGACAAAAGCACGTTTATCTTTGAGTTGTAAATCCATTTTTCTCTCCTTTTCGTGAGGGTTGCTTTACAGGGCGTCTGGTTTGGACTAAACTTGTGAAAACGAGACGGGAGGTTGTGATGCAATTGGATACGGGTCAGTGGGTTGTCATTGGCGTGAGTATTGTTCTCCTGGGCTGGTATATTGGTGGGTATTATTATAATCGGCGGCAGGCGGAGAAGATTTTTGCCTGGTTGCGAGAGGGGCTGACGCCGTGGGGCGAACTGCGCGCCGGGAAGCGGTTGAGCGGCATGACGACTGGCGGGCGGGTGCGTGTCCAGAATGCTGCTGCCCCTTTCCGCCGCATCGAGGCGACCTTTACGCTGGAAGCGCGTGAGAACTTGTTTTTCTGGTTGTTCAATTTGTTACAGGGCAAACGGGACGAACTGGTTTTGGAAGTCGCTTTGCGCCAAATGCGTGTCCAGGAAATTGTGGCGGCCCGCGACGGCGACGCGGAATTGAAGCGTGTGCTGGCCGCGCCGGGGAAAAAACCTTTCCAGTTTGGGCCTGGGCCGCGGGATTTCCAAATTGCCCGCCGGGGGGCGGAGAATGACGACGGTGTACAGGAGCGGGTGAAGGCCTTTTTGGAGGTGTATGGCAAAGCGGTGTATCGTCTTTCACTGCAAAGGAACGAGCCCCAATTGAAGGTCTATGCCAAGCTGCCGTTCTTGCTGCCCAGGTCTGCCAGGGCTTTTTTTGAAGATTTGCAGCAATTGGTTGGGTAAGGGGATGCTTTGCGCTAACGCTCCGTGCCGCACCTGCGAGCGGGGCTTTGCAAGTCTGGGCGGGGCGGTGGTGACAAGAAATGAACGTCGCGGCATTTTCTGCCGCGACGTTTTTGGTTAAGCCGTCCGCGTTCAGGCAAAGAGCAGATCGGCGGCGCGCTTGAGCATGTCTACGCCGCGCACTTCGGTCTCGAAAAGCGGCAGGACGGCGCGTACCCGGTCGTCGAATTCGCTCTCGATTTTCTTCATGTACTCATCCTGCATGGCAACGCGGTTCTTGACGAAGTCCGGCGAGGTGTCCTTGACGCTGTTCTTGTCGATTTGCATGTTGACGACCACGCCGCCGACGGGGATGTTGAACTCGTGGAACCAGCCAATGAAGCGGGTGATGACGGCGATCGGCAGGGCTTCCGGCAGGGTGACGAAGAAGAACGAGGTCAGAGTCTTGTCGGTGAGCAGCTCTTTGGCATGCGCCATGCGTTCGCGCAGGTTGAGCAGGTATTCCATCAGGGGGTCTTTCTCTTTTTTCTTCTTGCTGTAAGAGAGTATATCTTTAAGACTCATCGCCTCTTCACGGCTTTGAACCATTTTGTTGACCCACATCGAGTATACGCTGGACATGCCAAGCAGGCGGCGGGCGTTGGCGGTCGGCGCTGTGTCGAAAACGTAGACGTCGTATTCGTCATCGAACATCAGGTCGATCATGTTCTCGAACATGGCCGATTCTTCGAAGGATGGGTTCATGGTTGCCGATTCGACGAACTCCTCGGCCTTGGTCTTGATCTCGGCGAATTTCAGGAACCATTCGATCTTTTCGCGGATCTCCCGTTTGGATTTCTCGATGGTGTCGTGGGTGTCGATTTCGTAAGCCCACAAATTGGGGACGCCCTCCACCTGAGTGGGTTTGCCGAAGACGTTCTGGTCGAGCAAACTGCTCAACGAGTGGACGGGATTGGTGGAGGCCAGCAGCGTTCTCTTGCCCTGCTGGGCCTCCCAGAGAGCGGCAGTCCCGGCCATGACCGTTTTGCCGACGCCGCCCTTGCCGCCGAAGAAGATGTATTTCAGGCTGGAATTCTCAGCCATGTATGCTTGCATGGATTTCTTAATCATGGACATGACTATTTTCCTCCATCCTCGAACAGGGCGTTCGCAACTTTTTCGATCATCGGCAATCCGGTAATATCCCGTTCGAATTCGGGCACGTTGGTCAGCACCTCGTCGCCGAACAGTTGGTCGATTTTCTCCATATATTTCTCCTGCATTTCCATGCGGTTGCGCAGGTAATCGGGAATATCTTCTTTGGCAAGTTCCAGCGGGATGACGCGGTTGACGATATAGCCGGAGAGCGGCACGTCGAATTTCGCGAATAATCCGGCGGCCTTTTGCGTATCAAGCAGGATCATCTCCTCCGGGATGAGGACGAAATAAAAGGCCGTCTTCTCCCTGTCTGTCAGAATGCTGGATGAGGCGTTGATGCGATGTTTAATATATTGCAGCTCTTCGAGGATCTTATCCTCGTCAGTTTCCTTGTCGCGCCGCATTACCGACGCGACCTGTTCGTACTCCGCCATTTCTTCGCGCAGACGGGTGATCTTGTCGATCCACTGATCGTAGACGGAAGCCATGCTCAGGTAATAGAGGGCGTGTCCGAGCGGAACGAGGTCGTAGATGTAATAGTCGTAGTCGCCGCTGACGACGATGTCTACCACCTCGTCGAAGATGGCGCTTTCCTCCATCGCTGGCTCGGCGGCTGCAGCCTGAATGTAGTTCTCGATCTCTTCGGGGACTTCTTCCAGGCCGTACATGTCGAGGATCTTCTGCCGGATTTCGTCCTGGTATTCCCTGATGCGCTGGTCGGCGTCGATTTCCTGGGCAAACAGGTTGGGCATGATCTCCACGGGCCCTTTGCCGAAAATATCTTGCTCGAAAATATCAGAGAGACTGGCTTGCGGGTCTACTGAGAACACCAATACTTTGCGGCCCTGTTTTGCCAGCCAATAGGCTGTGGCAGCGCTGAAAGTGGTCTTGCCCAGGCCGCCTTTTCCCCCGAACATGATATACCTCCGTTCGGGATTTTGTTCGAAGACTTCACGCAGAGACATTGTATTTCTCCTATGCTAACGCGTCGGTCAGGTCTTTTTCGCGCAACATGCGCCGTTTCCAGGTGCTGATCTGCGGCACGACGTATGGCAGCAGGCGCAGACTGTAGTACGGCGGCAGGATGGGGATGCCGAGCAGGTCGCCCATCGTGATCAGGATGAAGAGGTGTTCCATGCTGCCGCGCGTCTTGAGGGCGTAGCGCGCCATGTCGTGCCCGGCCATGCCGTACAAAACGTTCTTGAAGCTGTTCAACCAATTTTTCTTCTCTTTCTCTGTCATGTTCGTGACTCCTTGTGGTTTTGATTTATCCTGTAGCTGGATATGCGGTTCAAGTGATGTCCTGATCGCAGAGGTCTGTCATATCGCGTTCCCGCAGCATGCTGCGCCGCCAGCCGGTGATGTTGGGCATGACATAAGGGAGCAAACGCAGTGTGTAATATGGCGGCAGGATGGGAACGCCCAGCAAGTCTCCAAATACGATCAGGATAAATAAATGCTCGAGTTGGGCGCGTTCCTTGTTCAGTTCGCGCATCATTTCGTAAATGGTCGCGCCGTAAAACATTTCGCCAATCATTTTGGCGGTCTTCTTCAGGTTTGTCAGCAGATTGGTCAGCAGTGGGTTTGTCATGGGGTTATGTTGGCAAATTGCGGGACAAGCCCCGCAGTTTGCAAGATTTCGTCCAGCTGCTCGATGTCCCACCCGGCGACTTTCCCATGCCCCAGGACGATGAAGGTCGGGTAGCGGCGGACGCCATAGCGGACCGATTTCCACAAACCTTGCAACGAACGCGGGTCGAAGATGCGGATGAGAACGGCGTCGCCGTAGCGGACTGCAATGTTCATCACAGTGTCAGACAGCCGGCGAAAATCCTCCTGCCAATCGGGAGGGTATTCTTCCAGATTGCGTTCGTAGGGAGGTTTGTCCATGTCTGCTTGCGCCATGATCATTTCACAAGAGATGCAAAATCCCCAGCCTTCGGGGACTGGTGAAATAACATCAATAACGACTTGTGTGGCTGGCTGTATCATTGCAGGTTCTCTTTCAGCGACTTTTGTAGTATTTCGTTCAGCGCGGTTTTGTCCCATCCGGTGTACTTCTCTTTGCCGTTGACGACGAAGGTCGGATATTTTCGTATCCAGTAGCGCAGCGCCTTCCATAGTCCCAGGCCTGATTGGGGGTCGATGACCCAGATTTCGATTTGCGGGCCGTACTGACGGGAGATATCCGCAATCCACTCCGAAAGACGTAAATGTTCTTCCATCATTTCTTCGGGATACCCGGCCATAATGATTTCTTGGTGTACCTTTTCGCCAATACCCGATTGGCTATACAGCGTTTCGCAGTGTTGTCACTGGTTGTAGCTGGTGGGAACAAGCGAAAGGACTTCCAGACGAATCGCTGGCATAGTGGTTGGCCTCACCGCAAAAGATCAACAGGGGAAGGATGTACGGCGCATACCGATGCACCGTACATCCTTTGGACCCTATCCGAAAAATACTTGCAGCAGCGGCTTTCCTGACCCAGACTGTCAGGACTGGGCAGTCGCGGTTGAACGGCTGACCCTTGCAGGGTGCTGGGCGAAGCCGCTGCCACGTTTTGATTCTTTAATTTTTTCGGATAGACTCTTGGCTTTTCCTACGCTTCGGCTGGCGCCTCGGAGCGGAATTTTTTATAGGATTTGTAGGCATCCCAACCAAGAATCAACGCGGCAATGATCAGGTAAACTGCGATGGCTCCGGCCAGAATATTGCCGACGACCTTGTCAATGGGCAGGCCGCCTGCGAGTACCTGGCTGAAGACCTTGATGGCGGTCAGCAGCAGGGCGTATAGTGTGGTCACGAACATGAACAGGAAGGGGAGCAGTGTCCACATGTATTTCTTGCCTTGGGACATCAGCCACAAGGTGACCAGCAGCAGGGCCAGCGAGGCCATCAACTGGTTTGCGCCGCCGAACAAGACCCAGATGCGCACCCAGAAACCGGTCCAGATGACCAAAGCCGAGAGGACCAACGCAACAAGTGTGCCAAAGGTCGTGTTTTTGAAGAGCGGCATTTTGTCGCCCAGGAATTCGGCCGAGGCCACGCGCATGAAGCGTACCACCAGGTACATGATCGTGAGTGCCATCAGGGTCAGGAAGACGGAGCCATATGGCAGACCGAAGGAGGTCGGCACGCCGACATGGGACATCATCTCGCTCAGACCGACGGCGAACACGCCGGCGTTCTTGCCGGCGGCAACCAGGCTGACGTATCCGGCGAAGCCTTTGCTTACGCCCACGCCAACGACCGCTGTCAGCAGCGCCAGAACGGCCAGGAACATTTCCATGAACATCGCTCCGCCGCCGACGAACAGCGCGTCGGATTCTTTTTCCAATTGGCGGGCTGTGCCGGAGGATGAGACCAGGCTGTGCCAGCCGGAAACCGCGCCGCAGGCGATGGTCACGAACAGCAGCGGCCAGAGGGGGCCAATGGCGCCGACTGTCTTTTCGATGCCAGAGCAGTCGGTCGCCGCGCACAGGTCTCCGCTCCAGTTGGTGAAGGCCGGGAAATCGGCGGGGAAGGCCGGGTGCCAGATGAACAGGCCGATTGTGCCGGCCAGGATACCCAGGAAGACAATCCAGAAGGCCACGTAGTTGATTGGCTGCGCCCAGCGCCAGATTGGCAGCACTGCGCCGAAGTAACAGATGACAAGGACGATCAGGCTCCAGACGAAGTGCGCCCGTGTGACCGAGCCGAAGACGATCTGGTCGGGGCTGCCGCTGATGGCCGCGAAGAAGTTCTGCACGGAGTCCAGTGTGCCCAGCCAAATTCCGATAAAGGCCAGCACAACGGTGATGATGCTGGTCATGATGATGTCCATCTTCCACTTGTAGGTCATTTGTCCTGCTAGCAGACCGATGCCGATGACGATGAACACACCCAGCGGGACTGCCGGGTTCGACATCAGGTCATAGCCGACGATCTTGCCGAATGCGCCCATGATGAGCAGCAGGTAAAAATAAATAAATGTCAGCAAGATGGTTCGCGCCCGCGGCGAGATAAAGCGGTAACTCAACGCGCCGAAGGATTGTCCATCTTCACGCACGCCCAGAATAATGCTGGAATAATCCTGTACCCAGCCGATGAAGAACGTGCCGAAGATGATCCACAACAGGGCTGGCAGCCAGCCCCAGCGCACCGCTACGATTGGGCCGACAATTGGTCCCAACGCGGCGATGGACTTGAACTGGTAGCCGAAAAGAACGTTTCGGTTGGCTGGAGTGAAATCCACGCCATCCATATACATTTTGGCGGGGGTGGCTTTGTTGTCATCGGGTTGAATGACTGTCTTGTTGAGCGACTTGGCGTAAATGCCATAGCCGACTGCAATGCCAGCAAAACCAAGAAGAAGGGTTAGAACGGCATTCATAATTGTTGTCTCCTCTTAAGTATGGCTTGCGATGATTGGTAGGTGACCTTTTGTTCGCATCGCTCGGACAAAGGGCACAGCAGCGTAATGCTATGAAATATCCGCATGATTTTCCTCGCCTCACCTCCTCTCACGTTTTTCTTTGAAAATCTCCGTATTCCAGCGATAATTCCTTGGAAAACTTGAATAACATGGACTTTCGTTTGCAAGACATGTATACTATTGATGCCAAACTTGATTGACGCCAAACTTGAGTGTTCTCGGAGGCCGCTGTGGAACCATCTGTATTACTTTTGCTGATCGGCTTTTTCTATATCGTTGTCTTTGGCGGACTGTCTCTATTCAAACGGGAAGGACTTTCTGCCCGTTTTGCTGTTGAGGCGATCATCATTACCGTTGTTGTCAGTGCGCTGACCGCGTTGACGGGCTATCTAATTCAGCCGGTCGTGTTCTTGATCTTTGTTTACCTGGTCACAATGCGCATACGTCTCCTGGTGGATGTTGGCAACTTTTTTGCTGAACGGGGTCAATTTGCGCGGGCAGATGGGTTGTATGCTCTGGCTTCCCGTTTATGGCCTGACGCCACCGGTCTTATTATTATCAAGATCAACCAGGCAACCTCGCTCTTGAAACAGAACAAACTGGACGCATCCATTGCGATGCTGGAGGATGTCTTGCAACAGGCGGACAAGGGCTATATGGGAGTTAAGCACGAGGCCGCTGTGCATTACAACCTGGGCGTTGCCTACCTGCGCAAAAATATGGACGCGCGGGCAACGATGGAGTTCAATGCTGTTCTGGATACTTGGCCTACATCTCAATATGCGCGTCACGCGACAGTGGCGCTCGAACGTCGTCGTCAGAAAAAATAACCCCGTCACATCTAAAGATCGAAATCCGCAACCGGACGACGTTCACTTACCTGTAAAGCAAAAAAGAACGCCATTAAGCAAGAACATTGCTTGATGGCGTTTTGGGTATACAAAATCCTTGCGGCAGGGCGGGCACCATCGCCTGACTGCATGGAAAAGTTGACCAAAGGTAGAAGCGGGAAAAGAGTTCCATCTTCAAGAGGAAGAGCACCTGTGAACAGGCATCTAATTTAGACAACACTGATTTCATCGAAAAGTGTTGCTCTTCCTATGGCCTATTTTACATATAAAGCATAAATAATCAATAAAAATCGTGAATTAGACGATCTCGATCTTTTCATCTACAATCGTCATATCCGGCCAGTTGTTCTCCACCCACTTCGAAACAGTTTGCAACGCGCGCTGTACCTGCGCCTTGTCGTTGCTGACCAGCGCACAGGCGATGACCGCATCCTGCCAGGTGTCTTGCAGATCCATCTCGGCGACGGAGACGTTGAATTCACGGTGCAGGCGCGTCAGCAGCGGTTTCAGTCGCCGCCGCTTTTCTTTCAGCGAGGCGCAGCCGGGGATGTGCAGGTGAATGGTGAGTATGCCGAGCATGAACGTACTTTCAGTCTTGCAGTGCTTCACGCAGCGCTGAAGCGAGTTTTTCCGCTTCAGCCTGTTCGCAGGTCATGTCCTTCGCCAGGAAGGGGACGCCGCGTTCGGGAATATCTTTGGCGCGCGGCACCAGCCAGACGTGAAAGTGGGCAATGCCTTCGAGAAAGACGACCTGATAGACGCGCTCCGCGTCGGTCAGGGACTTGAGCGCGCCATATATTTTTTTCAGCAAAGGCCCGTAACTGGCTGCTTCGTCGGCGTTCATTTCGGCGAAATCCAGGAAGTGCCGCGCGGACTCGACGAACAGCGTCCCCAGCGGGCCTTTTTCGACTGGCGCGTGGCACACTTTCCAATGCTCGCTGGCATAGACGTAGCCGCCGGGTGGTTGGGCGGTCTGCCCGGCCTGTTTTTGGCAGAGGAAGCAGGTATCGTCCTTCACGCAGAGTTTCCTTTTTGTCTTAAGTGGGGCGGGAGATTGCTTTATGCTGCGCGGGCCTCGCTTCGTTCCCTTGCAAGAACGTGGGGTCGAAAGTATCCGCGCCCCGCGCGTAAAACCGCCTCTTGCAATCAGACTTGCGGCGGATTACAATCCATCCAATGAACACTGAAACCGCTTATAACAGCGCTCTCGATTACCTCTACAGTTTCGTAGATTATAGCCTGAAACACGCCTCCGAGCTGGCCAAGGCCGAGTTCAACCTCGACCGCATGCGCGACCTGATGCATCTGCTTGGCGATCCGCAAGAGACATATCCTGTCATTCACATCGCCGGGACGAAGGGCAAAGGCTCGGTCGCCGCGCTGTGCGCGAGCGCGCTGCACGCCGCGGGCTACCGCGTGGGGCTCTACACCTCGCCGCATTTGCAGGACTTCGCCGAGCGGATGCAGGTGGACGGCGCGCCGATTCCGCACGCCGACCTGGCCGCGCTGGTCGATGAGATCAAACCCGCCGTGGCGCAGGTTCCCTACAACTTTCGAGTTGACCACCGCGCTGGCTTTCCTCCACTTTGCCCGCCAAAACGTGGACGCGGCGGTCATCGAGGTCGGTTTGGGCGGGCGGCTGGACGCGACCAACATCGTCACGCCGCGCGTCTCGGTCATCACCTCGCTTTCGCTGGATCACACGGCTGTGCTGGGCGATACGCTGACGGATATCTCGGGTGAGAAGGCGGGCATCATCAAGCCGGGACGCCCGGTCGTATCCGCTCCGCAGGATGATGAGGCGCTGGTCGTTTTGGAGAGGATTGCCGCCGAGCGGCGCGCCCCGTTGACCATTGTCGGCCGCGACCTGACGTTCACGTCGCTTAATCATTCTTTGGACGGTCAGCGTGTCCGGGTTTCGATGCCAGGCGATGAGCCTGTAATTTTGGGTATTCCGCTGCTCGGCTCGCATCAGGCCGAGAACGCCGCGGTGGCTTACGCCGCGCTGCAGGTCTTCCAGCGGGAGGGGCTGCTCCTCGAAACTGCGCATATCCAAAAGGGGTTTGCGCAAGCCAAATGGCCGGGACGGTTTGAAGTTGTACGCTCGAATCCGCCGCTTGTGTTAGACTCAGCCCATAACCGTTACTCGGCGGGCAAACTGCGTCAGACGCTCGACGAATACTTCCCGGAGTGGCCGGTGATTTTGATCTTTGGCGCTTCCGAGGATAAAAATGTTGCCGACATGCTGGCTGAGTTGGCCCCGCGGTTGGAACGCGTCGTTCTGACGCAGGCGGAGCACCCCCGCGCTCTGGAACCGGAGAAACTGCTCCCGTTGGCGGAACAGGCCGGGGTCGAGGCCGAAGCGGTGACGCCTGTCGAGGCGGCGGTCGCACGGGCGTTGGAATTGGCCGGGCAGCGCGCGCTGGTCCTGTCCGCAGGGTCCATTTTTGTCACTGCGGCTGTCCGGGCTGTTTTGAATAAAAAATGAACGGGGTACGCGCCGGGCATGTTGACAGCGTGCGGCGCACCTCGGCAAGGAATGAACATGAATCGTAATGACTGGTCTCTTCGAGACGACGAAGAAAATTTCAACCTGTCGCTTTCACAGCGCACGGAAGAGTTGTATAACGTCCCCAATATGGGCGTGGACGAGGACGGACTGATCGAGGCGCTGGTGCTGCCATTGCGCGATTTGGTCATCTTCCCGCGCATGGTCTCGCCGATTTTTGTCGGGCGCGAGGCTTCGCTGTTGGCTATCCAGGATGCCCAGGCCAACAACCAGACCGTGATCGGCCTGACCCAGCGTGACGCCGACGTCGACGACCCTGAGCCTTCTGATTTCCTGTCCATTGGCGTGGAAATGGCGGTCGGACGGCTGCTCAGCATGCCGGACAGTTCCAGTTCGGCGCTGGTGCAGGGACGGCGGCGGGTCGAGGTGGTGGAGTTCGTCCAGATGGAGCCGTTCATCAAGGTGCGCGCCCGCCCGATCTATGAGCCGCTGAATGTCGAGCGCGAGACCCAGGCGCTGATGCGTTCGGTGCTCGATTTGTTCGACCGTTGCGTGAAACTGGACCGTTCTTTGCCGGAGGAGGCGCACCTGTATGCGCTCAATATTGCCGAGCCTGGCTGGCTGGCCGACATGATCACCACGGCGATTTCCATCAATGCCCAGGAGAAGCAGAAATTGCTCCTGCTGGCAGACCCCACCGAGCGTCTTAAACAACTGAATATGCTGCTGGCGCAGGAAGTGGACGTGCTCGAGCTTGAAGACGAGATACACAGTCGCGTGCAATCCGAGGTGGACCGCACCCAGCGCGAGTTTTACCTGCGCGAGCAGATGAAGGCCATCCAGACCGAGTTGGGCGAGGGCGATATTTGGTCGCGCGATGTTGCCGAACTGCGCAAAAAGGTCGAGACGACCAAACTGCCCAAGGAAGCCCGCGATACCGCGCTCAAAGAGATCGAGCGGCTGACCCAGATGCCGCCGATGGCTCCCGAAGTGGGCATTATCCGCACGTACATTGACTGGATCGTCTCCCTGCCCTGGAAGAAGGCCACCAAAGACAATTTGGACGTGCGCAACGCCGCCACTGTGCTGGACCGCGACCACTACGGTTTGAAGAAGGCCAAGGAGCGCATTTTGGAATATATCGCTGTGCGCAGCCTGAAGCCCAAGAAGGAACGCCAGCCCATTTTGTGCTTTGTCGGGCCGCCAGGCACGGGCAAGACCTCGCTGGGACGTTCCATCGCTGATGCGCTGGGACGCGAATTCGTGCGCGTCTCGTTGGGCGGCGTGCGCGACGAAGCGGAGATCCGCGGTCACCGGCGGACATATATCGGCGCGCTGCCCGGCCGCATCGTCCAGACCATGAAGCGGGCCGGGACGGCCAATCCGCTTTTCATGCTGGATGAGATTGACAAACTCGGCTCCGACTTCCGCGGCGACCCGTCTTCGGCGCTGCTCGAAGTGCTCGACCCGGAGCAGAATTACGCGTTCAGCGACCACTATCTCGAAATCCCCTTCGACCTGTCGAAGGTCATGTTCATCACGACGGCCAACACGCTTGGGCCGATCCCCTCGGCGCTGCTCGACCGGATGGAAGTGATCGAGTTTCCCGGCTACATCGAGGAAGAGAAAGTGGTCATTGCCGAACGTTTCCTGATCCCGCGCCAGCTCGAGGAGAATGGCGTGGAGGATATTGCCCTGCGATTTGCGGCGAAGGCTTTGCTGCGCATCATCCGCGAGTACACCTACGAGGCGGGCGTCCGCAACCTGGAGCGCGAGATCGGGCGCATCTGCCGCAAAGTGGCGCGGTTGAAGGCGGAGGAAAAGCGTTACCCGACGCAGATCACGCCGCGCACGGTCGAAAAATTTCTCGGCCCGCCGCAGTATTTCCTGCCCGAAGCCGAACGTCAGGACGAGGTCGGCGTGGCGACCGGATTGGCCTGGACGTCCAGCGGCGGCGAGATCATGTCGGTGGAAGTCGCCGTCATGGAGGGCAAAGGCGGTTTGCAGATCACCGGTCGCGTCGGCGACGTGATGCAGGAATCAGCCCAGGCGGGGCTGACCTATCTCAAGTCGCGCGCGGCGCTGTTCGACATCCCGCCGGACATTTTCGACCGCATGGACATTCACATCCACCTGCCGGAGGGAGCCATCCCGAAAGACGGCCCCAGCGCGGGCATCACGCTGGCAACGGCCCTGATCTCGGCTTTCACGGGGCATCCGGTTTTTCGGGATGTCGCCATGACCGGCGAGATCACATTGCGCGGGCGTGTACTGCCGGTTGGCGGCGTGCGCGAAAAGGTGTTGGCCGCGCATCGCGCCGGATTGAAGATGGTCGTTTTGCCGGAGAAGAACCTGAAAGACATGGTCGAAGTGCCCAAAGCCGTACGCACCGATTTGAAGATCGTGCCCGTCAAGCACATGGACGACGTGATCAAGGTCGCTATTTCCCCCGAAATGATGCTTGACCCGCCGCGGCCGCGGGAAAAAGAAGATGAAGGAAATGATGAACAGTGAGTAAAGGGAAATGAGCGGCGAGATGGTTTGTAAATTCGCAGCTCATCGCTTGGCAGCTCATTTCCAGCTTCGAAAGAGGATCAAACCATGCCAAACTCACTTGAAAACAAGATCGTCCTTATTACCGGCGCATCGTCAGGATTTGGCGAGCACGCCGCGCACCTTTTCGCCCGCGAAGGCTGTAAAGTTGTACTGGCTGCCCGCCGCCTGGAGCGTTTGCAGGCCCTGGCAGAGGAGATCCAATCGGCAGGCGGCGAGGCGCTGATCGTGCCGGTGGATGTTGCCCAGCGGGCCGAGATCGAACTGATGGTGCAGACCGTGCTCGACGTGTATGGGCAGATTGATATCCTGTTCAACAACGCCGGTTTTGGCCGCCTGGACTGGTTCGAGAATCTCGATCCGGGTCGTGACATCGAAACGCAAATCGACGTCAACTTGCTGGGGCTGATCCAGGTCACGCGTGCGGTATTGCCGCACATGATTGCCCGCCGGACGGGGCATATCATCAACATGTCCTCGGTGGCTGGCTGGCTGGCCGCGCCGCTCTACAGCGTTTACGCCGCCACCAAGTTTGGCGTGCGCGGTTTTACCGAAGCCCTGCGCCGCGAGGTGCGGCACATGGGTATCCATGTTTCGGGCATCTACCCCGGCGGCGCGGCGACCGAGTTCAGTTTGCATACCGGCGACAATTCCATCAAGCGTTCCTTCAAGACCCCCGCAGGCTTGCGCATGACCGCCGAGTTCGTGGCCGAGCAGGTGGTGCGCATTGCCAAACGTCCGCGCCGCACGCTGATCATCCCCTGGTGGATGCGGCCCGTGATTTGGCTCAACAGTCATTTCCCCGCGACCGCCGACTGGTTCCAGATGCACTTCGCGAGGAAATACCACAACGTTTGAACTCTTTTTTAGGATGGATGAAACGATGGCCTCTGCCCGTCTCGAAAAATTGACCGCGGCCCTGCGCGCTGCCGATATGGACGCGTTGGCGCTCAATCCCGGCCCAAGCCTGGTCTACACGACCGGACTCCATTTTCATCTCATGGAACGCCCCGTGATCGCCTTTTTCACGGTCAACGGCGACGCCGCGCTGGTGCTGCCCGGATTGGAAACCGCCAAGCTGGACGCGCTGCCTTTCGATGCGCAGGCTTTTCCCTACGGTGAAAATCCCGCCGGATGGAATACAGCCTTCCGCGATGCGGCGCAGGCGCTGGGATTGGACGGGAAACGCATCGGCGTGGAGACGCTCCACATGCGCCTGCTCGAATTCCGCTATTTGCAGGCCGCCGCGCCGCGGGCGACCTTCCCCGACGCGGGCCAGGTGGTGTCCGCGCTGCGCATCCGCAAGGACGCGGGCGAGATCGCGGCCATGCGCCGCGCCGTGGCCGTGGCGCAATCGGCGCTCCAGGCGACGCTCCCGCAAATCAAGGCCGGCGTGACGGAGCGCGAGATTGCCGCCGAGTTGGTCGTCCAGTTGCTGCGACATGGCTCCCAGCCGGAGTTCCCCTTCCAGCCGATTGTCTCCGGCGGGCCGAATTCGGCCAATCCGCACGCTGCGCCGGGCGACCGTCCGTTGCAGCCCGGCGACCTGCTGGTCATTGATTGGGGCGCGACCGTGGACGGCTACATCTCCGACATCACGCGCACCTTCGCCGTTGGCGAGATCGATCCCGAATATCGAAAGATCCACGAAATCGTGCAGCGGGCCAACGCGGCCGGGCGCGCCGCGGCCAAGCCGGGCGTCCCTTGTGCGGCAGTGGACATCGCCGCGCGCAAGGTGATCGAAGAGGCCGGCTACGGCGAGTACTTCACCCATCGCACCGGTCACGGCATCGGCATGGAGGCCCACGAAACGCCCTATATGCGCGCCGACAACCAGCGCGTTTTGGAGCCGGGCATGGCCTTCACCGTCGAGCCGGGGGTTTACCTGCCGGGGCGCAACGGCGTGCGCATTGAGGACGATATGGTCATCACCGAAGACGGCGCGGTGAGCCTGACTTCGCTGCCGCGTGAATTGCAGGTTTTGGAGTAACGCGGTTTCCTGTTCACCACTCATCATTCTGCATTCCCCGTTCTGTATTCACCATTCACCATTCCCCTCCTATGCCCCAAATCATCCCTACTGCCGAACCCTTCTTCTTCCCCGGAAAGCCTGACGCTCCGGGCTGCTTGCTCGTGCACGGATTCACCGGCGCGCCCAAAGAGATGCGCTGGATGGGCGAGTATTTGGCGGGACAGGGCTTCAGTGCGCTGGGCGTCCGTTTGGCCGGGCATGCCACTCGTCCGGAAGATATGATCCGCACGCGGTACACGGACTGGATGGACTCCGTCGAGGACGGCTATCACCTTCTCCGCGGCGCGACCGACCGCATATTCCTGGTCGGGCTTTCGATGGGCGGCATTTTGGCCTTGTTGATGTCCACGCGGCTGGACGTGGCTGGCGTGGTCGCCATGTCGACGCCCTATCAACTCGCTGACCCGCGCGTGAAGCTCGCGAAGCTGATTTCCCCGTTCTTCCGCTACCTGCCGAAGACGAAAGAGCCGCCCGGCTCCACCTGGTTTGACAAGGAAGCCTGGCGGGAGCACGTTTCGTATCCGCAAAACCCCGTCCGCTCGATTGCCGAATTGCCGCCGCTGCTGGCAGAGATGCGCGCCGCGCTGCCCCGCGTGGAGGTGCCGGTGCTGTTGGTGCATTCCCGGAACGATACCTACGTCCCGTCGGACAGCATGCAAAACATCTACGACGCGCTCGGTACCCCCGACAAGCAGATGATGTGGGTCACGGAGAGCGGGCACGTCATCCCGCGTGAGCCTGCGAAGGAGCAGGTTTTCAAGGCTGCGGCGGATTTTATCCGGCGTGTGAGCGGCGCAGCTGCATGAATTCGGCCTTGCTGCTGCTTTCTGCCGCGCTCTTCACCTGGGGCATCGGCGAAGGGATGTTCATCTATTTCCAGCCGCTATATTTGCAGCAGTTGGGCGCAAATCCGCTCCTGATCGGTTCGATCCTGGGCGCGGCAGGGCTGGCGATGACCGTTGCACACATTCCGGCGGGTTACCTGTCCGATAAGGTTGGCCGCCGTCCCATGCTGCGTGCGGCCTGGCTTTTCGGACTGGTAGCGGCCTGGGTGATGGCCTCCGCACGCACATTGACCGTCTTTGTGGCCGGGCTGCTGCTCTACAGTTTTACGGCCTTTGTCGTCTCGCCGCTGAACAGTTACGTCACCGCCGCGAGCAAAAAGTGGTCGATTGGACGCACGCTGACGACGATCTCGGCCATGTATAATTTTGGCGCGGTCATCGGCCCTTTTGTCGGCGGCTTGCTCGGCGACGCGCTGGGCTTGCGGTCGGTTTATTTGGCTGCGGCCAGCGTTTTTATCGTCTCGACCGCCGTCATTTTCTTCCTGCCGCCCCAGCCGCTGGATGGGCACGACCCCGGATCGCCGCCCGCCAAATTGCTGCTCAACGGGCGTTACCTGGGCTTTTTGGCGCTCTCCTTTTTCGTGATGTTCGCCATGTTCCTGCCGCAGCCGCTGACGCCGAACTTCCTGCAAAACGTGCGCGGCTTGTCCCTGAGCCAGATTGGTCAGCTTGGCTCGCTGGGCGGTTTCGGCAACGCCCTGCTCAGCCTGACGCTGGGGCGTTTGGAAGCCTATCTGGGCTTTGTACTGGGGCAGGTCTTTACCGGTTTGTTCGCCTTGCTCATTTGGCGCGGCGAGGGAATGTGGCTGTTTGGCCTGGCGTATTTCCTGCTGGGCGGGTATCGGGCAACGCGTCCGCTGGCGATAGCGCAGGTGCGCACGCTGGTGCACAAATCACAGATGGGATTGGCCTACGGCCTGTCCGAGACGGTCAACTCGCTGCCGGCCGTTCTCGCGCCGCCTCTGGCGGGATACCTCTACACGAGCGACCCCGCCTCGATCTACCCTTTGGGGCTGATCCTGATTATTCTGGGCGTGATCCTGACGTTGTTCTTCGTCCCACGCCGCCAGGGGAAGGCAGCCGTCAACGGCTGACCTTGCCAACGGGATATTGTCATGCTTGAAATCCTTTCTTTCACCCTCGGCCCTGTGACGACCAACGCCTATCTCGTGGCCGATTCTGAGACGGGCGACGCGGCGGTCATTGACCCGGCCTGGGATGGGCGCGTCATTTTGGACGCGGCCCGTCAGCGCGGCTGGCGGATAGCCAATCTGTGGTACACGCATGCCCATTTCGACCATATCGGCGGCGCGGCGGCCATAGCGGACGCGCTCGACCCGGCGCCATTGGCTGCGCTGCACCCCGCCGATTATGTGCTCTGGCGGGCGGGCGGCGGCGGACCGATGTTCGGCTTCAACATAGATCCCGGCCCCGACCCGGCGATAGGCCTTGAGCACGGACAAATTTTGCGCCTGGGCGATACCCAATTCCAGGTGCGCCACACGCCGGGGCATACGCCCGGTCATTGTGTGTTTTACTGCGCCGAGGCAAATGCTCTGTTCAGCGGCGACCTGATCTTCTATCGCAGCGTAGGCCGCACCGACCTGCCCGGCGGGAATTGGTCTGCACTGGAGCGGAGTATTCGCGAGCAGGTTTACACCCTGCCGGACGAAACGGTGATATTGTCCGGTCACGGTTCGCAGACGTCGGTGGGGGACGAGAAGCGGATGAATCCATTTATCGAGGTGTAATGTTGTTTACGAAACCTTCCCAGCGTTTTGTCCTATTGTTCTTCGCGATTGCCGCATTGCTGGTGGCTATGTGGAGCGGTTTGGTGCGTTCCGGTTGGGCCTGGCCGACACTATCTCCCTGGCCGATGGCGCATGGTCCCTTGATGATCGCCGGTTTTCTGGGCACACTGATTGGCGTCGAGCGGGCGGTAGCGCTCAACAAATCCTGGTTGTATGCCGGGCCGGTGCTGAGCGCTGTGGGCGGTCTCTATTATGTTGTCGGCGGGAGCAGCATTGTCGGCCCGCTGCTGATGACGCTGGGGAGCTTTGGCCTGGTGTTGGTTTTTGGGGTGATATTGAAGCGTCATTGGGCGGACTATACCATCGTCATGGCCTTGGGCGCGGCAGCCTGGTTCGTCGGAACTTTGCTGTGGCTGTTTGGCAAGCCGATTTTCCAGATCGTGTTGTGGTGGAGCGCTTTTCTGGTGCTGACCATTGTTGGCGAACGATTGGAATTGGGACGATTGGTGCGTCCTTCCCGATGGCGGAAAATTGCCTGGCGGGCGGCGGTGGGGGTGTATTTGCTGGGAATGCTGTTGACCTTGGGCTGGCTGGACGCAGGGACGCGCCTCGTTTCGCTGGGCATGGTTTTGATGGCGGCCTGGCTTTTGCGCTATGACATATCCCGCCATACTGTCCACAAGACGGGGCTGCCGCGTTTTGTGGCAGTTTCCCTGTTGGGCGGTTATGTCTGGCTGGGGATTGGCGGCGTTATTGGCGTCTTCACGGGTGCTGTGTCCGCCGGGCCGATCTACGATGCTTTCCTGCATACGGTTTTCGTGGGGTTTGTTTTTGCCATGATTTTCGGCCATGCGGCGATCATTTTCCCGGCTGTCCTGCAACTGCCCGTGCAATACAGTGATAAATTCTATTATCCCCTCGGCTTGCTGCACTTCTCCCTGATCTTGCGTATTGCGGGCGATTTGGCTTTCCTGCGTTCCCTGCGTTTGTGGGGCAGCCTGCTCAACGCGGTTGCGATTTTGGCTTTTCTGGGTGTCATGGGCAGGACGATATTTTTTGGCAAAAAGGAATGAAGAGCGGAGAGCGCTCGTCTCTCCGCGCGTGATGAAAAAAAACAACCTCCCGCAGGATCGAATCTGCGGGAGGTCTGCTGTTTTATTTTCTGTTCCCTGATCGCTACTTCGCGTAATCTATCGCCCTGGTCTCGCGGATCACGGTCACCTTGATCTGACCGGGGTACTGCATGGTTTCTTCGATCTGCTTGGCGATGTCGCGCGCCAGGCGGGTGGCGGAGAGATCGTCGATGTCTTCCGGGCGGACGATGATGCGTACTTCGCGTCCGGCCTGGATGGCGTAGGCCTGATTGACGCCCTTGAAGGACATGGAGAGCTCCTCCAGCGCGCGGATGCGCTTGATGTAGGCCTCCAGGTCTTCGCGGCGTGCGCCGGGACGCGCGCCGGAGATGGCGTCGGCCGCCTCGGCGATGACCGCCTCGACCGATTCCTGGTCCTCCTCGTGGTGGTGCGCAGCGATCGCGTTGACGACCAGCGGATGCACGCCGTAACGGCGGCAGAACTCCGCTCCCAGCATGGCGTGTGTGCCTTCCTGGTTGTGATCCATGGCTTTGCCGATGTCGTGCAGGAAGCCGCCCTGTTTGGCGAGTTCGATATTCGCGCCCAATTCTGCGGCCAGGATGCTGGCCAGTTTTGCCACCTCGACCGCGTGGGCCAATTGGTTTTGTCCGTACGATGTGCGGAATTTTAGCCGTCCTATCATGCGGAGGATTTCAGGATGCAGCCCGCTGATACCGGCATCGAAGGCGGCCTGTTCGCCGGCCTCGGCGATGACTTTGTCCACCGCTTTGGTTTCTTCCTTGATGATCTTTTCGATATGGGCCGGGTGGATGCGCCCGTCGATCGTCAGGCGGGTCATGGCGCGGCGGGCGATCTCGCGGCGCACCGAGTCGAAGCAGGAGATGGTCACGGCTTCGGGGGTGTCGTCCACGATCACGTCCACGCCGGCGGCCTGCTCGAAGGCGCGGATGTTGCGTCCGTTGCGGCCCACGATGCGGCCTTTCATGTCGTCATTGGGCAGCGGCACGACCTTGGACGTCACTTCGGAGACGTGTTCCGACGCGACGCGCTGGATGGCGTCCGCGATCAGTTTTCGGGCGCGCTTTTCGCCCTCTTCCCGCGCTTCCGCTTCGATCTGGCGGATGATGCGCGCCATGTCGCCGCGGGCTTCTTTTTCTACCTCCGCCAGCAGCAGCTCGCGGGCTTCATCCTTGGTCATTTGCGAGATCTGCTGGAGTTTTTCCATCTGCTGGGCGTGCTTCTTTTCGATTTCGTTGGCCCGGCGGTCGATGGTGCTTTGCCGCTTGCTCAAGGTCTGTTCGCGCTGCTCCAGGCGTTCGAAGCGGGTGTCGAGTTCGTTGCGGCGTTTCTGGATGCGGTTTTCTTCCTGATGGAGTTCGCTGCGCCGCTGCTTGATCTCCTTCTCGGCATCCTGGATGATCTTGAGCGCGTTGTCACGCGCCTGTATCTCGATCAGTCGTGCTTGTTCGTTGGCTCCTTTGAGAATGTCATCAGCTTTATCTTTTTGTTGTTGTTGACTGCGCTGGTTCTGGTAGCGGCTGATCAGATATCCGATCAGTACGCCCAAAACCAGGGTCAGCCCTGCGATGAAAATGACTGGTTGGTTCATAAGTATCCTCGTTGTCAAAAATGATCCCCGCCGGTTTCTTTTTGCACCTCGTCCCATAATTGTCTGAGGAGCGGGGCGATAACGGAGTATGTAAATCCACGCCGGGCAAGGAAATCACCGAGTTTGCGGCGAAAGACTTGCCATTCTAGCTTGGCCAGCTTGCGGGCCTTTTTTTTGCCGGCTTGGTAGGCCAACTGCTCATCGTCGACGAGATCGTCCAGCACCGGCTGAATGATCTCGTCGGTGATGCCTTTCTGACGGAGTTCCGATCTCAGCACCCGGCGGCCGCGCGGGCGGAAGGTGTTGCGGTTTTCGACCCACGCACGTGCGAAATCTTCGTCATTGGCAAAACCATTTTTTTGGAGGCGTTCCAGGGTCGCTTCGATCGCTGTTTCTGGGACCTCGTGCTTGCGCAGGTTTCGCCGTATCTCTGCCAGGGAGCGCGGGCGATAGCTCAGGAAGTTGAGCGCCCGCAGGTAGGCGGTTTCACGGCTGTCTTCGGCTTGCAGTTCGGCGATTTTCTCCTCGCTGAGTACCTGCCCAACTTGCAGCCACCCGGCCACAATTCGAGTCAGACCGAAGGCGAATTCGCCGTCCAGGAAGATGTTGACCCGTTGAGGGTTTTTCTTCTGGGCTTTTATCGCAGTAATTTTTCGCATCCTTAAAAACACACAGCCGTCGGCCTGCCTGATGGCCACGACTGTGAGGGTCTAGATTTGAATACACCTGTCCTATCGCCCCGCGGTGGGGGAGATGTCAAGATAGGTTACCGGGTGACAGAGAATGTCACCACAGGGCACCTGATGTGTATGGCAAAGTCAGTTTGTTATTCGATTTTTCCGTCCTGACTACTTCACATCACCGTCCATCGAACGCTCAAGAGATGGACTTCCCAATTAAATTCCTGTACAACAGGATGAGGGGCGTACCCGAAATTTTCCAGAAGATCCGTTTACAAGCCGTGGCCGCACTAAGAATTTTAGGCGGCAGAGAATTGACTAAACAATCAATCCATTTTGGATTTGGCTTATTATACATGAAAAATACCTAAATGTGCTGCATCGGCCATAACTTTTTTGCCCGCGCGGGGTAAGTAAGTGTATATGACACTCATCTTGTGCGAGCCGTGAAAACCCCGATACTGTTTAACCTGGCAGGCGTCGCGAAAAGATATGACAAAAGGAACTATATCGGTTCAACCAGTTGTGTCATAATGCAGGTAATGGCTGAAGGATCTTGCCATTTTTCTGATTACGAAATAGAACCTGAGGAGGTCTTATGAGCAAAATTACCCGCGAAGAGGCCCTGGAATATCATCGCCTGAAAGGGAAGCCAGGGAAGATAGCGATCGTTCCGACGAAACCGATGGATACGCAACGCGATCTGGGGCTGGCCTATACCCCCGGCGTGGCCGTGCCAGTGCTGGAAATCGAGAAGGACCCCAATCTGGCCTATGAGTATACATCTAAAGGTAACCTGGTGGCCGTGCTCAGCAACGGGACGGCCATCCTTGGCCTGGGAGACCGGGGCGCGCTGGCCTCCAAGCCGGTGATGGAGGGCAAGGGGGTGCTGTTCAAGAAGTTCGCCGACGTGGACGTGTTCGATATCGAAGTCGACGCCCAGGACCCCGATGATGTGATCCGGGTGGCGGCGGCCATCGCGCCCACTTTTGGCGGCATCAACCTGGAAGACATCAAGGCCCCCGAATGTTTCTACATCGAAGAGACGCTCAAGGAAATGCTGGATATCCCCGTCTTTCACGACGACCAGCATGGCACAGCCATCATCTCTTCGGCGGCTCTGGCGAATGCCCTGGAATTGGTCGGCAAGAAGCATGAGGAGATTCGCATTGCCATCTCCGGCGCGGGGGCGGCTGCCGTCTCCTGCGCCAACCTGGCCATCAGATGGGGCGTCAAGCGCGAGAATATCATGATGGTGGACAGCCGCGGTGTGGTTTACAAAGGCCGCACGGAGCGCATGAACAAATACAAGGAACAGTTCGCGGTCGAGACCGACGCGCGCACGCTGGCCGACGCGGTGAGCGGGGCGGACGTGTTTTACGGTCTCTCGGTGGCCGACATTCTGACGCCGGAGATGGTCAAAACGATGGCCAAGGATCCGATCATCTTCGCGATGGCGAATCCGGACCCTGAGATCAAACCTGAACTGGCGCGTAAAGCCCGCCCGGACGCGATCATCGCCACCGGGCGCTCGGATTACCCGAATCAGGTCAACAACGTGCTGGGCTTCCCCTTTATCTTCCGCGGCGCGCTGGATGTACGCGCGACGGCCATTAACGACGAGATGAAACTGGCCGCTTCCAAAGCGCTGGCGGCGTTGACGAAAGAAGATGTGCCGGATAGCGTGCTGCGCGCCTATGGCCTGGAGAGTTTGAAATTCGGGCGCGAATATATCATCCCCAAACCTTTTGACCCACGCGTGTTGTTGTGGGAAGCGCCCGCCGTGGCCCAGGCAGCCATGGAGACCGGCGTCGCCCGCAAGCAGATCGACCTGGATGAATACCGCAAACAACTGGCTTACCGGCTCGGCAAGGGCGAGCAGGTGCGTCATTTCATCATGAACAAGGCCCGTTCCAGCGGCGGCAAGAAGCGCATCGTCTTTGCCGAAGGCGAAGAGTCGAAGATCATCCGCGCTGCGGCGCAAATCCTCGACGAGAAAATTGGCGTCCCGATTTTGATCGGCCGCCCTGACGTGATCCAGGAGGCCATCAGCCGTCTGGGACTGGAGTATAGCCCGGAAGTGGTTTACCCTGCCGGGTTTGAAAAATTGGATGCGTATGCCGACGCGTACTATGAGCTGCGCCAGCGCAAGGGCATGACCCTGGCGATGGCCAGGAAGCGCGTGCGCGAACCAAACGTGTTTGGCCCGATAATGGTCAAGATGGGCGACGCGGATGCCTTCGTCTCCGGGTTGACACATGAATATCCGGAGGTCATTCGCCCGGCATTGGAGGTTCACCATACCGCCCCGGGGACAACCCGCGCTGCCGGCGTCTACCTGATGATCGTCGAAGACCGCGTCTACCTGTTCACGGACGCGACGGTCAATATCGACCCCTCCGCCGAAGACTTGGCCGAGATCGCTCATTTGGTGGCCGGGTTTGCCCGCCATTTGGAGATCGAACCGCGCGTGGCCTTCCTGTCGTTCTCGAACTTTGGCTCCACGCCGCACCCGCTTTCCAGGAAGGTTGCCAAGGCTGTGGCGCTGGTCAAGGAACGCTATCCGGATTTGGTCGTGGATGGCGAGATGCAGGCCGATACGGCGGTCGTGCCGGAGATCGTCGACGAGCGTTATCCGTTCAGCGCGGTCAAGGACGCCAACGTACTGGTCTTTCCCTCGCTCGAGTCGGCCAATATCGCCTACAAGCTGTTGGCCCGCCTGGGCAAAGCCAAGGCGATTGGCCCCATCCTGCTCGGCATGGGCGCGCCTGTCCACGTGATGCAGACCGGCGACGAGGTCAACGACATTGTCCAGATCGCGGCGGTGGCCGTGATGGACGCCATGAACCGCAAGTAAGTTTCCGGCGGGCGTCGGATTTGGCAGGGCAGGACTCACGTCCTGCCCTGTTTTTACAGGATGTTTGCTTGACTTCTTGCCCCAGCCGAATATAATAGGCACATATCCAAGACGCACCCGGAGACAAGTACCTGGGCAACCGTTCAGAGAGCCGCCGGATGGTGTGAGGCGGTCGGCCAGCCAGTGAAATCCCCTCCGGTTCCCTGTAAGGGGACGTCGCCCTCGCAAGGGCGGGAATCCGCCGTAAGAGGGACGGGAGCGCCCGTTATCGCGTAGTCGAGGCTGGCCCCACCCCGGCCCTCGCCATTTTCCCTGATAATGGTGAGGGAGGTCCCGGAGGGACGGGAGGGGCCGGTGAAAGCAGGTGGCACCACGAGCGCCCCCTCGTCCTGCTATGGACTTGGGGGCGTAGCTATTTCACCTGGAGGTGCACTATGCTCGATATCAACCTTATCCGCGAGAACCCCGACCTGGTTCGACAGGCGCTGGAAAAGCGTCGGGCCGACCCGGCGCTGGTTGAGCCGGTGCTTGCGTTGGATGCCAGGCGGCGTTCCATCCTGGGCGAGGTGGAAGCGCTCAAATCTGAGCGCAACAAGGTTTCCAAAGAAATTGGCCGCATGAAAGACGCCGCCGAACGACAGACGAAAATCGAGGCCATGCGTGCGGTCGGCGACAGGATCTCCGCCCTGGACGAAGAACTGCGCCAGGTCGAATCCGAATTGCACGGGGCGATGGCTGTACTGCCCAACCTGCCTGACCCGGCCGTGCCGTTGGGTGGCGACGAAACCGGGAACGTGGTCCTCAAAACGGTCGGCGAGCCGAAGCAGTTCGCCTTCGAACCCAGGCCGCACTGGGAGCTTGGCCCGGCGTTGGGCATTATCGATTTTGAGCAGGGCGTCAAGATCACCGGCTCGCGCTTCTATGTGTTGAGCGGCGCGGGGGCGCGCTTGCAGCGGGCGCTGATCGCCTGGATGCTTGATTTGCATATCCGCCAGGGCTACACGGAAAAATATACGCCCTTCATCGTGAAGACGGAGACGGTTTTCGGCGCGGGCCAACTGCCCAAGTTCGCCGATAACCTGTACAAGGACCACGAGGAAGACCTGTACATGGTTCCCACCGCCGAAGTCCCCTTGACCGGCCTGCACATGGATGAGATCCTGCCCGGCGAATCCCTGCCGCGGCGCTATACCGCCTATACGCCCTGTTTTCGTCGCGAAAAGATGAGCGCAGGGCGCGATGTGCGCGGCATCAAGCGTGGTCACCAGTTCGATAAGGTCGAGATGTACGTTTATTGCGAACCGGACGACTCGCCCGCCGAACTGGAAAGGATGATGGCTGCTGCCGAGCAGACCATTGCCGAGCTGGGGCTGACCTATCGTGTTTTGCAGCTTTGCACCGGCGATCTGGGATTTGGCGCGCGCATCACCTACGACCTCGAGGTCTGGGCACCTGGCTGCGACGAATGGTTGGAGGTCTCCTCGGTCTCGAACGTGGGCGACTTTCAGGCCCGGCGCGCCAACATCCGTTATCGACCTGCGGACGGCGGCAAGCCGCGCTTCCCTCACACCCTGAACGGATCGGGACTCGGACTCCCCCGCACCCTGATCGCCGTTATGGAAAATTATCAGCAGGCCGACGGTTCGATCGTTGTGCCCGAGGCGCTGCGTCCCTGGATGGGCGGGATAGACGTCATTCGCCCCGAATAAGGAGCAGGATATGCCTGGTTGGCTCGAAACATCTGTGACCGTATTGACTTTGGCGGCCATGCTGGTTGGCCTGTTTGGGCTGGTCATCCCGATCTTTCCGGGGTTGGTCATCATCTGGTTGGCCGCGCTTGGCTATGGCCTCGCGCACAGCTTTACCACGCTGGGCTGGATCATGTTTGCGGTGATGACTGTCCTGATGATCATCGGCAACGTGATGGACGGTGTGCTGATGGGCGCGAAAGCGCTCGAGAGCGGCGCGTCGAAATCGGCGATCTGGATCGCCCTGGCAGCCGCTGTGGTCGGGAGTCTGCTGCTTTCCCCGCTCGGCGGGTTGCTGCTTGCGCCGCTGGCCCTGTTCCTGGCGGAGATGGCCCGGGGGCACGACAAGCAGGAGGCGTGGACGATCACCCGCGGTCTGATGACGGGCTGGGGGTGGTCGTTCGTTTTACGGTTTATAATAGGGCTTGTGATGATCGGCCTGTGGATGATCTGGGCCTGGGTATAACCGTTCTCTGATTCAAAAGGAGGAAGAAATGCCACCGATCGTGTATGATATTTTCGAACTGCTGGGCGTATTGGTACGTCTGGTCGGCATGCTGGTCTTTGGGCTGGGTGTCGGCTGGTTCACGCTGGAAGCCTTCCGCAAAGAGGCATGGCAATTGCAGATCGCTGTTTTTCTGGGGTTTGTCGGATTGGCGATCGCGATGACCCGCTTTGCGACGGCCGGCGCGTTGGGCATGTTCGGCATTGGCGCCGGCGCGGCCCTGTTGTTGTGGGGGAGGAGCAAGAAAGAGGAAAAAGAGGAAGACGATTGACAGCCAACGTAATGCAGAAACGAAACAGGCTCCCGCACTTGGGAGCCTGTCTGATTCCCGGGCCGTGAAGGCGATGGTTATTTCAAACTTTCTATTGCGGTCTGGGCTGCGTCGGCAGGGGCGACTTGTTCTTGCAGCACGCTCAATACCGCCTTTTGAATGACAGGGCCGAGCGTGAGCGTCACGCTGGCGGAGGGGAGGGGTTGGGCGATGGTGCTGATTTCCTGGATGACCAGTTGCGGGCTGGTCTTTGGCCAGGCGGCCAGCGCGTTGGGACGCGGCGGCAGGTATCCGGCGGCGGCTGTCCACGCGGACAGGAAGTCGCTGTCGGACAGGAATTCGGCCAATTCAACGGCGACCGGCTGCAGGTCCGGGTTCGATCCGGCCAGCGCCCAGATCCAGCCTGTTGCCAGGGAGCAGGATGAACCGTCCAGGCCGGGGATCGGCGCGAGGGCGGTGTCCGCTGGCGTTTCATCCAAATAACGGGCAGCCCAGGTGACGGCTGCCGTGCTGCTCTGGAGACGGTAGGCCTCCCAGATCTGCTCGTCGGTCTGGTACTGTGTGACGGCGGGGGAGACGAGTTCGCTCTGGTAGAAGGTGAGCACGTCGGTGAGAGGTTGCGCCTCGAGGGCGGGCTGCCCCTGTTCGTCGAGCAGCGCGCCGCCGGCGGTGAGATACAGGCACAGGCTGAGCGCGCTCTGCGGATCGTCGGCGGGGAAGATGAGCTGCGTTTCGAGTTCCCGGAAATTCTCCCAAGTGGGGGCGAACAGGGTGTCGGGGTCGGGGCGGTAGAGCAGGACCAGCGCGTCGGCGGCGAAGGGCAGGCCGTAGGTGGTGTTTTGGACGTGGGCCAACTGGCGGGCATAGCCGTACCAATCGGGGTCGTCGATGAGCGTGGTCAGGCCGTCGAGCGGATGCAGGATGCCTTTGAGCACCGCGGCTTCCAGGTCGGGACGCGGCAGCGCGACCAGGTCGGGGAGCGCGCCGGGGGCGGCCTGGCTGGCGGCGGTGAGCGAGTTGAGCAGGCTGGCCGTCCCCTGCGTGGATTTGATGCGGACGACGACCGCCAGGCCGGGGCGGCGGGTTTCGAATTCGTCCAGGCGGGCTTGCAGCAGGTCCCCGGCGGGTGTGCCTGCGGCGGGGTCGAACTCCGGCGGCAGCCAGAGACGGATGGTGCGCGGTCCGGCGGGCGTTGGCGTGGGCGATGCAGCCGCGATCACGACGGACGTGGCGGTGGCCTCCGGCGTGGACGTGGAGGAGACGCCCGCCGGCGCGAGACTGCCGCATCCGGTCAGGACGATGACGAGCAGGGTACAGAGCGTGGCGCGTAATTTTGGCATCGGTTTAAAAGGTTAATTGCGGGCGGCTGATGGCCGGAGCGCCTCTACGGCGCAGGGATCGCCGGTGCAGGGGTCGACGTGAAGGTTGCTGTCGGCGTGTTCGTGGGGGTGTTGGTCGGCGTGAAGGTTGCCGTCGGTGTGTTCGTGGGGGTGTCGGTCGGCGTGAAGGTGAACGTCGGCGGCTGGAAGGGTGTGGCCGTGTTCGTCGGCGTCCATGTCGGCGACGGCGTGAAAGTGGACGTCGGCGGCTGGAAGGGCGTTGGCGAGGGAGTCGGCGTCAGCGAGGGGGTCAGGGTGAAGGTGCCGGTGGCGGTGACGATGTCGGGCGTTTGGGACAGGGTTGGCGTCGCGGGTGTGCCCGATGTCGCTGTGGCGGTGGCAGGCGCGGGGGAGGGCGAGGCGGTCGGCGTAACGCTTCCCGCGTCGGGGGCCAATTGCACGGCCAGCCATCCCAGGCAGTAGCAGGGCAGCGTTGCGAGGATAATCGAGGTCAGGATCAGGCGGCGGCGCGCCCGCGGGGTGACGGTCTCTTGCATAATGGCTCCGGCATGATGATAACATCAGTCGCCAAGCAGGGCAAGTTTGGGCTTTGGGAAAGCCCTGGCGCAATAACGGTATAATTCAGGCATGATCCCTCTCAAGCTGACGCTCTCCGGCTTTCTCTCCTATCGCGACCTGGTCGAGGTGGATTTTACCGGTTTCAGTCTGGCCTGCATCTCCGGGCACAACGGCGCGGGCAAGTCTTCGCTGCTGGACGCCATCACCTGGGCGCTCTTCGGGCAGGCGCGCAAGCGCGACGAAGCCCTGATCAACACCCATCCCGGCGTCAAGGCCGCCGAGGTGGTCTACACCTTCGCGTATGAGGGGAACGTCTACCGCGTCCAGCGGACGATGCCGCGCGGCAAATCCAAACTGCTTGAATTCCAGGTCCAGACCGCGGACGGCGATTGGCGTCCGCTCAGCGAGCGCACCATGAGCGGCACGCAGGCGCGCATCCAGCAGATCCTGCGCCTGGATTACGAGACCTTCGTCAACGCGGCCTTTTTCCTGCAGGGCAAGGCTGACCAGTTCACCCAGCAGAACGCCAGCAAGCGCAAGGAGGTTTTGAGCAGCATCCTCGGCCTGGAGGTTTGGGATGTCTACAAGGAACGTACCGCCGCGCGCCGCCGGGCGCTCGAACAGGAGCTGGATATCGCGGATGGGCGCATCGCCGAGATCGAGGCCGAACTGGCCGAAGAAGACGAACGCCTGGCGCGCCTGGACGAACTCGAAGCGGAACTCGGACGCCTGGCCGCGGCGCGCAAGGCCCAGGAAGCCACGCTGGACAATATGCGCCGTGTGACGGCCTCGCTGGACGAGCAGCGCAAGCTGGTGGAAAAACTGGGCGAAGCCCTGGCGCGCTCCAAGGCGAACCAGGCCGGAATCCAGGCGCGGCTCGCCGAACGGGAGGCCGAACGCGGCCGTTATGCGGACCTGCTCTCCCGCGCCGGCGAGGTGGAGGCTGCTTACAAGTCCTGGCAATCTGCCCGCGAAGACCTGGCGCGCTGGGACGAGATCGCGGCCCAGTTCCACGAGCACGAGAAGAGGCGGCAAGACCCGCTGCGCGAGATCGAGTCTGAGCGGGCGCGGCTCGAAGAGGAACAAAAGACGCTCAGCGGTCAACAGTCGGCGGTCAGCGGTCAGCAACCCGAGATCGAAAAGCTGCGTACCGAAATCGAAGCGGCGGAAAAACTTCTGGCGGAGACAGAGGGCAAATTGGCGCAGCGTGCCGAGCTGGAAACCCGGCTGCAGGCCGCCCGCCAGGAGGGGGCTGAGCGCAAGGCCGAAAATGAGCGCCTGAAAGCCGCCATGGACGAGTTGAAGGCGCGTATCGAACGGTTGGAAGCTGCCGAGGGCGCGGATTGTCCCTTGTGCGGGCAGCCGCTCGAACCCGATGACCGCAAGTCCCTGATCGGACGCCTGAACGACGAAGGCGCCGAGATGGGGAACCGCTGGCGTGACAACAAGGCCTTTTTCGAAGAGTCGAAGCAGAAGATCAAAGACCTCGAAGCCCAATATGCCGATTTCGCCCGCTACGAAGAGGAGCGTTTGGCGCACAGCAACAAGGTCACCGCGTTGACGGCGAGCCTGGAGACGCTCGAGAAGAACGTCGAAGCGTGGGAGCAGGAGGGCGCAAAGCGTCTGGCTGTCGTGAGTGAGTTGCTCGCAAAAGAGGGTTTTGCCCCGGCGGCGCGCGCCCGTCTGGCCGAAATCGACGAGGAACTGAAAACGCTGGGCTACGACGCGGCCGCGCACGATGCGGCCCGCCGCGCCGAGAAGGAAGCCCGTCTTGCCGAGGAGGAGTATCGCACCCTCGCATCGGCCCGCGCCGCGCTCAAACCGCTGGAGGACGAGATCGCCAATCTCCAGGCGCAAATTCAGCAGCTGCAATCCGAGATCGAAGCCCAGCAGGCCGAATGCGACACGGCCGCCGCGTCCCTCGCGGCCGCCGAATCCCAGGCCCCGGATGAAAACGCGGCCTATGCCGAATTGTTCAAGCTGCAGGAACAGGAGAACCGGCTTAACCAGGAGGTCGGCGCGGCGCGGCAGAAGGTGGCCGTGCTGGATGACCTGCGCGTTCGCAAGGCTGGCCTGGAAGCCCGGCGCGAGGAACTGGCCGCCGCGATCGGCCGTCACAAACGCCTGGAGCGCGCCTTTGGCAGGGACGGCGTCCCGGCGCTGCTGATCGAGCAGGCGCTGCCGGAGATCGAGGCCAAGGCCAATGCGCTGCTTGAGCGCCTGAGCGACGGGCAGATGTCCATCCGCTTCATCACGCAGGCCGCGTACAAGGACAAGAAACGCGGCGACCTGAAGGAAACGCTCGACATCCAGATCAGCGACAGCGCCGGCGTCCGCGATTACGAGATGTTCTCCGGCGGCGAGGCCTTCCGCGTCAACTTTGCCATCCGCCTGGCGCTCTCGGAAGTGCTCTCCCGGCGCAAGGGCGCCCGTCTGCAAACGCTCATCATTGACGAGGGCTTTGGCTCACAGGATGCCCGGGGACGTCAGCGCCTGATCGAGGCCATCAACCAGGTGCGCGCCGACTTCGAGAAAATCCTGGTCATCACCCATCTGGAATCGCTCAAGGACGCCTTCCCAACCCGGATCGAGGTGGAGAAGGTGGATGGGAGTTCGAGAGTGTCTGTTGTTTGAACGTTCGAACGTTCAAACCGAGCAAGATGACAATTTTTATCGCCTCCACCCTCACCTGCCTCGCCGCCCTCGTCGTTCTCACCTGGCTGCATACCCAGTACCACCTGGATATCGTCGTCTTCCCGTCTCCGCCGCCCCAAACTGACCTGCCCCTGATCTCGATCATCGTTCCGGCGCGGAACGAAGAACGCAACATTTGCCGCTGCGTGGACGGGTTGCTCGCGCAGACCTATCCCAATTTGGAGATCATCATTTTGGACGACCGTTCGACGGACGCCACGCCCCGGATACTGGACGAACTCTCGGCGCGCGCCCCGCAGCTGCGCGTTCTCCACGGGGCGGAGCTTCCCCCGGGCTGGGCCGGAAAACCCCACGCCCTGGCCCAGGCCGCGGCCGCGGCGCGCGGCGACTGGCTGCTCTTCGTCGACGCGGATACTTTCCTCGCGCCCGAAGCTGTCGTCTCGACCTACCTGGCCGCCCGGGAGCACGGCGCGGATCTGTTCACCATCCTGACCCGGCAGGAAATGGTCACTTTCTGGGAGCGGACTGTCCTGCCGCTGGTGCTGACGGCGCTCTCGGTCGGCTTTTCGCCGCGCAAGGTCAATGATCCCGGGCGCAGGGATGCCATCGCCAATGGGCAGTTCATTCTCATCAAGCGGGATGTCTATGCAGCCATCGGCGGGCACGCGGCTGTCAGGGACTCGATTGTCGATGACAAGGACCTGGCTGAATTGGTCAAGGGCGCGGGCTATCGTCTTGTCCTTGCGGATGGGCGTTCGGCGGCGAGTACGCGCATGTACACGTCTTTGCCGGAGATGTGGGAAGGCTGGACGAAGAATATCTACCTGGGGTTGAAAGACACGCCCAGCCTGCTCATGCTGGGTGTCTTTGGCGCTTTTCTGGCGCTGGCTGCCGCTTTGTTGCTCCCATTCTGGTTGGCTGGCGGGCTGATTTGGTGGTACGCAGGCTCTTCGTCCGTTGCGCTTGCGATCACGCTCGAGGCGCTGGCCGTGTGGGGTTATCTGCTTTTTTGGCGCGTCCTGGCGGCGCGCGACCTGGGCGTCCCGGCCTGGTACGCGCTGACCACGCCGCTCGGTGCGGGGCTGTTTGCCGTCATGATGCTCGTCTCGGCGTACGATGTGCTTTCGGGCAAGGGGGTCGTCTGGAAAGGCAGGCGATACCAAAAATAGGCGGCGGGGGCGGAGATAAGTGATGCTCGAAGCTGGGGTCCGCCCCTTTTGAGCAAAAAGGCGTGAAAATTTTTCCGATTACTTTGGAGCTAACCGCCGGACACTTTTGGGTAATTAGCCTTACTTGGATAGTGCACAATGCCATTCGGCGGACTAAAGTCCTGCCTCAGGTCATAAAAGTCGGCTGAAGCCGACTCCCTAGTCAGCCCGCACGATGGTTGAAAAATCACAAGCTTGGACATCTACCGACAAACTGTCCGGTGGTTAGATTTGGAGAAATCCCTATAAAATCTCCGTGTACGCTGTGTGCCCTGTGGTGTAAGAACAAAGTTTGCCAACTGCCAACACCAGACAGGGAGACTACCTGGTTGCCCGCTATCCAAAAAATAAAAAGCCAGGCGCAGAGGCCTGGCTGGTTTGTGCTTCGGGATGAGGCTAATTCCAGGGGCCGTGCGTCCACTCGGAGAGCGCCTCGTCGTCGACGATGCTGATGCGGCGATTCTGGACGTGGATCGCGCCGCTGCGCTCCAGTTCCCGCAGGGAGCGCGCCACCACCTCGCGCACGGTTCCCAAACGGGCTGCGATCTGCTCCTGCGTCAGGCGCGTGCCGCCCGCTCCGCTCAATGCGGTCTCCGGCAGTTGGCTGATCAGCCGCGCCAGGCGGTGCGTGACGTGGAAGAAGGCCATCTCGCTGACCCGCTCGACAAAGTGACGCAGGTTCCCGGCCAGGTTGTCGATGATCTTTTGGGCGTATGCGGGGTGCGCGGCGACCAGGTTGCGCAGCATTTGGGCTTCGATGACCCAGACCGTGCTCTCCTCCAGGGCCTCTACGTTGACCGGATTGGTTCCCCGGTCGAAGACGGCGACCTCGTCGAAGGTGGCGCCCTCCTGCAGCACGTTCACGATGTACTGTCGTCCCTGGGGCGAAAGGCGGTACAGCTTGACGCAGCCGGTGTGGATGATGTGCAGCCCGGCGCAGGGATCGCCCTCCAAAAAGAGCGTCTCGCCGCGTTCAAACTGGCGCAACTGCATGACCTCGGCCACAGTATGCAGCACCGCTTCTTCCAGCCCCTCGAAATAAGGGTTCTCGCGCAGCGCGTTCAATTTTTCTTCCAGGGTGACTTTTAGGCAACGCATGGTTTTTGACCGGTGGTGGTTATTGGGGTGATTATAGTCTATTAACCGTTGAGCCGCACCTGGTCTGGCCCGCGGTCAATTTCCCAGGGATAGACGATATACGCATCGGTAACTGCCGCGTAGTAATCCGGGCGGGTGTTGCCGAAGAGGTTGCGATGAGGGTTGAAGTGCAGCACGCAGGTTTCGGAGAAGCCGCCTGCGGCGGAGACGCGGTTCCTGACGGCGGTGATGGTGCGCCCGGAGCCCCACACATCGTCCACGATCAGGGTCTGGCGGCCGCGCAGCAAATCGTCCGCCGGGAATTGCAGGAATTCCGGCCAGGCCATCAATTTGGTCTTTTCGACCTGCATTTGCGCCGGGAAATTCACCGCCGCGGTCAGGATGTGGGTGATGCCCATCGTTTCGGCCAGCATGCCGCCGGGGACGATCCCGCCGCGTGTGATCATGACCATGGCCGTAAATTCACGCCTGAATTGCGGGAGCAGGGTATCGATCAGGCGGTCGATCTCCTCCCAGGTCAGCACTTCGCGGCGGCGCGGCTGTGGCTGCACGCCTTACTCCAGGACTGCGGCCAGCGGCGCCGGCGCGGCGACCTGGATCGGCTGTCCGGCGGTTCGCGCTTGTTCCGCTTCACGCGCCCACAAATACAGGCAGGTGTGATAGGCCGTGCCGGTGTAAGTGCCGACGACCGTCGCGATCATGGTGAAGGCGAGGAATATCAACACGCCCAGCCCGATGCCGACGACCAGGCCGAACGTGGTCGTTCCCAGCAGGGCTACCAGTCCGTACCCGACGCCAAACCCCAGCGCCGCGCCGGTCAGCCCGAGGATGAATCCGATCAGGCCGGTGACGGCTTTCACGCCCACCGTGCTGACGCCGACCAGCAGCAAATTGTCACGCGTGATCTGGGTGGCGCGCGACAGCCCGTCCTTCAGGTTGATGTCTTCGATGACCATCGCCGGCAGGACGAGGAAGGCGGCCTCCGTCCAGACGGTCTCGATCAGCCTGGCCAGGAAGTTGCGGCCTCCGCTTTTGCCTTTCCCCTTGACGGCGTTCTTGATGGCGTTGACCAGGGTCGAGGCCGCGGCCAGGGTGGCGATGTCGAAAAGGTCGCGGCGCACGATGGCCCAAGCCTTGTCCATGCGGCCGTCGCCCTCGGCCAGATAGCCGTAGATGAGGTAGACGGTCATCGCCGAGAAGACGTAACTGACGATGAAGTTGACGAAGACCAGCAGCGTGCCCAGGACGAAAATGAATATTTGCCCGGCGAAGCCGCTGGTGCCAAAGGCCAGCGCGACCAGCGCGATGGGGATGATGCCGATCAGCGAGACCACCGCGCCGGCAAACAGGGCATAGATGGATGGTTTGATCAGGTCTTTATCGGCCGCGGCCATCTGCCAGGCCTGCTTGAGAAATTGCCAACCACGAGAAAAAGATTGCATAAGAGAGCTCCTTTTTATTGGGTATTCGTTTATCCGAATCGGTCAGTGAAATGCTCTCACTGCTTACTGCTCAACTCACCACTCACAACTCCATTATAGCAAACTTACCGGCCCCACATCTATCCGCCAGTCTTTCAATTGTGCCAGGTGCATGCCGAGCAGCGACTCTGGCTCCGGCCCGCGCAGCACGATCTGCCAGCGGTAATAGCCGCCCATTTTGGCGAAGAAGCAGGGCACAGGGCCGATCATCGTGGTCTGTGTACGCTGGTCAGCGACCAGCCAGGCCTCGATCTTTTTTGCCAGCGCCCGCGCCGCGCCCTCGGCTTGCGCCGCCTCGCGGTGACGGT